>WFUE01000214.1 GCA_015485125.1 Lysobacterales bacterium | reverse complement strand
TCCACACCCAGAAACTGTGGCAATTCCGGGAAGATCCGCCGGCATTTACCTTGATGACAGGTTCTTGCAGCTACTTCAATGAAACAGAGTACGATCGTCCCGGCCGGCCCTATGGCAGAAGTCCGGCCATCTTCGATGTCATGGCAGCGCGCAAGCCGGATTTGATGCTCTGGCTGGGGGACAACGTTTATTTCCGGGAAGTGGATTATCTGGCCCGGGCAGATATGCATCTCCGCTACTGGCATGACCGAGCCTTGCCATCCTTGCAGAAGTTCCTGCGTACCGGCCATCATCTGGCCATCTGGGATGACCATGATTACGGCCCCAACGACAGCAACAAGAGCTGGGTGCACAAGGACCATGCGTTGGAGCTGTTCAAGCGCTACTGGGCCAATGACAGTTATGGTCTGCCAGATGTGCCCGGGGTTTTTGGTCAGTTCAGCTACAACGATGTGGATCTGTTTTTGCTGGATGATCGCTATTACCGGGATGGTGACAAGGGCCCGGAAACCCCGGAGAAACGGTTGTTTGGCGCTGATCAGATGGACTGGCTGAAAAATGCATTGCTGGCTTCCAGGGCGCCTTTCAAGATCATTGCCGGTGGTGGGCAGTTTCTCAACCTGAACAACCCCTATGAGGGCTGGAACCATTTTCCGTATGAAAGAAAGGATTTCCTGGACTGGCTCAAGATCAGCCGGGTCGAAGGTGTACTCTTTCTCAGTGGAGACCGTCATCATACCGAACTGTTGCGCATGGAACGCAAGGGTGCGTACCCGCTGCATGAATTGACTTGTTCTCCACTGACTTCAGGCTCTCACCGGGTCAAGTCGGAAAAGCGAACACCGCCTTTGGTAGCTGACACGAAGGTCATCAATACGCAAAATTTCTGTGAATTGCATTTCTCTGGTCCGCGAAAGAAACGCATGATGGAAATCCGTGTATTCGATGCCAAGGGCAAACCCTTGATGCAGCACGTGATCTCCGCCGCGGAGCTGCGCAATCCCCGTTGAATCAGGGCAATTCCCGCACGGTCAGTAGCAACCAGACAGGTGTTCATCCAGATCTGTCTGTACTGCTGGAACGTCATTGCACAAAGCCCTGGCGCAGGCCGGTGGCCAGGCACAGCCTGGAAATCTTCGAGCAGGTACTGCCGCAATTGCAGCAGGCTGCCGATGGTCTGATTCTGGATGCCGGTTGTGGTACCGGCGACAGCAGTCGTCATCTGGCCGGCCAGTATCCGGACAGCCTGATTGTGGCTGTGGATCAGTCCGGCCATCGTCTGCAGCGTCAGCGCAGCCTGCCTGAACCGGATAATTTGCTGCTGCTTCGTGCGGATTTGCAGGATTTCTGGCGCTTGCTGCATGACGGTGGGTTTCGTCTGCAACGGCATTTTCTGTTCTATCCCAACCCCTGGCCAAAAAAACGCCATATACAGCGCCGCTGGCACGGGCACCCGGTTTTACCCTGGCTTCTGGCCCTGGGTGGCGTGTTGGAAGTGCGCAGCAACTGGCTGGTATATGTGGAAGAATTTGCCTTTGTCTTGAACAAGTTGGGTGTTGAGGCCTGTAAGGAGCCGGTGCAAGCACCGGGCGTCAGCCCTTTCGAGCGCAAGTATGCCCTCAGTGGCCAGACACTGTATCGTTTGCAGGCAGATCTGCGGGCAGCAGCCATTCCCGTCCCTGGGCCGAGAGTTTTTCCAGTGGCAGACCATACAACCGGCTAAGGGGCTCGGCTTGCATGACCTCGGCCGCCGTGCCGGCAAGCAGCCTGTCCGGATAGAACAGTAGTGCATGGGTGCAGCGACCAAAAGCCTGGTTGATGTCGTGCATGCTGGAAAGAATCAGCCCGCCCTTCAGGCGATATTGCTCCAGCAGTTGCATCAGTTGCTGCTGGTGGCGCGGGTCGAGATGATTCAGTGGTTCATCCAACAGGTAGATGGGGCTGTCTTGCAGCAGTACCGCGGCTATCTGGACGCGCTGCCATTGTCCGCCAGACAAATGGTCCACGCGCCGATGGAGTAAATCCTCCAGCTCCAGTATGCGAAGAATGTCGCGCGCTTGATCGATGTGGCAGGGAGGCTGGCCCAGCGGCGAAGCCGCCACTTGCAGGTACTCGCTTACACGCCAGGGAAATCGCTGTCCATGCTCCTGCAGTAACAATGCCACTTCACGGGCACGCTGCATGGCATTGAGCTGAAGTAGTGGTGTATCACCGATACGGATTTCACCCTGGCAGGGTAGCAGGCCGGCCAGGGTATGAAGCAGGGTGGTCTTGCCGCTGCCGTTGGGGCCCAGCAAGGCCCAATGCTGTCCAGCGGAAAACCGGACTGTCAGCGGCTCCAGTTTCAATCGCGGGCATTGGACCTGCGTGCATCTCAGCATCCGTGAGCCACCTCGCGCCGCTGCCACAGTAGCCAGATCAGCCACGGCGCGCCTGCCAGCGCTGTGACGGCACCAACCGGCAACTGATAGGGGGCAAAAAGATGCTGGGCCAGGGTGTCGGCCAACAGGAGAAAACTGCCGCCCAACAGCGCGCTGGCCGGTACCAGTTCCTGATGCAGGCTCCCGTGCCAGAGACGAAGAATGTGCGGAATCAGCAGGCCGACAAAACCGATGGGGCCAGCCAGGCTGACGGCAATTCCGGTCAGCAGCGCCGCGAATGCCAGTGTGACAAGCAAACTACGCCGGGCATCCAGCCCCAGTGTACTGGCCTTGGTCAGCCCCAGTGACAGTACGTCCAGCACCCGGGCCTGACGCCAGGCCAGAAACAGTGTTGCCAGGGTAAGCGGTACCAGCCATACGGGCGAGGAGGCGGAGGAGAGATCCCCCATCAGCCAGAAAAGCAGACTGTTGAGCTGCTGGCTGGGCGAAAGACTGAGCATCAATGTGATCAGGGCGGAAAAACCGGCGGCCAGACCCACCCCGACCAGCAGGGTGCGCAGTGGATCGGGGCGGCGCAGATTGATCCACAGTACGAGAATGGTTGCCACGATGGCACCCGTCATGCCGGCGGCTTGTATGGCCCAGACAGGCCAGCTCATCAGTACGGCAGCCAGCGCAAAAACACCGGCACCACTGGCAGTGCCGAGAATATAGGGATCTGCCAGCGGGTTGCGCAATGCGGCTTGCATTTGTACACCGGCCAGACTGAGCAGGCTGCCGGTACAAAAGGCCAGCAGCGTTCGTGGAAGACGGAGCTGGGTCAGGATGGCGGGTTTCGGCCATGACCATTGTTGCCAGAATCCCCAGAACAGGGCCAGGCATACACTGCAAACTGCCAGCAGTGCTAATGCGGCCCAGAAGCGTCTATGACTGCGGATCTTCGCTTGTGGCATCAGCGCTGAAATCCTCGGCATCCGGCCAGGCTCGCAAAATGGCCTGTATCAGGGTGGCGAGAGGAATGGCAAAGAAAACGCCCCATACCCCCCAGAAGCCACCAAAGACCAGAATGGCCAGAATGATGGCAACCGGATGCAGGTTCACCACTTCAGAGAACAGCAGTGGCACCAGTACATTGCCATCCAGTGCCTGCAGCACAAGATAGGCGATGAAAACATAGGCCAGTTGCTCACCCCAACCCCACTGGAAAAAGGCCACCAGCACCACTGGAACAGTGGCCAGAGTGGCGCCCACATAGGGGATGAGTACGGAAAGTCCGACGACAACGGCAAGGAGCAGGGCATATTGCAACTGGAAGAAAGTGAAGGTGATCATGGCCACGGCACCGACGATAAAAATTTCAACCACCTTGCCGCGTACATAGTTGCCGATCTGCTGGTCCACTTCCTGCCAGATCTGGCTGATCAGGCTATGGTCCCGGGGCAGCAGTCGATTGAACCAGGCCAGTAGCTTGCGCTTGTCCTTGAGAAAGAAGAAGACCAGCAAGGGCACCAGTACTAGATAGATCACCAGCGCCAGCAGGGTGCCCAGCGATGCGAGCGAAGAGGTCAGTAATTTCTGCCCCCAGGCCGCCATTTCGTTGCTGAGCTTGTTCAATAACGTGGTGATTTGTTCTTCGGAAATGAAATCCGGGTATCTTTCTGGAAGTTGCAGTAGTAATGCCTGCCCCTTGGCCAGGTAAGTGGGCAACTGCGCAACCAGTTGCGTGATTTGCCGGGACAGGAGTGGAATGACGCCAAATACCAGCAGAAGCAGTACCGTCATGAACAGGCCGAATACCAGTAATACGGCAGGCATGCGTTGCATGCCGAGGCGTTCCAGGCGTTGGGTCAGGCCTTCTAGCAGGTATGCCAGCACCAGTGCTGTCAGTGCGGGTGCCAGCATGTGTCCCATGCCCACGATGACCACGAATCCCAGTAACAGGCTGGCGAACAGAATGACCACCTGCGGGTTGCTCAGGTGCCTTTGAAGCCATTTTTTGAGGATTTCCATGCAGTATGAACCCTATCCGGTCAGCGTGAACGGCGTGTATTGTAGGGCTTTTCTGCCTTCGTGGGCAGTGCTGGAGGTCACCTGTCGGAGGTCAGAAGGAGACGGACCAGTTCATTTCTACGGCCAGACGGTCGCGCAGGCGGTTCTTGTTCAACAGCAGGTTTTCATACAGGGGTTCGGGCTGTGCATAGCGCATGGCCAGTGTCAGCGTGCCCCAATGTTCATGGTTGTGCGTGATGGCAAGGTTCATGTTCTGGCGGGCATAATCAGGTACCAGTGCCTGATAGAGCAGGGAAGAGCTGGGTGAGGGCTGGTTGCCAGTGCCCCAGGTGGCTTCCACCTGCCAGAGTTCATTGGGTTGCCAGTTCCACTGGACATTGTAAACCGTCAGGTCGTTCCAGCTGAATTCCGGGCTGCCGCCATCACCGAGCAGTGAGGTGAAGCGGTCCGGCAACAGGTAGCTGTTGAAGGGGTCAATCTGGCTGTACTGTATACGCTGGGCTTCCAGTGTCAGGGTCTGTGTGCGCGAGGCATGGGCTTTCAGCAAAACGCTGGCGTGGGCCGGAATGTCGAAATCAGCCGGCTTGTTGAACAGGCCCCGGTAGGCGGCCAGGGCATCCATGTCGATACGGGTCTGGTAATTCAGGCCAACACTGAATTTGGGTAGTATGCGGCTTTCCAGCCCCACGCGCAGGCCGGCACCGTATGTGGGCGTATCCAGTGAGCGTAGTGCCTGGCGGTCATATTCCAGATTGCTGTACTGGTTGCCGTTTTCATAAAATCGAAAGCGCTGGCTGGCCAGCACAGCGGAAACTTGCAGCCAGCCACTGTCACCCACGAGATGGCGGATGCCTGAGGTCAGGACATGCCTGTCCAGAGCCCACCCGGAAGGCTGGGTCATCTGTAGCGTGGAGGTACTTTCGGTCGATGCGGCCAGGATGGATGCACGCCGATCCTGAAGCGTGAAGACCGCCTTGGATTCCAGTGTGGATTCCAGGGGCATGATCAGATCCAGATCCGCCAGCAGGGTTGAACTGGGTAGTGTGCCGGGAATGGTGGCTGGATAATAGCCGTTCAGTTCAGGGATGTCTCTGGCGAAGAACGGCGTGAGCGACTGCAGGGCATAGTTCTGCCAGGGACCCAGTACACTATACTGGGCGGAATCCAGCGCCGCCATGGCAGGCGCGCTCAGGCAGGCCGTCAGTGTCACGACACCAATGGCTGCCTGGAATGAAGTGTGCTTTGCCTTGCGTAGGGGCTGCTTCATGCGCCTGCTGAAACTCGCTGCATAATGTATCCGGTTGACGATGTGCCAATATTGCAAAAATACAACACCAAGTCAAGCCATGATGAATTGGCTGGTATCCATTGGTGCAAAATGCATGGATCGGGTTGATCCGGGAGAAGATAAAGGGGGGATTATGGGCAACGTGTTGTTTTTGTGCAACGAATCAGGTGCCATTCCAGGAGTGGGCACTTGAATTCGGTCTGGATCGCAGCGGGACTGGACCCTTCCGGAGGAGCGGGGGTGTTGGCGGATGTGGCTGCGGTCAATGCCATGGGTGCCTGGCCACAGGCCGTCATCACGGCTTTGACAGTGCAGAACCTGTGTGAGGCACTGGATGTCCGTTCAGTGGAAACCGAGCTGATCCGGACACAGTTCACCCTCTTGCGACGGGAAGGCCGGCCACGGGTTTGCAAACTGGGCATGGCAGGCCGGGCCAGTACGCTGGAATGGCTGTTGCAATGGTTGGCTGAAGAACAGGTGCCTGTCGTTCTGGACCCAGTCATGTGGGCCAGTGCCGGTCATGCCCTGATGCAACGGGAAACCCTGACTCTATTACGCCGTCATGCACAATCCATCGCGTTGCTGACCCCCAATATGGATGAAGTACGGGCTTTGCTGGGTGTTCAGAAGCTGCCCGCACCTGATGTGGCTGCTGAACGGTTGTATGCCATGGGCTTTGCCCGGGTCTTGCTCAAGGGCGGGCATGGTGAAGGCCCAGTGCTCGAAGATAGGCTTTATGAGCAGGGCCGCTGTGTTGCGAGCTGGTCATGGCCGGCTTTGCCTGGAAAATTCCGGGGTACGGGTTGCCGTCTGGCCTCTGCCATCGCGGCAGCCCATGCCATGGGGCAAGACTGGCCGGATGCTGTGGACAGGGCCCTGCAATGGTTGCATACCCGCATGGCTGATGCGCCCACGGTTTCTGGAAAGGAAGGCATTCGGCTGATTCCGGCAACGGTACCTGTTCCGGTACAAACGGTGAAAGAAGTGTGAGTTGACTCTCAGTTCAGAGGCTTGCGGGCCGTTTGCAGGGCATGAGCCCTTGCGCTCGCATGTGGAATGCGGTCTAGTGCAGGCTGGCATGATAGTATTTGTGTACAAGTAACCCATGAAATCCAGCATGAGCGGCACCCAGAAAGTCGAATCTTTTACCCGCTACACCACGGTCCGCCTGCAGGCGGGAGAATTGCTCTTTGCCGAAGGTGAGCTGGGTGATTGCATGTTTTTGATTCGCAAGGGGCGCATCGCCATTCAGAAAAATGCACCAAGGGGGCTGGTAACTATCTCCGTACTGGAAGAAGGGGATTTTTTTGGGGAGATGAGCTTGCTGGAATCCCAGCCCCGCTATGCCACGGCGCGGGCGGAAACCGATTGTGTGCTCTCGCGGATCGACATGGGGGATTTCGAACAGATGATCCGCAGCGAGCCGGAGCTGGCCGTTCGCATGTTGCGCAAACTGGGTTGGCAGTTGCGCAGCCTGACGGAGAAATATCTGCTGTTGCGGCAACAGTCCAAGATGGTCGAGTCTTCGGCGGCGGAACAGCCGGAGGCACCGGAAACCTGGCCGGGCCTGATGCCGGAAACCCTGGGTTTTCAGACCGATCCGGGCGTAGAAGCGGTGCCGGAAACCGCCAGGACACCGGAATATGGTTTCCGCCTGTTGTCCGGGCAGTGGCTGCCGCTGCCGAATCAGGACGTCATCACGCTGGGTCGTACCGATCCCGCCAGTGGCATTTTTCCGGATCTGGATCTGTCCGATCACGACAGCCGCCGTTCTCTCAGCCGCCGGCATGCCCGCCTGGTGCGTACGCCCGAAGGTTATGCCCTGATGGAAGAGATGGGTGTGATGAATGGTTCCTTTGTCAATGGCAACCGGGTGCAGCCCAGCCAGTTGCAATTGTTGCAGCCGGGTGACCGGGTCACGCTGGGTATGGTGCAATTGCTCTATGACCGCTTGCCTGCGGGTGTGCAATAACCGATTACACTTGCCTCAATGCAGGCGGGTGGTTTTTTCCGGCCCTTCGCTGTCCAGCTCCGGTCGGGTCTCTTCCATTTGTGTGAACAAGTCTTCCGGCAATTGTACCTGACTGATACCCAGTTCCCTGACCAGCTGGATGAGTTTCAGGCGTAGCAGCGGGTAGAGCTGGCGATTGCACTGGCTGTGCAGTGCGCTGAAGCGAGTGAAATCCAAAGGCATGCCATGCGCTTGCCGGTAGATGGCGTTCATCAAGACTTCCGTCTGAAACAGCGGCTCTTCTTCTTTCTGGGGCAGGTGCCCGAGGCAGTGCATGCGACAACCGATCTGATATTCGGGCATGCCGTTGTTTTCTCCAGGGAGCGTACTGGGCGTGAGCTTGATTTCCACCTTCAGCTGGTGTGGCTGTTCGGCCGCCACGGGCTTGAGCAGTTCCGCGTGCAGGCGGATCCATTGAGTGCGTACCAGGGTGAATTGTTCCAGCAGGGTGTTCAAGGCAGCGATCCTTTCGAGACGATGATCGTCGCCATTGTACAGTACAGACCTGTTTCAGGGTGATCAGACCACTTCCCTGTGGTCTGAAATTCGGTTTCAGGGCGTGGTTGCCGGCAGCAATTCGACCGTGTCGGTGATGGTGGCCGGTGTTTGCCCCGGTACCAGATCATGATACTGGTTGGTCAGCCAACGGGGTAGTTGGCTGGCATAGAGCGGGGAGGTGATTTCTCCAGATTGACCACCGGGGATGGTCTGGTGCCCCAGGATATTCTCGGCCTGCATCTCACCAATGAAGCGGCGGGCCGGCCCCGCGCCAAACATGAAGCCGTTGAGGCTGTCGGCGCGGGCATCGTGACGGGAGGCATCTACCGATTCATAGCCACCGGCACGCGCAAGGCCGGGCATTTCCGGTGACAGGTCGTTGAACGGCCCATAGTTGGGAATGTTGAAGGGCGCGCCCAGAGGATGGTCGAAGACGATCCGGTGCAGCTTGCCCCAGCGGTAGTCCGACAGATGCGTGCTGTTGCCGAAGGCCGGTGCGAATTCGTCGGAAGCCAGCAGGTTCAGGCCCTGTTGCAGGCTGTAGAGAATGATGAAGTCACGGGCATCCTCGGGGGTGGGTGCTCCATCCACATTGAAGAACGGAATGCCGGAAGCGCCCATGCCACGGTTCTGCTCAAAGCTGTCCAGATGATGCTTGAGGGCGTTGTAGGCCATGCGCGCGGATGGGCGGTAGGCCGTCATGCCCATGGCATCGAACACGGCATCCATGGTGTTGGCGAGCATTTGCGAGCGCCAGATGGCAAAAATAGTGGCGGCCACGGAAGCATCGATTTCATCCTGGCTGGGTTCAGGCAGGGCGAACGGGTCATCACCCGGGTCATAGCCTTCCGGAATGCCGGTGGGGGTGCTGAAATCCCATTTGGACAGCCGTTCTACCGCTTCCAGCACGCGCAGGTCACCCAGGAACTGTTGCAGGCCGGGCCAGGCATCCTCCTTGCCTGCTCTTTCCATGGCGGTCAGGATGTAGGGTGTCATCAGCTCGGCATCCAGCAGCTGGTTGTTGGCTTGCAGGCTGCGCATCTTGTCGAAATCCACATCCGCCTTGCTGACCATGTCTTGCAGTACCCGGTCGATACGACCGATACGATAGGCAGAGTAGAAGGGGTTGAGATAGTAGATACCGCCGCCGGGGCGCAGCTGGTTGAACGGGTTGTTGTCCAGACTGACACCGACCGGGTCGTTGTTGGCGTTGGCGATATAGCCGGCTTCCGGGTTGACCAATTGTGGCATTTCGTCGAAGGGCAGGATCTCATAGGGCACAGCCTGCATGGGTTGCGGGTTTTGTACTGGCATCCATTCGTGTTTCAGTGCGCCCGAACCATCCCGGATCATGAATGGTGGTATGCCGCCATCCAGTGTGTTCATGGTTTGCAAATCTTCACGCAAAGGCATTTCCGCGCTGGTGAAATAGGCAATGTTGCCTTCCCGGTCGGCGTAGCCGAAGTTCTGCGAACCCACATCGAAGTATTGCAGGGCGGCCTTGAAATCATCCAGGTTCTGGCCACGGTTCATCAGGCGGAAGGCTTCCAGTTCGAAAGTGGGGCCCCAGCCGGTGTATTGCACGCTCAGACCGGTCTTGTTTTCCACATCCACCTGTACCAGCGGGCCGTTGTTGCGTCGCGGTACGACGAAGGTGATTCCACCCGCGTCATAACCCACGGGCTGCCGTTCCAGATTGTCCATCACGCCATCGCCGATCTGGTTGGCGTAGTAGCTCTGGTAGATCCACAGCAGGGGCTCCTTCTCGCCATTGTGGATGATATGGGTGGGCAGGCCGAAATTGTTGGTTTCCAGCTGCTCCATGAAGGTATCGGTGACATCCATGGGGTGTACGGTGGAACCCCAGCAGTAGTAGAGGGTGCAGCCCTGGATGATGCCGGGTGTGCCCGGCACGCTCACACCGGCGGCTTCTGGCAGATAGGCTTCCATGAACACGGAGGGTATATTGAGACTCAGGTGCGGGTCATTGGCCAGAATGGGCATGCCGCTGGCGGTGTGCTCGCCATCGACGATCCACCAGTTGGAACCGGCGCCATTCTTGTCCGGGCGCAGGGATTTCTGGAAAAAGGGAATCTGGCCAACCTTGGCCTTGTAGGCACTGGCCAGTTTGGCCGCCAGGGGTGAAACCAGCCCCAATGCCGGGTTGCTTTCAGTCTTGCCCAGTCCTCCAATGGACTGGATGAAGCCAGGGGCACTGACCCGGTCATCCGGCGGCTGGCTGCGATGAGTATCTTCACTGAACAGGGCAGTGCCGTTAAAACCGCCGACCTGGCCGGCCTGCTGGTAGGCGGCCGCCTTGATGGTGAGGTCGACATCCAGGTCAAAGGAGAGCTGGAAGGCCAGGGCCTTGGCCACCACGATGGAGTCCACCGGTTGCCAGGGCGTGGCCTTGCTCAATTCCAGAGCGCCGTATTCACTGGGCAGTGGGTTGTGTGCAAGCCAGGTGTTTACGCCATCCGCATAGGCCTTGAGCCAGGCGCGGGTGTCATTGTTCATGGCTACCCAGGTTTGCCAGGCGGCACGGCGCAAGCCGAGGGTACGCAGTTGGATGTCGTCCGCGAGCACGCTGCTGCCTACCAGTTCAGCCAGCGTGCCGCTGGCGACTCTACGTGTCAGATCCATCTGGAAGAAGCGTTGGGCGGCCTGGGCATAGCCCTGAGCAAAGGCAATCTCGGTTTCGGACAGGTTTTCACCGGTGATGTGCGGAATGCCTTCCTCGTCATATTGAATGGTGACGGGTTGTTGCAGTTGCTGGCTGACCACGGTTTCGCTTGCTTGCAGGCCAAAGGCCATGCCAAGCCCCATGGCCAGTGAAAGAGCAATTTTCTTCATGTTTGCCTCCCCCAGGCAGTGGTTGAACAGAAATGACGTAGTGTCATGGTGCCCGGCATTATGGCACTCCCCCGTTTTGGGTACAAACCGGGTGTACCGGAGAGGATGGCAGTTTGAGTTGCGGTTTCAGTATTCGCCCTTGTCCTGCCACATCTCCGGGTCGAAGCGGATGACCCGGTTGCGGCCCTGTTCCTTGGCCTGATAGAGGGCGACATCGGCAAACTTGATGACTTGCCAGAGCGTGTCGCCGTCTTCCGGCATCAGGCTGGCACCGATGGAGATGGTCTTGTGCAGTACGTGACCGGGTAGCTGGAACTCCTGTTCTTCCACCTTGGCGCGGATCTTTTCCGCCACCTGTAGCAGATGTTCCGGATCCACATCCTGCAGCAGGATCAGAAATTCCTCACCGCCATAGCGGATGACCAGATCCGCTGCTCGTACCGAGTTCTTGAGAATGCGCGCCACGCCCTTGAGCAACTCGTCACCGGCCTGGTGGCCCAGTGTGTCGTTGACCTTCTTGAAGTAGTCCACATCCAGCATCAGCACGCCCATTGGGGTATCCCGCCGGCTTTGGCTGGCCAGCAGGGTTTCCATGTATTCTTCGAGAAAGCGGCGGTTATGCAGCCCGGTCATGGGGTCACGCAGGGTGGTTTCCTTGAGCTTGTCCATCAGCCGCTTGGCTTCCAGCACGGGCGCGGCTTCCCGCAGATAGGCTTCCAGAATGGGGCGGGATTTCATCAATTCATCCGCTTCTTCCTGATGGAATACCAGCTGCACGATACTGCCAACCCGGCCGGACTGGATGACCGGAATGCACAGGTGGAACACGTAGCGTTCGTCGTGGCTGCGGAAGCAGGGGCAGATTTCCGGCTCTTCCAGGTTGGTGGTGATCTGCCCGGTACGGCAGGCACGGCAGGACTCCGAACGGATCTGAATCTGGGGGTCGCACCAATGCACGCTGTCCGCAGTGTCATGGTCCACCATCAGTGGCAGAATGCGTTTCTTGTTGTGGTCCACTTCATACAGGCTGAAGTGTTCCACCAGAAAATCATCACTGAGCACCCTTGCCAGGCGGCGATAGACGTCCATGCGGTGCTCATCCCCCTCGATGGTTTGCTTGAAATGAGAAACCTCGATCAGCCCATCCACCATGCGCGTGGTGCTGGCCAGCAGGTTTTTGGCCCGCGTATTTTCACAACGCAGCAGTTGCGCCACGTTGGTGCGGATTTCACGCAAGTCCCGGTTGAGGAACAGGGTCAGGGTATTGAAACTCTTGGCGATGTCACCGATTTCATCCTCGGAACGGGTACTGATCTGGCCGCTGAAATCACCACTGATGGCTTGTTCCACCGAGCGGTGGATGTCATGGGCGGTTTCCACGATGGGCGTGGTGATGCGCTGTAACAGCCAGAGCAAAAACAGGGTAAACAGGATGAAAATCAGGGTGATGCTGCCCACGATGACCTTGGCGCCGGTGGTCAGCGCGGTGGTATCCAGGCGAATGCTGATGCCCCCCAGGACGGCATCCGGGGCGGCCTGATGACACTGGCTGCAATCGATGCTGGGGTCGCTGTCCATGCGCCAGGGAATGACATGGCGAAAGACCGGCTGAAAATCCGCGTAGGTAATGTCCATGACGGCTTGCCCGGTAGCCAGGACCGTTCTTTCCAGGGGGTCTGCCGGTTGGGCATCCGGGGTGCCGGGGCCATATTGCTGACGAACCGCCTCACCCCGAAAGATATGGGCATCCTTCATGCCTTGCAGCCGGCGCAGGCCCTTTTTCCACTGTGCCTTGAGTTCGGGTTGGTGTTGATCCAGCAGTACCATCTGGTGCAGTAGCAGGCGGGATTGCAGCAGACTCTGCTGGCGTACCGATTCCACGGTGTAGTGGCGCATGACCAGCAGCAGAACGCTGGTGGTCAGTACGAACAGTGTCAGCATCATCCCTGAAGCGAAGATCAGTGATTTCTTGTTGAGACGCATGATGCTGCTCTTTTTTGTATACAGCCTACGGGAACCGGATGAAAATGAAAAGTACCCTGTACGGATGCGGGTATTTCAGACCGGATCCTGCAGGGAAAAACAGGCCCGCATGCCCTGGGTGAAGCGGCCTTGCAGGGGATGGTCTTGTGGCAATTGTCCACCACCGGCATGCAGCCAGCGTAGCAGCAGCCATTCCGGCAGTGCATCGCCATCGGGCAATTGGCCGTCGTGTTTTTTTTGTACCAGCGCAACCTGTACCTGCAGACGCCGTGCCTGGTCTTCTCCCGGTGAGGGTTGATCGGCCAGTATTTCCATTTCCAGCACTTGCTCCCGCAAGGCCGATTCGTCGAGGGGCTGTTCGCGGCCTGCCTGCCAGGCTTCCTGCCAGGAAGCGGGCCATTGTGTTCGCGAGGCCGGGTCACCATCGGCAGCCACGGCGGCCAGTTGCGTCAGAAAACGATCCCGTGCAATACGCGTTCTGGCCACATTCTGTTGCTGCAGGGTTTCGCGCAGTTGCTGGTCGAAGCGGGTTTGTAGATCCTCAGGCGGTGTGTCCTGTTCCCGCCATGTGTCACGAATGGCCTGCAGGGTCTGTTCCAGTGAATGCAGGGCTTCTTGGTCCTGGGCCTGCGAGAAATCCAGTGCCTGTAGCTGTTTGAGCAGCGCCTCTGCCTGTTGTCGCTGCTGGGCCTGTTCCTGTGCCTCGGCCTGCTGTTCGGCATCTCTGCGCGCGAAAATGGTGTCGCAGTGCTTGCGGAAAGCACGCCAGAGGGGTTGTTCCCGTTTTCTTGGCAAGTGTGGAATGCGATTCCAATGTGCCTGTAGTGCCTTGGCCTGTTCGATAGCCTGTTGCAGATCCTCCTGCGCCGCGGCCTCGGCAGCCTTATCAATGATTGCCTGGCGTTCTGCTTGCCAGTGATCGTAAGCTTGATCGAGCCGCTGGCGGCTGCGTTTGAGCACATCGCGCAGTTTTCGGGCGGTGGCCTTGCGCTGTGCCGGCGGCAGGTTGGACAGGTTGTGCAGCCAGTCCAGCAGTTGATGTCGTTGCTGTTCCAGCGCTTTGGCCTGCGCATCCGTGCCGATGGTTTCTTCCTGCAGCCGTTTTTCCATATTCTCTATGGCCTGTTGGCATTGGACCAGGTTCTTTTCCTGCTGGCGTTGCCGTTTTTCGAAATAGGGCTGGGTCTGTTCTTCCAGTTGCTTGCGAATCTTGCTGAAGCGTCGCCAGCTGGCCGGGCTGGCTGCGAAGCGTTGCTTGCCAGGCAGTGGTCGTTCGGTTTTTTCCAGTGTCTGCCATTGTTTCCAGGATTGCTGCAGTTTTTCCCGTACCGCATCCGGGTGCGCGCCCTTTGCCGCAAAGTTCTCCAGTTCTTCACACAAGGCCTTGCGGTGATCCTCGTTGGACCAGTGCAGCCACTGGCGCTTGTCCTTCAATTCGGCACGCAGGCGAGCGAGCTGTTTCAGGCTGTTTTTTTCAAGTCTTTGCTGCTTTTCCAGTGCCGGAGTCAGTTGGCTGATTTCCTGTTCCTGTTTAGCGGCTTCCTGGATATGGCCTTGCTCCAGCGTGCTTTTGAGCTCGGCCAGCAGTTGCTGAAATCTGGCTTTTGTCTCGTCCAGTTCACGCAGATGTTGCTGATGGCGTTCGATCAGGCGGTGCAGGTGTTGCTGTGTCTGTTGCAACACTTTTGCCGTGGCTTCATCGGGGTGCGTGTGGGTGGCCCTGGCGTGGATCAGCTCTTCTTCCAGCCGGGTCAGGTCGCGGCTGGTCAGTGCGCTGGCATCCTGTTGTAGCCATTGCCGGGTTTTTTCCTGTAGTGCGGCAATATCGCCGGGGAGGGCGGTTTCCTCCGCCGCGGGCAGCAATAAATGTTCAACCAGGTCATGGGCATCCTGCCAGCGCGCCAGGATTTCCGCTTCCAGCAGGTATTCCGGCAGCGTCTGCCACTGTTGTTGCAATTGCTGGAATTTGGCCTGCAGTATTTCCATCTGTGCCGGCGGGTCGTTGGCCAGCCTGCGCATCTGTTCGATCCAGGCTTCCGCCTGAGCATGTGTTTGTTGACGCAGTTTTTCCTGGTGTGCCGGGTCATGGGCCAGCAGGATATTCAGGGCGATCTTGCGTGCGCCGTTGCGTTGATGCTGGTGTTTTTCGGCCACGACTTTCTGTGGCAGTGCCTCCCATTGCCGGTCCAGTTCGTCCAGCCGGGTTTTCAGGATATCCGGCCGGGTTTCCTGACTGAGGGCGATATAAGCCTGGCAAAGACGCCGGGCATGCTTTTCGACGGTGGCCGGGTCTCCGGCTGCCAGCCGTTGGGTATCCAGTTTCTCTTCCAGCTGTTGAACCAGTTTTTTCTGGTTCTTGGGTGGTTTTTGCAGCAGTTCTTCCAGCAGCCGGGTATCGTTCAGTTCATCCAGCAGGGCTTTCAGTTCGGTTTCTTCGGCTTGTTCCAGCACTTCACGCCAGTGACCGCTCTTGCCCCCTTTTCGGGCTGCTGCCAGACGCACGACTGGCAGTTTGGCACGGGTCAGGGTAGCCACCCAATCGGCCTGCGCGTGACGATCAAGCAATTGCGTGGCCAGTTGCTCGTCATCGG
Source organism: Lysobacterales bacterium (assembly GCA_015485125.1). Lineage (GTDB taxonomy): Bacteria > Pseudomonadota > Gammaproteobacteria > Xanthomonadales > S139-57 > S139-57. Next base: position 16,691 of record WFUE01000214.1, on the reverse strand, counting down.
TGTGCAACAGCAGCTGTTGCAACCGGCGAGCAGCTTCCTCGCGCACCCTTTTTTGTGGGTCTTCAGCCGCAGTACGGCTCCAGGCCTGCGGGTCATCCAGCCGTTTCAGGGCGGCCAGGCGCACGTCGGGGTCGGGGTCGCGGCTGGCCAGCTCGGGCAGGGTGGCTTGCAGTTTGGCATCCTGGTCGGTTGCGACGGCGCGTGCGCGAATGGCCGCGTCCTTGTGCTGCCAGCGCGGTTTCCGGAAGGGGTTGAAGATCATTCAATCGGGCCTTTGCGAGGATGTCGCCTGAGAAAACCAGTAGGTGATACTACTGAAGCCGACATCTTTTGCAAGGCGCGGCACGGTGCGAACCGCGCCGCGCTCTCGATCAATCAGCGTGGTTGCAGGCGGGTGGCGCCATCCAGACGGATGGTTTCGCCGTTCAGATAGCGGTTTTCGGCAATGTGCAGCACCAGGGCGGCATATTCGCTTCCCTGACCCAGCCGGCCGGGGAAGGGAATGCTGGCCGCCAGCGAGGCCTGAACTTCCTCGGGCATGCCGGCCACCATGGGGGTTTCGAAGATCCCCGGGGCGATGGTCATGACCCGAATGCCAAAACGGCCCAGTTCACGAGCCATGGGCAGGGTCATGCCGACGATGCCGCCCTTGGAGGCCGCGTAGGCAGCCTGGCCGATCTGCCCCTCGAAAGCAGCCACGGAAGCGGTATTGATGATGAGGCCGCGTTCGCCATCTTCCATGGGTTCGTTGTGCTGCATCAGGGCGGCGGCGCACTTGGCCAGGTTGAAGCTGCCCAGCAGATTGACTTCCAGCGTCTTGCGAAACAGGTCCGAGGGCATGGGGCCTTGCCGGCCCAGTACCCGGGCCGCGCCGAGGATGCCGGCGGCATTGACCACCAGATTCAGCCCGTCCATCTGCTTGTGGGCCGATTCCACTGCCCGCAGCACTTCGTTCTCGTCGCTGACATCGGCCTGGACGAAGCGGGCGGCCGGGCCCAGCTCGTCCAGTACGCCGTCGGCGCTTTCACCGTTGATGTCCACCAGAGTGACCTGGGCACCGGCAGCGACCAGCGCGCGGGCCGTGGCCAGCCCCAGGCCGGAAACGCCACCGGAAATGATGGCGCGAATGGTTTCGTGCTTCATGCCAGCCTCCTCAGAGCAGTTCGACGGCGATGGCGGTGGCTTCACCGCCACCGATGCACAGGCTGGCAATGCCACGCTTGAGGCCTTTCCGCCGCAACGCGTGCAACAGGGTGACCACGATGCGGGCGCCGGAGGCTCCCAGCGGGTGGCCCAGCGCACAGGCACCACCATGTACGTTGACCTTTTCCGGGTCCAGTTTCAGCTGGTCGATGGCGGCCAGCGTCACCACGGCAAAGGCTTCGTTGATCTCCCACAGGTCCACCGAATCCGTGGTCCAGCCGGTCTGTTGCAGCAGTTTCCGGATGGCGCCCACCGGAGCGACGGTAAACCATTCCGGCTCACGGGCAAAACTGGTGTAACCGACGATGCGGGCCAGCGGCGTGGCTTGCAGGCTGTCGTCAGCGATCACCAGTGCCGCGGCGCCGTCGGAGATCTTGGAGGCATTGGCGGCGGTGACGGTGCCGTCCTTGCTGAAGGCCGGACGCAGGCCGGGGATTTTTTCCGCCTGAATGCGGCCGGGTTCTTCATCTTGTGTCACCTGGATGGTTTCTTTACGCTGGCGGACTTCTACCGGGGTGATTTCCGCTTCGAACCAGCCTTCTGCGATGGCTTGCTGGCTGCGTTCCACGGAGCGGGTGGCCAGTGCATCCTGGGCTTCGCGGGTGTACTGATGCTCACGCACGCACAACTCGGCGAAATGCCCCATGAGCTGACCATCGTAGGGGTTCTGCAGGCCGTCGAGGAACATGTGGTCCTGTACTTCCTGATGACCCATGCGATAGCCCTTGCGCGCGCCGGGCAAGAGGTAGGGTGCGTTGGTCATGGATTCCATGCCGCCAGCCACGGCCACACGGGCGTGACCGGCCAGAATGGCGTCACCGGCCTGCATGATGGCTTTCATGCCGGAGCCGCACACCTTGTTGATGGTGGTGCAGGGCACGGCAATGGGCAACCCCGCCCCCAGCGCGGCCTGGCGGGCCGGGGCCTGGCCCTGGCCGGCGGGCAGCACGCAGCCCATGATCAGTTCGTCCACGGTCTGGCCATCGATGCTGGCCCGGTCCACGGCGGCGGCAATGGCGGCGGCACCCAGCTGGTGGGCCGCCAGCGGGCTGAACTGGCCCTGGAAACTGCCGATGGGCGTTCTGGCGGCGCTGTAGATATACAGTGCTTGTTTCATGACAGGCTCCTTCAATGACGGCCGTTCAGGCGGCGGCTGTCCAGGCGATGGCGGCGGAAACTGCCGGTGCGGGCCGGCCGCAGCCGGGCCATCTGGGCGATGCGCTGTTCGGCCAGCAGGTCGGCGGCCTTGTAGGTGGGCAGACCCTCGGCCTCGGCCTTTTTCAGAATGTTGAGAATGTTCTGGTAGATGCCCTTGACCATGTGGTTGGCCTTGTCGGCGTTGTAGCCTTCCAGTTCCAGATAGACATTCATCAGGCCGCCGGCGTTGACGGCGTAATCCGGTGCGTAGAGCACGCCCCTGGCATGCAGTTCGTCTCCGATGGCTTCGGTGGCCAGCTGGTTGTTGGCGCTGCCGCAGACGATGCGGAATTTCATCCGTGGCAGCGTGTCCTCGTTGAGAATGGCGCCGAGGGCGGAAGGGGCGAAGACATCGGCATCCACATCGTAGATCTCGTCCGCGGGGACGGCCTCGCAGCCCAATTCATTGACACAGCGGTCCACATTGTCCTGGTGGATGTCACTGACGAAGACCTTGGCATCCTGCTCGCGCAGCATGCGTGCCAGATGATAGCCCACATGGCCCACGCCCTGAATGGCGAAGCTGTAATGAGACAGGGTTTCGTCATCGAACTGTTGCCGCAGACAGGCGCGGATGCCCTGCAGGGTGCCGAAGGCGGTGAACGGCGAGGGGTCTCCGCTGCCACCCAGGCTTTCGGGAATGCCCACCACATGGTCGGTTTCCTGCAGTACATATTCCATGTCGGACACGTTGATGCCCACATCTTCCGCCGTGATATAGCGGCCCTGCAGGGTTTCGACAAAGCGGCCAAAGCTGCGGAACAGCGCTTCGGACTTGTCCTTGCGCGGGTCGGCGATGATCACCGATTTGCCACCGCCCAGGTTCAGGCCGGAAACCGCCGCCTTGTAGGTCATGCCACGGGACAGGCGCAGCGCGTCATTCAGCGCGGCTTCTTCCGTTTTGTAGGGCCACATGCGCAGCCCGCCCAGGGCCGGGCCCAGCGTGGTGTCGTGGATGGCGATAATGGCCTTGAGGCCGCTGTCGGCGTCGTGACAGAACACGATCTGCTCGTGTCCGGACTGGTGAACGGTTTCGAACAATTCCATGGGGGTCTCCGAGGGTTATGGAGCAGTGGCCAGGCGGTTGGCCCGCCACCACTCGTGATCGTGGGGAGCGGCAGGGTCTGGCCGCCCGACAGGCGGGCGCTATTCTAATGCAAACTACTCATTTTTGCATGGAAAGATTGTTCGAATTTTCCCCGCAAGAGGGATTGACATACAATGTTGGCTGTGTTCAAGGATTTCTTTTACAATGCGCGCCCCAAAGCGCGTTCCATGAGGTCAACATGTCTGCCCAGCCCCATGCATTGTCCAACACCGACTCACAGCTACCCCGGCAATTGTTGCGACGCGGCCCGCTGCGGGTGGTGACGGCGGCTTCGCTGTTCGATGGTCATGACGCGGCCATCAATATCATGCGCCGCCTGATTCAGGGCAAGGGCGCGGAGGTCATTCATCTGGGGCACAACCGCAGTGTGGACGAAGTGGTGCGCGCGGTGTTGCAGGAAGACGCGGACGCGGTGGCCATTTCCTCCTATCAGGGCGGGCACATGGAGTATTTCCGTTATCTGGTGGATCGCCTGCGGGAAGAAGGGCTGGCCCATGTGCGGGTCTTTGGTGGTGGCGGCGGCACCATCACCCCGGAGGAAATCGCCGAGTTGCAGGCCTATGGGGTGGAGCGCATCTATCACCCCAACGACGGCATGCAGTTGGGGCTGGATGCCATGATTCAGGATCTGGTGGATCGAGCATTGGCGGCCCGTCAACCGCAGCCACTGCCGACGCTGGATCAGCCGCTGGATGCCGCCGGCCTGGCCCTGAGCTTGACCGCGCTGCAGGAGGAGAAACTTTCCGCCACTGCGTTGCCGCCGGTCCGCGACATCCCCGTCATCGGCATTACCGGTACCGGTGGGGCCGGTAAAAGTTCAGTCACTGATGAACTGTTGCTGCGTTTTCGTCGTCAGGCGCCGGATCTGCGCATCGCACTGCTGGCGGTGGACCCCACCCGACGCAAGACCGGCGGTGCCCTGCTGGGTGACCGCATCCGCATGAATGCGCTGGATGACGGCATCTTCATGCGCTCACTGGCCACGCGCCGGCAGAACAGCGCCACCAATGCGCTGCTGGCCGACAGCATTCGTTTGCTCAAGACCCAGCCCTTCGACCTGATTCTGGTGGAAACCGCCGGTATTGGCCAGAGTGATTCGGAAATCGTCGATCTGGTGGATCTGCCCATCTATGTCATGACCAGCGAATACGGCGCGGCCAGCCAGCTGGAGAAAATCGACATGCTGGATTTCGCCGAGTTGGTGGTGCTCAACAAGGCCGACCGTCAGGGCAGTCTCGATGCCTTGCGCGACATTCGCAAGCAGTGGAAACGCAATCGCCTGGCCTTCGATCTGCCGGATGCCGAGGTACCGGTGTTTCCCACCATGGCCAGCCAGTTCAACAATCCGGGCATGAACCGCCTGTTCACCCATCTGGCCCATTGGCTGGCGGAACGGGGCGTGTCGGCGCTGGATGGTCTGCCGCCACTGGAACCGGTAGCGGATGAAGCATTGGTCAAGCGGGGCGAGGTCATCATCCCCTCCGAACGCAAGCGTTACCTGGCGGAAATCGCTGAACAGGGCCGCGCCTTCGACCACCGGCTGCGGGGCTGGATAGCCACGGCGCGGTCGCTTCAGCAATTATGGTCGGTGCTGCAAAGTCTGGATGCGCATGCCCCGGCAGCCTGGCAGCCCTATCCGGAAACCGTCGAAGATGCCGCCGACGCCACATTGCAAACCCTGCGACAGCGCTATATGGCGGCACTGGAACAGTTGCCCGGCGAGGTCATCGCCTGCCTGAAAAACTGGCCGGAACGGCGCGCCGCCTACGAAGCGGAAACTCAGTCCTATCAAGTGCGGGGGCGGGAAATCACGGTGGAAAACACGGTGCAATCCCTGGCCGGGATGGCTATTCGCAAGGTGGCCGTGCCCCGGTTCGAAGACTGGGGCGAGCAGTTGCGCTTTCTCTTTCGGGAAAACCTGCCCGGTTACTTTCCCTTTACCGCCGGGGTCTATCCGTTCCGACGCAAGGGAGAAGACCCCACGCGCATGTTTGCCGGCGAAGGCACGCCGGAACGCACCAACCGCCGTTTTCATTATCTGTCCTCCGGCTCGCCGGCCAAGCGCCTGTCCACCGCCTTCGATTCGGTCACGCTCTATGGCGAAAACCCGGCATCGCGGCCGGATATCTACGGCAAGATCGGCAACTCCGGGGTGTCCATCGCCACCCTGGATGACATGAAGAAGCTCTACTCCGGCTTTGACCTGTGCTCGCCCGGCACCTCGGTTTCCATGACCATCAACGGTCCGGCGCCGGTCATCCTGGCCATGTTCATGAATACCGCCATTGACCAGCAGGTGGAAAAACACCTGAAGGAAAGCGGGCAGTGGGCCGAGGCCGAGAAACGCATTCGGAAGTTGCGGGGTGATTATCCGGTGGCCTACCACGGGGAATTGCCGGCGGGAAATGATGGCCTGGGTCTGGGCCTGCTGGGCGTGACCGGCGATCAGCTGCTGGAGCCGGAAACCTACCAGCGCATCCGTGAGGCCACGCTGCGGCAGGTGCGCGGCACCGTGCAGGCCGACATTCTCAAGGAAGATCAGGCCCAGAACACCTGCATTTTTTCCACCCCCTTCGCCCTGCGGATGATGGGGGATGTGCAGGAATGGTTCATCGACCATCAGGTACGCAACTACTACAGCGTGTCGGTATCCGGCTACCATATCGCCGAAGCGGGCGCCAACCCCATCACCCAGCTGGCCTTTACCCTGGCCAATGGTTTCACTCTGGTGGAGTACTACCTGGCCCGGGGCATGCACATCGACGATTTCGCCCCCAACCTGAGCTTCTTCTTTTCCAATGGCATGGACCCGGAATACGCGGTCATCGGCCGGGTGGCACGGCGGATCTGGGCCCGGGCGATGAAAGAACGTTATGGCGCGTCCGAACGCAGCCAGAAGTTGAAATACCATATTCAGACCTCTGGCCGTTCCCTGCACGCGCAGGAAATGCAGTTCAATGATATCCGCACCACCCTGCAGGCCCTGTATGCCTTGTTCGACAACTGCAACAGCCTGCATACCAACGCTTATGACGAGGCGCTGACCACGCCCACCGAGGCCTCGGTACGGCGGGCCATGGCCATCCAGATGATCATCAATCACGAACTGGGGCTGAACCAGTGCGAGAACCCCTGGCAGGGCAGTTTCATCATCGACGAGCTGACCGATCTGGTGGAAGAAGCCGTCTATCGCGAATTTGAGCGCCTGAGTGAACGGGGCGGGGTGCTGGGCGCCATGGAGACCATGTACCAGCGCGGGCGCATTCAGGAAGAAAGCCTGTTCTACGAGCAGAAAAAGCACGATGGCAGCCTGCCCATCATCGGGGTGAATACCTTCCAGGGCAAGGATTCGGAAGCCCTGCCGGAAGTGGAGTTGATGCGCTCCACCAGCATGGAAAAACAGCAGCAGATCGAGGCGCTGGAGGCCTTTCATCGCCATCACGCGCCCTGCGTGCAGGCTGAACTGCAACAGTTGCAGCAACGGGCGTTGCAGGGGCAAAACCTGTTTGACGGGTTGATGCAGGCCGTGCGTCATGCCTCCCTGGGGCAGATCACCGCTCTGTTGTATCGGGTCGGCGGGGCCTATCGGCGCAACATGTAATTTGGTTGGCGGATGCCAGAATACATGGGCAATGCTATGCTTGGGCTCATGTCAGAAAAAACGTCGGCAAAACAGATACTGAATTGGCTGCCTCTTTCCGGATTGGTATTGCTACTCCTGTTATTTACAGGCTTGTTGGCACTGCGTTTTGAACGTGAACAATTGGCTCGGCAACAGAATTGGATTGATGTGCAGGCCAGTCGCCTGCATCACGCCGTCACCGAGGGCTATGGCCGGCATATGCAAGTCATGCAGCAATGGCAGCGCTATTGGAATGAAAGCGGGCAGTTGGATTCGCGTAGCGCGAAGCTCCTGATGCGGGCATACATGGAGGACCACCCCGAGGTGAAAGCCATGGGGCTGGTGAAGGGCTTGGCCTGGTTTGCCCTCAGCGCCCGACAGGAGACCTTGTGGCAGGAGGATGCTTCCTTGCCACGTCGGCACGCGGGAAGTATTGAACAGGCCCGCTTCACCGGCAAACTGGCCATTCCTCCAGATTTTTCCTTTCCCAACGGTGGCTCGGGGGTCTATATCTATTGGCCACTCCAGCTGAGTACGGATTGGCCTGAAGTGGCCATGATTGCGTTGTCGGTGCGTCGATTCATGGAGCGGTTGGTACAAGACCAGTTTGCTGATCTGCCGGTTCGTGTACTGGTTCGGGACGAAAAGCACCGCCTGCTTTTCGATTCGGCCACGGAAGAAACTGAAACCGGGGTGATGAGTCACTTTCAACTGGATCCGGATGGTGACGGAGCCCCCTGGGAGTTTGTGGTGATGCTCTCTCCCCAGGGTTTGCAGCCGGTGCCAGCTTTCTGGTATTTGACCCTGTTTTCGGCGACAGCCCTGTTGTTGTTGCTTTTGCTCCTGGTCTGGGTGCAATACCGTCGTAGCCTGTCACTGGCCAGGGTACTGGAACAGCGAGAACAGACCCTGCAGACACAGCTTGAAACAATTTGCGAGGCAAACGAAGCCAAGGACTTTCTCTTGTTCCACGATCCGGTAACCCGGTTACCCAACCGGAATGCACTCAACCGGGCACTGGGAGAACTGGTGCGGGATCAGCATGCCAGTGGAGATGTGCTGTTTTGCATCAAGTGGCTGGATCATCAGCGCTATCGCGAGCTGTATGGCCACAATCAGGGCAAGGAGATCATGCGATTGTTCGTGGAACGCATGCAGGCTTTTCTGCAGGATGAGGGGCTTCAGGCCACGGTCTACGCACTGGAGGAAGGCAAGTTTGCCGTCTGGGTCAAGGCCATGCCGGAAAAACCGCTGGCCGAGGTGCATCAGCGCTGGTTGGAGCAGGCCGAACAGCAGCCCATGCAGTGGCAGGGGCTGGCCATCCCCGTGCGTACCGCGGTGGGTTTGGCCCTGCTGGAAGTGGATTGCTACTTGCAGCCGGAAACTTGGTTGCTGCGGGCGGAAACCGCCCTCTATCAAGCGCAGCAGGTGGGTCATGGCGGATTTGTAGTGCATCGCAAGGGCATGGTGGAGCGGGCCCGGCGGCAAATGGAACTGGGTGCGCATCTGCTGGATTTTCTGCGGGAGGGGTATTTTCAGCTCTATTATCAGCCTGTGGTGGAACTGGCCAGTGGCAGGATTCATTCCGTTGAAGCCCTGCTGCGCCTGCAACACCCGGATCTGGGGCTGGTTGCACCGTCGCTGTTCATCCCGCTAGCCGAAGCCAATGGTGCCATTGCAGAGCTGGAGCAATGGGTATTGCGCCAGGCTTGCCGAGACTGGGAGCAACTCAAGCCAAGACTGCCGGCGAATGCAAAACTGGAATTGAATGTTTTTCCCAAGAACTGGCGAGACGGCAAACGGGCTAAACAACTGCTGGAATTGTTGCAGTCATTTTCCATCCCTCCGGAAGATATCATCCTGAATCTGACGCATGAACCGGAGGAGAGTGAGTTGCCATGGATGACGCCGATCCTGAAAATGATGGCCGGAGCAGGCATCGCACTGGCACTGGATGTGACATCACTTCACATCGCATCGCTGTCACGATTGAAAAAAATGCAACTGAACTGGCTCAAGATCGATCGTAGCGTCACCACGCGTCTGTTTCAGGGAGAGGGCGCCAGCGCGGTGGTGCACAGCCTGCTGGAAATGGCACATCAACTGCAGGTGGAAGTGGTAGCCGAGGGCCTGGAAACCGGTACTGCGGAACAGTGGCTCATGGATGCTGGCTGTCGATTTGCCCAGGGCTATTATTTGTATACGCCGCTGCCATTGCATACACTGCTGGACAGACTGTCTGACACGAACACACCTTTGGAGGACGACGATCCCTCATGATCAAGGCCGAACCCTTTGCCCAACTGCGGCAGTTCTATCCACTGGATGGTTTTCGTGCTGAAAACCTGGCCATGGCGGCGGAAGCCATGCGCTTTGAGCGTCATGAGCAAGGCGAGGTGTTGTTCGAGGTTGGTGATGCCGCCCGCGAGAGCTTCTACCTGCTGGCGGGCAGCGTGGAATTGCTGGATGAAAACGGTCAGGTACAGCGCAGCATCCAGGCTTCCGGCCACAGTGCGCGTTATGCGGTGGTGGATACCCATCCCCGCCGCTGGACTGTACGGATTGCCAGCCGCAGTGCCATGCTGGGAGCCATCTCCCGTGCTTTCTTGCAGCGGGTGCGCATCTGGAATGAGGCGGCCAATGCGTTGATGGAGGAAAAGCCCGAACTGGCGGAAGGTTCCTCGCGCTGGCTGGCGCGTTTGTTTGCCTCGCCGGTACTGGAAAAAGTGCCCATGATGCACCTGCGCCCCCTGCTGGAAAATCTGCAATTGCATCATTGCAGAGCCGGAGATGTCATCATTCGCCAGGGTGAGCAGGGTGACCGGGCCTATATTGTGCGCCGGGGGCGTTGCGCGGTGAAGCGGCAGCTGGGGGATACCGTGCTGGCCATGCTGGGGCCGGGCGACCTTTTCGGTGAAGATGCCTTGCTGAGTGCCAGCCCCAGGAATGCGGATGTGCTGATGGTCACCGATGGCGAGCTGTGCTCCATTGCCCGCGACCAGTTCAATGCACTGCTCAAGCAGCCGGCACTGACCTGGATCGAACCCAGGCAGGTGCCACTGTTGCTGAAAGACCGCGCCTGGCTGCTGGATGTACGTTCGCCGGAGGCGACGCGCATGCGCAAGATTCGCGGGGCGAAGAATCTGCCCTTCGAACGCCTGCGGGAAACCCTGCCAAAGTTGAATCGCCAGCGACGTTATGTGGTGTGCTGTGAAGATGGCAGTCTCAGTGCCGCCGCCAGTTTCATCATGAAGGATGCCGGCTTCAAGGTGGCCGTCATGCGTGGCGGTATCAATGCTCTGTTGAGAAAACGCGCCGCCGCCACCACATCCGGATAAATTCATTTATTCGGAGGTTTAGCATGCAATCAACCATGGAGGTGGTCTGCCCGCATTGTCTGGCAGTCAACCGCTTGAGTGCACAGCGCCTGAAGGATGGCCCCAAATGCGGCAAGTGCCATCAGCCCCTGTTCGCCGGTCGACCGGTTGAAGTCGATGCCGCTGCCTTCCAGAAGCACATTCAGCGCAACAATATTCCGGTGCTGGTGGATTTCTGGGCGTCCTGGTGCGGTCCCTGCAAGATGATGGCGCCCGTGTTTGAGCAGGCGGCAGCCCGGCTGGAGCCCCATGTGCGTCTGTTGAAGGTCAACACCGAGCAGGTGCCGCAGCTGTCGGCCCAGATGGGCATTCGCTCCATTCCCACCCTGGCGCTGTTTCAAAATGGGCAGGAAAAGGCCCGCCAGCCCGGTGCCATGCAGTTACCCATGCTGATCAACTGGGTACAACAGCAACTGGCTGGATAGGCCCTGCCGGACTCCCGGGTCAGACTTGGCCCGGGGGTTGCGGATTGCAGGGTTCCGGGCGGTAGAGAGCTGCATCCAGAATGGTCCACAGATAGACCAGCGGCACCAGAATCCAGCCCACCAGCAGCCAGACCAGCGCCAGGGAAATGCCCCAGGCAATAAACTGCGCGATGGCCATCAGCAAGCGGCCCTGCAATAATTGCCCCAGCCCGGGGATGAAAAAGGAAGCCAGTGCCGCGATGATATTGCCGGTGGAGCCTTGACCCATATTGACCTCGTTATTGGTAATCAGAATGTTCGTACTTGCAACAAAGCAAGAAGCATACCAGTCGCTACCGCCTGCCAAAAGGGTGGTTTTGCAGGGAATGGTCCGGCTGGAGTTGGCAAGCCAGACCAAACTACGGTGGATTCGACCGTGAAGTTGAAAGGCTGGGCCGGCTGGTTGGATGCACTGTCCTTTCGCCTGCCGGTGGATGTGGTTCTACCGGTCTATCGTGATGTGGATTTGACCCGGAAGGCCCTGGAGGCACTGAACCGGTCTGAACCGCCGGGGCGTTTCCGTCTGGTGCTGATCAATGATTGCAGCCCGGAGCCGGAAATGGCGGACATGCTCCGGGAGTTCAGTCATCGATGCCTGCATCCGATGCGCTTGCTGGAGCATGATCGGAACCGGGGGTTTACGGCCAGCGTCAACGAAGGCATGCGAGCCAGCCGCATGCGCAATGTGGTGCTTCTGAACGCGGATGCCCTGGTCAGCCCCGGCTGGTTACAGCGGATGAATGCACAGGCCCGCGCCAATCCGGCCATTGCCACGCTGACGCCTTTTTCCAACAATGCCACCATAGCCAGCTTCCCCTGTTTTTGCGAGGACAACCCGTTGCCGTCCGGCTGGACCCGCCAGGCGCTGGACGCGCTCTGTGCCAGGGTGTTGCCGGGGTGTTCCGTGGAAATTCCCACGGCAGTGGGTTTCTGCATGTGGATTCGCCGCGCCGCCCTGCGGCAGGTGGGGTTGTTTGACGAGCGGCGCTTCCCCAGAGGTTATGGTGAGGAGAACGATTTTTCCCGCCGGGCCGCCAAGGCCGGCTGGCAGAACCGTCTGGCCTGTGATGTGTTCGTGGAACATGTGGGTGGCGTCAGCTTCGCCGGGGATGCCGCGGCTTTGCAACAGGCTCATGGCCGGCGTTTGCTGCAATTGCATCCGGAATATGATCAGGTGGTGCAGGCGCATATCGCCGAAGACCCGGCCGCCGTCTATCGCCGGCGACTGCTTCAAGCCATGGAAGCGCGGGTATGAAACTGCGAAGAAGGGCGGTCTGACGGGGATTATTCTGCCGGGTCTTTTTCCGGTTGCAGCTGGCTGAGCCCGCCTTCCAGCACGGCGGTATCAAAACCCTTTTCCTTGAGGATGAAAGCCGCGGCTCTGGATTGCACGCCGCTGTCACACAGCAGGAGCAGCGGTTTGTCCGTGGGCAGCTCATCCATGCGCTTGCGTAACTGAAACAGCGGCAGGTTGATGCTGTTCTTCAGGTGATGACGGGCGTACTCCGGTTGCAGGCGCACATCGACCAGTTGATGGCTGCCTGTTTCCAGCAACGCAGGCAGCTCCTGTGCGGATATGCTGTGGACGAATACGGGCTCCAGCAGCTTTTTGAAGGCTTCCCGGTGCAGGCGAACCAGTACGCCATCCTCGACCATGCGTACAGTAGCATTGCGGGTGGCATGATCATTCAACAGGGCTTCTTCGCCAAAAGCGCTGTCCGCCTGCAGAGTGGCGATGGGAAAGGTGACCGAACCTTGTTCCCGTTCCACCACCACCGAGCCCTTTTGTATCAGGTAGTAGTAGTCACCGGGTTCTCCCTGGCGAATGACAGTTTCACCTGCAGGTAGTTCGATCTGTTCGATCGCAGCCATGAATTGATCGATCTTGTCGGCGGGCATGGTGGCAAAGGCGGGGGATTGCAACATGCGAAACAGCCATTCAGGATCCACTTCCGTTTCCTGTACCTGCAAGGCGGTTTCTGAGGAAGACGGTTCTGCGTCACTCAGGTTGGCCATGGCCAGAATGCGGTCCTGTGTCTCGCGATCGATGGCGAAAACCTGCACCAGCTTACTGATGGCGCTCAGATCAAAGGGGCGCGGGTTGAGATTGCCAACCGGGTAGCGGGCGCTGTCCTGGTTGTGGGCGATGGACTTTTCCCGGCCATCCGGATATCGAGCCAGTACATCGCCTTCCAGCAAATAGAACGCTTCCTGGCTGACATCACCCTTGTGGAACAGGATGTCCTTGCGCTTGTAGGTGAGTAACCGGCCCGCCTGCGCCAGCTGGTCCAGGGCGGCATGTGGCAGGTGCTCGAAGGCGGTAAACCGTGTCAGTGTCTGGCTGTCCATGACGGAACTATACTCCATGGTTTGTTCGCTGTTAACAACCAATCGGGTTCCGCATGGTCAAGCCGATTCGGTTCAATCGGTGCGGGAATGGGAAGATCTGTTTTTTCCATCGCGCTATTGACTGCCACCAGTGCAATCCGTACCATTCGCTGGCTCAGGGTCAACCGAGTGCATCGGGGTATAGCGCAGTCTGGTAGCGCGTCTGCTTTGGGAGCAGAATGTCGGGGGTTCGAATCCCTCTACCCCGACCAACCCGGCGGTGCCGTGGCCAGGTTCTCAACTGCGCCTGTAGCTCAACCGGATAGAGCATCGGCCTTCTAAGCCGAGGGTTGCAGGTTCGAGTCCTGCCAGGCGCGCCAGTCCCTGGAAAGACAAGGTTTATACAATGGTGGGCGTAGCTCAGTTGGTAGAGCACTGGATTGTGGCTCCAGAGGTCGTGGGTTCAAAACCCATCGTCCACCCCATTTTTCTCGCCTGTTGGTCGTCCGACCGTCAAGCTCCGCGTGCATTGGCCCCGGGTTGCCGTTCCAACAGGCGTTTGTGCCCAACTTTCAGGCGAAAGTGGCGGAATTGGTAGACGCGCTGGATTTAGGTTCCAGTGGGGCAACCCGTGAGAGTTCGAGTCTCTCCTTTCGCACCATACACCACGAGATGACAGGCGGCGACGGCTGCCACGCTTTGGAGGCAACATGCAAGTCACTGTAGAAAACACCGGTACCCTGGGTCGCAAGATGACCGTCACGCTGGAAGAGGCGCAAATTGCCGGCAAGGTGGATGAAAAACTCAATGAACTGCGTGGCCAGGTTCGTATCAAGGGCTTTCGTCCGGGCAAGGTGCCGGCTTCGGTGGTGCGTCAGCGCTACGGCAAGCAGGTTCGTGGCGAGGTGTTGTCCGAAATGATGCAGGAAAGCCTGGGTCAGGCACTGGAGCAGGAATCACTGGAGCCGGTGGCCATGCCCAAGCTGGTGGATACCCGGGACGAGCAGGGCTTCACCTATGTCATGGAGTTCGATGTCTTCCCGGACCTGGGTGAGCTGGACCTCGCCGGACTGAAGGTCGAGAAGATCGAAGCCGAAGTGGGCGACAGTGACATCGACGACATGATCGAGACCTTGCGCCAGCAGCGCAAGAGCTGGGAAGACGTGGAACGCCCGGCTCAGGAAGGGGACCTGGTGGTCTTCGAGATGCGGGCTGTGGCGGATGACTTCCAGTACCCGGAAGGTGAGCCGGAGCGCATGGGCGCCATCCTCGGCAGTGGTGGCGTGCCGGAAGCCATGGAAAAGGCGCTGGAAGGCGCCAAGGTGGATGACAACGTCGAGGTGGAAGTGACCTTCCCCGAGGACTGGCGCGAGGAGAAGCTGGCTGGCAAGACCGTGCAGGTCAGCATGAAGCCGGTGCGCGTGGCCGAGGCCAGCCTGCCGGAAGTGGATGCGGAATTCATTCAGAGCTTTGCGGTGGAAAGTGGCGAGATGGAGGATTTCCGCAAGGAAGTCCGTGCCAACCTGGAACGCGAGCTGACCGCTACCCTGAAAGCCCGCCTGAAGCAGGCGGTGCTGGATGCGCTGCTGGAGAAGTTTGCCGATTTCGAACTGCCACCCAGCCTGGTGGAAGAAGAACTCAAGCATCTGCAGCAGGCTGCCGAACAACAGGGCCAGAGCGTGGAAAATGGCCAGGAAGAGGCGGAAAAGCGCGTGCGCGCAGCCCTGATTCTGCGGGCACTGGCCAAGCAGGCCAACCTGACGGTAGAACCCGAGCGGGTCAACCAGCTGATCGAAATGGTTGCTTCCACCTACGAACGCCCCGAAGAAGTGGTACGCTACTACCTGAGCAATGAACAGCTGATGGCGCAGGTGCGCCAGCAGGCCATGGAAGACCAGATCACCGAATGGGTGGCGGAGCAGGCCGAAGCGCAAGTGAGCAAGAAAACCTTCTCTGAAGTCATGAAGGGCGAAGCCTGACGGAGGCAATCGGTATGGATGTACAGGCACTCAACCTGGTGCCCATGGTGGTGGAACAAAGCGCCAGGGGTGAACGGGCATACGATATCTACTCGCGCCTGCTCAAGGAGCGGGTGATTTTTCTGGTGGGCCCGGTGGAAGACCAGGTGGCCAACCTGATCGTGGCCCAGCTCCTGTTTCTGGAATCGGAAAATCCCGACAAGGATATCCATTTCTACATCAACAGCCCGGGCGGCTCGGTAACGGCCGGCATGGCCATTTATGACACCATGCAGTTCATCAAGCCGCATGTCTCCACCATGTGCATCGGCCAGGCCGCCAGCATGGGCGCTTTCCTGCTGGCTGCGGGCGAGCCGGGCAAGCGTTTCGCACTGCCCAACTCCCGGGTGATGATTCACCAGCCGCTGGGTGGTTTTCAGGGCCAGGCCTCCGACATTGAAATTCATGCTCGCGAGATCCTGCAACTGAAGGACAAGCTCAATCGCATGCTGGCGGAACATACCGGCCAGCCTCTGGAAAAAATCGAGCAGGACACCGACCGTGACAACTTTATGAGCGCGGAAGCCGCCGCCGAGTACGGCATCATCGATCAGGTATTGAGCAAGCGCACCAGCGAAGAAAACGCAGACTGACGCGCTACGACACGTTCGCGTAACTTGGCCGGCAGGGCAACCTGCCGGCTTTTTTGTGCACTGGGGAGTGGCAATTTGCAGGACTGCGCAATGGTGCTATAGACCGCAGGCACAGCTGTGATAAGCTTGCACGCATGAAAATAGAACCAGAGGCAAGCGGAACGCATGAGTGATCGAGAGACGGGAAAAAAGGGGCGTGATCGTACCCTGTACTGCTCCTTCTGCGGCAAATCCCAACATGAAGTCAAGAAGCTGATTGCAGGCCCCAGCGTCTATATCTGCGACGAATGCGTCGATCTGTGCAACGACATCATTCGCGAAGAACTGCAGGGCGTGGAACACAGGGATCTGGACGCCCTGCCCACGCCGACGGAAATACACGCTGGTCTCGACCAGTATGTCATTGGTCAGGAGCGGGCCAAGAAGGTGCTTTCGGTGGCGGTGTACAACCACTACAAGCGCCTGGAAGCCGGCAAGGACGAGGACGAGGTCGAGCTGGCCAAGAGCAATATCCTGCTGATCGGTCCCACCGGTTCCGGCAAGACCCTGCTGGCTGAAACGCTTGCCCGCATGCTCAACGTGCCGTTCACCATCGCCGATGCCACCACCCTGACCGAAGCCGGTTACGTGGGCGAGGATGTGGAAAACATCATCCAGAAACTGTTGCAGAAGTGTGACTACGATGTGGACAAGGCCCAGAACGGCATTGTCTATATTGACGAGATCGACAAGGTTTCCCGCAAGTCCGACAACCCCTCCATCACCTGTCTCTTATACACAT
>WFUE01000213.1 GCA_015485125.1 Lysobacterales bacterium | reverse complement strand
TTGTGGTCCGCCATCCAGCGGTTGCTCGGGCAAACGGCCAGCACGGCACGGCGCGGGGCGTGAATCGCACCGGCGTGGCCTGGCCGGTGCAGTGGCTGTGTTATTGCGCGGTGATATTGATGGTCAGACTTGCCGAGTCATTGGCACTGTCGGTGACTGTCACCACCATGCTGGTGGTGTCACCGCCAGTCATGCTGGTGGCATCGAAGGTGATCACGCCGGTATTGGCATCGATGCTCGCACTGCCCAAGGTCGGTGACGTGCTGATAGACCAAGTGGCGGTATCACCCGCGTCCGGGTCGGTGGCATTCAAGTCCAGGGTATTGGCCGCGTTGGCCGTGCTGACTGTCCAGGCATAGGGTGAGTTTTGCACGACACCATTGCTGTCTGTGATCTGTGGCGGAGTATTAACCGTCACATTGAAAGTGAGGGTGTCGGTCAGGCTGTCTCCATCGGTGACCGTGATTGCAAAGCTGGTGGTATCTCCCGGGTTCATGCCCGTGGCATCGAAAGAAATCAGGCCATTGCTGTCGATACTGGCATTGCCACTGGGGTTATTGCTGACGGACCAGTTTGCCGTATCGCCCACATCGGGGTCGCTGACATACAGGTTCCAGGTATCCACGGCCGTGGATGAAACCGTCCAGCTCTGGCTGCTGCCATAGGGAGTGATACCGTCGGATTGTACGATCACCGGTGCATCTGGCTGCGGGGTGACGGTGATGTTCAGGGTGTACGTACTGGATGAGTAGACGCTTCCGTCATTGACCAGAAAGTCGAAGCTGTCGCTGCCGTTGTAGTTGCTGTTGGGTGTATAGCTCAAGTTGGCCAGGTCGGATGCGGCCACCAGTGCACCCTGACCAATGGCATTGCCATTGACGGCCAGTTGGCCGTACTGAGGCGCTGTATAAATAAACAAAGTGGACATGGGATCACCATCCGGGTCACTGTAACCAAAAGTTGCCGTGGTGAAGGCAGCATAGGCTGTATCCTCGTTGGTGCTGATGCTGCCATTGGCCCCGATAGGTGGATCATTGACGCCAATCACATCAATGGTCATGGTGGCAGCCGCACTGGAAGTCAGTTGGCCGTCCGAGACCTGGAACTGGAAACTGGCATAGTTACTGCCACTGGCACCAAAGGCGGGCGTGAACTTCAGACTGCCGATATTTGCGGCGGGGATGCTGGTGGGTGGGGTAAAACTGGCATTGTTATACAGCAATTGCCCAGCGGAAGGCAGGCTGGTGATGTCAACTTGCACCAGGCTGTCGCCATCCACATCGGTAAAACCGAAATCCGTGGCGGCAAAAGTGTAACTGGTACTTTCATTCGTACTTACGAGGGAATCCACCGCTTCCGGCGCGTCATTGACCGGATTGACCACCACATTGACGGTGAAGGTATCCGTACCACCGTAGCCGTCGTCCACCTGCACGACAAAACTGTCGGGGGTATTGGCATCGTTGTTGTAGTTCAGGTTGGGGCTGTAGCTGACGGCGCCCGTGTTGGCATCAATGCTGGCACTGCCGTTACTGGCATCAGTGGCAATGCTCCAGACGAGGGTATCGCCTTCCGGGTCGGTCGCCTGCAGGTTGGCCATGTTGAATGCCGTGGGGCTGCCATCTTCATCCATGCTCACGGTGGTGGCTGCATCGCCATCTGCTTCCGGGTCGGTGATGGTCGGGGCGGCGTTCTGCTGCACGGCCACACGCAGGGCGTTGTTGCTGGTGTCTTCATCCCCGGCTACAAACACGGCCGCGTGGAAAATCAGCGGGTCGGTGTTGGGTGTGGGGATGTGGATGGTGCGCACGCGCTCCAGGGTTACGCTTTCGCCGACTGGCAGGCTGGGAATGACGGTGGCCCATGCGTCCACCGTGCCGGGGCAGGCTGTACCCGTGCAGGTAGGCTCTACGGTTTCGCCGATATCGCCATAAACGGTAAAGGTGTTCACGGGTGTAGCCGCATCCAGCGGGAATTGCTCGCGTACATGCACATTGCTGAGGTCCTGTGTACCGTTGTTGCTGACGGTGATCTGGTAGCAGAAAGGCTGGCCGTCACCCGGACGGTCCCAGGCGTTATTGGTGGTGCAGGTACTGACGCTGACGGCGGCATCGGTGGCCAGGCCAGTGCCGTTGGCCGCTTTTGTGCCGGGTTGGCTGGACTGCGCGTGCTTGGCTATGCCGCCTTCGAAGGCATTGGAGAAGATGGTGTCACCGGAAGGGTCGGTGATGGTGAAGTTGAAGGTCAGGGTGTCGGTGCCACCGATATTGTCGGTAACGGTCACCTCCAGCGAATCACTGGCCGGGAATGCGCTGGGGGCGACGTATTGCAGCTGGCCGCTGGCACTGTCGATGGTGGCGCTGCCCTGGGTTGGCGCGGCACTCAGGCTCCAGGTAACGGGTGTCTCCGTCGTGGTCACGCCCAGTGTCTCCAGATAGATCCCTCCGCTGGCAACATCCACGGCCAGACTGGGGCCTGGATCGCTGCCGCCTACGGTGATGACCGGTGCCGCAGGTGGGGGCACATAGGGGCCGATCAGGGTCGTGCTGCTGCTGTCGATGACATAACATTCCAGTCCGGTATGCTGGATTACAACCGTGGTGCCGGTAGGTTGGTATTCGATCTGGTCGAAGCCGTAAAAACGGGTGTAGTTGTTGATGCCGGTCAGGTCACTGGGATTGACGATATCCACGGATGGCCCGGTGGTGGCGGACTGATTAAGATCTGCGCAGATCAGGGCTGGTTCGGCGGTGGGTGTGCGCATGGTCAGAGTGGTGCTGGCCGGGTCATAATCGATCTGTTCGTTGGCCAGGTTGAAAGGCGCGCCATCATTGATCTGCACAGGCAATGCGTGTGCGCTCAGCGTGGTCAGGCCACAGAAAATGGCATTGGCAACAGCGCTTTTTTTGGTCACAATCTACTCCGCTTGTTTCTGGCCGTTGTCTTGGGCCAGTCAGGATTCACGTTTGCGGCGGATTATACGGAGCCGGCAGACATCAGTTGTTAACAATGAGGTAAAGATGCACAGTTTTCAGTGCCTTACCTGAGGTTTTGATGATGATTTCTCGTAAAAGTGTTCAAACTGTGAAACGGCTCACACTGGCTGCTTGTCTACTGTTGCCCTGGGCCGGCCAGGCCGCGCCGTTCAGCTCGCTGGAAGAACAGATGACCCAGGCGGAGTTCGAGGCGGCGGGGCTGAACCGCCTGAGCCCGGAAGAGCTGGCCCGGCTCAATGCCTGGATCGCGGCCAGAATGCCGGAAGGCCGCCTGCCGGCGGAAGCGGTGACCACGGTGCCTGGCACGGAAGATCGCCGTGGTTTCAAGGAGCCGGTGGATGACCGCCCCATCGTCAGTACCATTCCCGGCCAGTTCACCGGCTGGCGTGGCAACACCCGTTTCGAGCTGGCCAACGGCCAGGTCTGGGAGCAGGTCGGTGGTGGCGTGTTCAAGGTGAAGCTGGACAATCCGGAAGTAACCATCGAGCCGGCCATGTTCGGCAGCTGGCGCTTGAAGGTGAAGGGCTATAACGCGACCACCAAGGTGCGCCGAATCCGCTAGCGTATGCGCAAGGCAAAACAAAACCCCACGTGCCTGCTGGCCCGTGGGGTTTTTTATGGTGCCTGAACGGCCGGGCAGCTTACTGATAGTCGATGAAGAACATCACGCTGCGGCCGGGCGTATTGTAGCCATAGGCCAGGGCGTAGTCTTCATTGCCCAGGTTGTCCAGGCGGATGCGGCCTTTCCAGTGCTCGTTGAAAGGCAGGATGAGGCTGGCGTTGAGCAGGTTGTAGCTGTCCAGCCGGGCGCCGAAGTCCGCCGCGGCACCACTGTGG
>WFUE01000212.1 GCA_015485125.1 Lysobacterales bacterium | reverse complement strand
TGGAATTGGCGTTATTTGGGTACGGATCAATGCTGTCAGGAATACTAAAATTATCTTTGTACCCCCCTACCAGCAATAAACGGTCTGGCTGTGGGGGAATCTGGTTCTGGTCACCGACCATGCGGGCAATGCCGCCCACACGATCCTCGCTGGTTCCTCCAGCACGGGTGATCCACTGCGTGGCTCCGCTGCCATCCAGCTTGAGGACGAAAATGTCGATGCTGCCCGCTGATACCACCTGCTGGCCGCTGGCGCGCAAGGTGCCGCTGAATTCGCCGGTGAGATAGATGTTTTCCGAAGGGTCCAGCACCATGTCCACCAGATTGTCACTGGCGGAATTACCGAAGCGCGCAGCCCAGAGCACGCTGCCGGAACTGCTGAGTCGTGCCACGTAAAAGTCCTGCCCGCCGGTGCTGCTCAGGGTGACATTGCCCACCTGCATGCTGTTGCTGAAATTGCCGGCAACAAATACATCACCGCTGCTGCCCACGCGCACGATACGGCCGGTATCGTCACCGGAACCGCCGAATCCGACCGGCCATTTGGCCCAGGCCTGTGTACACAGCAAGATTCCCGTGGTGATCAGTACGGCTTTCAGGGTTTTGTTCAGAATGCTCATGCTGCTCTCCCTCTCACTGATTCAGGGTGGTGTTGGGCAGTGCCCGGACGGCCCTGAAGGTTCCGGAAACGAAAATCGGGTTCTTGTGCAGACCGGTGATGGTTTCTTCGAAAGTGCCACCCATCATCTCACTGCCCCATTCCGGTGGCGTGGAGCCGCCATCCGGCACCGTGGGCGTGAAGGTAAACTTCATGCTGCGGGTGACCCGGTAGGCCTCTTCCCGGTATTGCAGAAACTGGGCATCCAGGTTGTCATGGTCCGGGTGGTATTTGTGCAGGAAGGGGTTGGTGGGGAAATCCGGTGCCAACTCCAGGGTGGTCTGCATGATCTGATTGACGGCAAAGGTACCGGTCATTGGCCATTCGTTGCCGGGGAAATCATAGGCCACGGTGCTTTGTCTGCGACCGACCGACTGCCCATCCCGCAAGGAAACCCCCGTGTAGTTGGCGATCAATGCCGGATCGGTCAAGATGACTTTTCTGGGCGGGGTCACAATTTCTTGCAGAGTCGGGTCATTGACACTGGGTGCGAATACCGGTGCGGTTTCCATCAGAAATACTTCCTTCAGCAATTTGATTTCCCCGAAGGCATCCACATGAAACAGGAATTTCAGCGGGAACTTCTGTGCCGTCGGTTTGGGTGTTACGCCCGCTTGCTGAGATTCGGAAACCGCATCCACGGCAACCTGCCCAATCCATAATCCGGCGTATGGGTTTACAGCGGTTACCGCCTTCAGGCCACCTCGGGAAGCCGCCGTGGTTGTCTGGGGCTGGGTACGCTCGGCACTAAGCAGAAAACGACGCACAAAGCCCTGCCCGTTGTTCAGTTCGATGATTTCTTCGTAGCTGTCCTGGGTGAATTCCCCCCGCCGCACCGCCAGGGTGAACATCTTGTTCAGGCCGGCGGTCATGTTGAGTGGAAAGCCATCGGTCAGGTCCGGGTAGGAAAGCTGCTGGGTACCGGGGTCTTCCAGTTCATAGCCCAGCGGCGTGGTATCACCGGCGACCCGGTTGAAGGTCACCGTGGCATCGGCGGTGCTGTCGTTGGCGATGACAATGGTGGCCTTGGATTGCGTGGTGTTGAAGTCCAGCGCATCACCGCCGTCGATATCCAGATTCAGCGGCCCCTGCCACTGGGAACTGCCTTGGGTATACACCCAGTAGGCCTCGCCACGGTTGATGGTTTCGCCGTAGGGGCTCTGCACGGTCTGCCAGCGACCATCGGCGGACAGTTTGAAAAACAGCATGTCAGCATGGGCCGGCGAGTTCTCGAAGTAATCTCCCAGGCTGGGTGGATTATTTTCATCCACCTCGAAGCCGGTCAGGGTATAGCCATCGGTGGCCCAGGCCTTGCGGCGGAACACGGGCTTGCCGGTCAGGGTGATGCTGTGGTTGGCGGTACCCTCCACTTCCACCAGGTAGGCCTGATTGGCATTGAGCCGGTGCAGGTTATTGAGGAAGGATTCCGGCCGCTTGGGCGGGAAATAACCGAACCAGCCATCGAAACTGAGCAGCCCTTCAGCCGGATCCGCCACGAAATCGGCGCCGGCCTGGGGTGGAATCCAGCGCCAGACACTGGCCACCGGCACATCGGCAAAGATGCGGTCGATGCGGTTTTCATCCGGTTCCACTTCCACGTAGATGGCGTTCCAGCCCGGATGCAATGTAATGGTTTGAGAGATGGAGGCGGCCAGCGCCAGGCCACTCCAGGCCAGGGCGGTGCCGGACACCAGCAGGGTTTGGATCAGTCTCTTGGCTACATTCATTGCTTCAACTCCTTGGTCAGGGCATGGCCGGGCATTGCAGGTGGACCACCGGCCGGTTTGTCCTGGTTTTCTTTGGCTTGCAGACGCTCGGGCCAGCTTTGCACGGCCTGGGCACCCAGATATTTCTCGAGGACAGCCTGTTTCATCTGTTCCCGTTTTTCCCGCCGCAGGCGATAGGCCAGTGCCTGGCGTACTTCGTCCAGCCCACGGGCCCGGGGCGGTTCATGGTTTTGCAACCGCACCAGAAACAGCCCCTTGTCGGTACGCACGGGTGGAGCGATTTCTCCCGGCGTCTTCAGGGCGAACAACGCGTCCAGTACCTTGTCGGGCAAGGCGGCATGGCCCTTCTGCAGCGGGTTGACCCAGGCCATGGCTCCTCCCTGATAGCGGCTGGCGCGATGCTGGGAATAGGTGCGGGCCAGATCACCCCAGTGCGTCAGGTCCTCCGGCAATTGCCGGGCCTGTTGCAGGATGTCTTCGGCCTGTTTTTGCAAACGGGCCCAGGCCGCTTCGTCCTGCTGATCCGGTGGCGCAGCCAGCAGGATGATGGCCGGCTTGTAACGGGCCGGTATGGCGAATTCATCCTGGTGTTGCTGGTAATAGTCCTGGATTTCCTCATCCGTCAGGCGGGTATCGGCCAACGCCTTTTCCACTTTCTCCTTGACGAACAGATTGATCTTCGCCCGGTCGCAGGCTTCCTGCACATAGGGGTCATCGGCCACGCCGGCCTTCCTGGCGGCTTCCAGCAGGCTGGCCCGCTCCACCAGTTCCGCCAACAGGCCTTCCTGTTGCTGGCGATCCCGGTAGAGCATGGGGCTGCGCGCACGGCGCAACTGCATGACCCGGTCGAAATCCTGCCGGGTGATAAGGCGATCACCCACGCGGGCGAGGATGTCCGCTTCCGCCACCTTCGGTGCCTCGGTTGGCGGGCGAAACTGCTGCCAGGCCACACCGTAGCCGGCGGCGAACAAGGCCACGCCGATCAGTACCATCTTGCCGTTCATGGCGCCGGATCCTCGAAGCCGTCCGCGAAACGGGTATCGGAAATGGTCAGGCTGCGCTGGATGACATTGTTGCTGCCATCCTTGTCCGGCGCGCCCAGTACCACCGTGGCGGTGCCGGTGACATCCAGCTGCCCGTTGACACTGACATCCAGATTGGCGTCCAGCGTGGCCGTCAGGCCCACGGATGGCCGCTCCAGCCCGTTGATCGGGCCTTGCACCACCACCGGATTGCTGCCGCTCTGGCTACAGGACGGGCAATTGCTCAGATCCAGCTGGACGCCGGAAGAAAGCAGGCTCTGATCCAGATCGATCTGCAGGCTGAAGGTGCCCACATCCGCCGAGCCGTGGTTTTCCACCTCGAATACCAGGCTGAAGCTGTCTCCCGGTACCAGATAGGCCGGCGCCTGGGTCAGATAGGTCTCCAGATCCACGCTGGGCTCGAAGACGGTGATTTCTTCCGCCACATTGTCAGCCGGGAAGCTGTCCACCTGCAGCGCCTGAATTTCCGCCCGTGCCGTGCCCTGACCCACCGTCAGGCCGCTGGCATCGAAGGGCAGGGTCACGCTGCCATTGGCCGGCATGTTGGCCACCGTGGTATCCGGCAGGGCACAGGCAATCTGGTTGCCGTTCTGCACACAGCCTGGCGTCGGTTGCAGAACCAATCCGCTGGTCACGGTAATCAGGATTTCCGGATTGACCGCATCCGATGGCCCGTTCATCAACCAGTCAATGGTGTAACTCAAGGGCTGGTTATTGTTGGCCAGGGTGTCGTAGGGGTCTTCCGAGTCGCTCATGCCAGTGATGCTCAGATCGCCTGTGGGCTGAATCAGTACCGCCGTGGTAACGGTGTTGTTGTTCCCATCCGGATCGGTGACATCATCCGCGGGGCTGCGGTCTTCACGCGCCGTGGCGGTAAAGCTGGCATTGGCCTGGAGCGTGGAAGACAGCAGGGCACCGTCGATCTGGATCTGGATGGAGCCGCCCACCGGCAAGCTGAAGCTGGCAGGCAGGGCTGGCAGCGTGTTGCCCGTGAAGGGACAGGTTCCACCACCGGCCGCCGTGCAGGCCGCGTTATTGATCAGCAATGGCGCGGGAATGTCCAGCACCTCCAGCGTGCTGTCATTGCTGTGGCTGGGGCCATGGTTGACCACATTGACCACGATCTGGGTGGAAGTGCCCGGTACCCAGGTGCTGTCCAGGGTTGCTGTCAACTCGATATCCGACTCACCCGTGATGGTGATATCCAGTTGCGCCATATCGTCCGCCGGATCATTTTCGATGGCACCGGTTTCCGTCACGCCGGTGGCGGTCAGGTTCAGCACCTGGTTGATGAAACCGGGGTCGATATCACCATTGAAGACAAAGGTCAGCACGCTGCCCGGCGGCAGGGTAATCGACTGACTGGGCATGGCGCCCGTGTCCCCGGCCAGATCACAGCTGGCAATACCATCATCCGTGCAGCTCCAGTCCACGGGCGTCCAGCTTGAACCAGCGGCAAGATCCAGACTGCCACCTAGCAGGGAGC
>WFUE01000211.1 GCA_015485125.1 Lysobacterales bacterium | reverse complement strand
CCAGGGAATGCGCCAGTGTGGCCGTGTATCACGCAGTGCCCGCAGGACTTCATCCAGCTTGGCACGGCTGGGGTAGTGGCCCTGCCGGTTTTTCAGCCACAGGCGCAGGCACTGGCGTTGCAGCGCCGGTTGCAGGGACGACAGCGCCTGACAATCCAGCGCCTGGGGAAATTCGGAACTATACAGGTCATTCAGTCGGGATTCGGCCAGCCTGTCGATCAGTTGGCGGCTTTCCAGCAGGTGCCGGGCACTGGCGGCGATCTGCTGGCTGGCCTGTGGCCAGTGTTGCCGAATCTGGGGCAGCAGCTGGTGGCGCAACCAGTTGCGCCGGTAGCGGTTGTCCGCGTTGCTGGGGTCTTCCAGCCAGTGGATGCCCTGTGTACGCAGCCATTGCTGCAGGACGGCCTTGTTCATGCCCAGCAGGGGGCGCAACAGCATGCCTTGTGCAAAAGCGCGGGCCGGAACCAGGCTGCTCAGGCCGTGCAGGCCGGCACCGCGAAAGAGATTGAGCAGCAGGGTTTCGGCCAGATCGTCTTCATGGTGGGCCAGCAGCAGACCGTCGCCCGGAGTCATCGCCTGTTCAAAAGCACGGTAGCGTGCCTGACGGGCGGCGGCTTCCAGTCCCATACCATTGGGTTCCACCTGCACCCGGATACAGGTCAGCGGGATGTGCAGTGCTGCGCAGACATGCCGGCAATGCCGCGCCCAGTCTGCCGAAGCGGCTTGCAGACCATGGTCGACATGGATGGCGTGGAGGGGCGGGTGAGGCTTTTCCATCCGATGCAGCAGGTGGAGCAGGGCGGTGGAATCCGCACCGCCGCTGAAGGCTACCAGCCAGCGCTGGCAGTCGAAAGGCGCCAGCCAGCGGGCCAGTGCTTCGGGTGTGGGGTGGTCGGGCAGTTCAGTGCTTGACCACACCGTAATTCAGCAGGCGCTGGTAGCGCTGCTCCACCAGATCTTCCGGGGTTTGTTCCTGCAGGCGGTGCAGATGGCGGCACAGGGCCTGTTTCAGGCTATGGGCCGCGGTTTCCGGTGCGCGGTGCGCGCCACCCAGAGGTTCCGGAACGACTTCATCCACCAGCCCCAGTTCGGACAGCCGGTCGGAGGTGATGGCCAGGGTTTCGGCCGCATCCGGTGCCTTTTCCGCGCTCTTCCACAGGATGGAGGCACAGCCTTCCGGGGAAATCACCGAGTAGGTGCTGTACTGCATCATCAGGGTGACATCCCCCACGCCGATGGCCAGCGCGCCGCCGGAGCCGCCTTCGCCAATGACGGTGCAGAGGATGGGCACCCGCAGGCCAGACATGACTTGCAGGTTCTTGGCGATGGCCTCGCTCTGGCCTCGCTCTTCCGCGCCGATGCCGGGGTAGGCACCCGGTGTGTCGATAAAGGTGAGAATGGGCATGTGAAAACGTTCGGCCATGCTCATCAGGCGCAGGGCCTTGCGGTAGCCTTCCGGGCGGGGCATGCCGAAATTGCGCCGGATCTTCTCTTTCGTGTCCCGTCCTTTCTGGTGACCAATAACCATGACTGGCTGGCCGTCCAGGCGGGCGACACCACCGATCATGGCCTTGTCATCGGCAAAATTGCGGTCGCCATGCAGCTCTTCGAAATCGGTGAACAAATGCTGGATGTAGTCCAGGGTATAGGGCCGTTGTGGATGGCGGGCCAGTTGTACCACCTGCCAGGGCGTGAGGTTTTCGTAGATCTGCCGGGCTTTGCTTTGCAACTTGTCCTGCAGCCGCCGGATTTCGTCTTCGAGATCCATGGCGTTGTCGCTGCTGACATATTGCAGCTCGCGAATCTTGGCTTCCAGCTCGGCGATGGGCTGTTCAAATTCCAGAAATTGCTGGCTCATGGTGATGCTGTTGTCGGAAATGAACGGGGGATTATAGCCTTGATTGCATCCGGAATCGGTAACTGGTAGCGGATTTTTTGCCGTTCAGGTGTCGTGAACCTCGTTCCGACCATGGAATGGCCAGTGTGCCAGCAAATCGCGGGCGGGCATTACCCATTGCCAATCACCGGGCCGGGCAGTGGGGCGCGGGTTGCGAATGGTGCGCAGAAAATCGTCTCTGGGAATGTGGCAGGCGCCCAGCGCGGTCAGATGCGGGTTCATGATCTGGCAGTCGATCAGGCGAAATCCGCACTGGCGCAGGCGAATGCAGGCGGCGGTCAGCGCCACGCGAGAGGCATTGCTTTCCCGAGAAAACATGGATTCGGCGAAGAATACCTGCCCACGGTTGGGGCCGTAGAGCCCGCCCACCAGCCTGGGACCGTCCCAGACTTCAAAAGAATGCGCCTTGCCCAGCTGGTGCAGGTGAATATAGGCCCGTTGCATGGCCGGGTTGAGCCAGGTATCGGCCTGTTGCTTGCGTGGTTCGGCACAGCCCTTGATGACGGCGGCGAAGGCCTGGTCAATGGTGACCGTCCAGGTACAGGATTTCAGCCAGCGGAGAAAACGGCGGTGCAGGTGCAAGGCTTCCGGAAACAGCACGGCCCGCGGGTCGGGAGACCACCAGAGAATGGGCTCGTTGCGGTTGTACCAGGGAAACACCCCCTGGCTGTAGGCGGCCTCCAGCCATTCCGGCGTCAGCGCGCCCCCTGCGGCAATCAAGCCGGGGTATTCCTCGTTGTCCGGCAGATGCCGGGGAAAACGGGGTGCCTGTTCAGCCGAGAGCCATGGGATCATGCAGCGGGTTATCCTGAAACGGTTGGTGTTCAGCCAGTTCAGCTCCGTAGCTTAGCATCATTTCCGTTTCCATTTGCGTGTGTTTTCGCACAGCTTCGGCCAGCTCCGGATGGCGCAGCCAATGTCGCGACCAGCAGGGTACCGGCAGAAAGCCCCGGGCCATCTTGTGTTCCCCCTGGGCACCGGGCTCAAAGCGTGCCAGTTTCTGCTCGATGCAGTATTCGATGCCCTGGTAATAGCAGGTTTCGAAATGCAGTCCCGGCACCTTTTTGCGGCTGCCCCAGTAGCGGCCATAGAGCGTGCCGCCGCCTTGCAGAAAGATGGCACAGGCGATGGGTATTTCATCTTCCAGGGCGAAGATGAGCAGGTATTGCAGATCAGAGGCCGTTGCCGGGAACAAGCGGGCTTGTATGGCGGGCGGATTGCCCTTTTCCAGAAAGGTGCGGCGGTACATCTGCCAGGCGAATGCCCATTGCTCCGCGGTGGCTTCATGGCCTTGCACGCGTTGAAAGCGATAGCCTTTCAGACGGCGTCTTTCCTGCAGGATGTTCTTGCGCCGTTTGCGCTTGAGCGTGGAGAGGAAATGATCAAAGTCTTCATAGCCGCGATTGAACCAGTGAAACTGCCATTGCAGACGGGCGATCAGTGCGGGTTGTGCCTCGTCCAGCCACTGTGCTTCCCGTGGCCGGAGGAAGTTCCAGTGTACCCCGGAGTAGCCTTTTTCTTCCGCCAGTTGCAGTTGGGCTGCAATCAGAATTTGCGCATCCCCTGCGTTGTTGGCCAGCAGGCGCGGGCCGGGCACGGGAGAAAAGGGTGAGCCGATCAGCAGCTTGGGGTAGTAGGGCAGGCCGTTACGCTGATAGAAATCAGCCCAGTGCCAGTCAAAGACGAATTCACCGTGGGAATTGTGCTTGACCCAGCATGGTGACGCGGCTTGCAGCTGCCCGTTTTCCTGTAACACGCAGTGACTGGCCTGCCAGCCGTTTTCCGGTGAGGCACTGCCCGTGGCCTGCATCTGTTGCAGGAAAGCATGCTGGACAAAGGGGTTGTTCGCCGCCAGGGCATTCCATTGCCCGGGGGGGATGTCATCCAGTCCGTTCAGCCATTGAACGGGCATGAATCAGGCGTTTTCTTCCTCGGCGTCGAGAAAGCGCTCGGCATCCAATGCGGCCATGCAGCCGGTGCCGGCGGAAGTAATGGCCTGGCGATAGACATGATCCATCACATCCCCGGCGGCAAAGACACCGGGTACGCTGGTCATGGTGGCAAAGCCTTCCGAGCCGCCACGAACCTTGAGGTAGCCGTGTTCCATTTCCAGCTGGCCTTCGAAAATGGCGGTGTTGGGCGCATGGCCGATGGCGATGAACACGCCCTGCACGGGCACTTCCTGCGTTTCGCCGGTTTCCACATGCTTGATGCGGATGCCGGTCACGCCCTGATCGTTACCCAGGACTTCATCGAGTACATGGTTCCAGGCAATGTCCACATTGCCTTCTTCAGCCTTGCGGATGAGGCGGTCGGCCAGAATCTTTTCCGAGCGGAACTTGTCCCTGCGGTGAACCACGGTCACCTTGGAGGCGATGTTGGACAAATACAGGGCTTCTTCCACGGCGGTATTGCCACCGCCGATGACGGCCACCGGCTGGTCGCGATAGAAGAATCCGTCGCAGGTGGCGCAGGCGGAAACACCCTTGCCCTTGAAGGCCTCTTCACTGGGCAGCCCCAGATACTTGGCGGAAGCGCCGGTGCAGATGATCAGGGCATCGCAGGTGTAGCTGCCGCTGTCACCCTTGAGCTTGAACGGGCGCTGGCCCAGATCCACCTCGGAAATGTGGTCGAAGATGATTTCGGTGTTGAAGCGCTCCGCGTGCTGTTGCATGCGTTGCATCAGTTCCGGGCCCTGTACCCCTTCCGGGTCACCAGGCCAGTTGTCCACATCGGTGGTGGTCATCAATTGTCCGCCCTGTTCCATGCCGGTGACCAGCACGGGGTTGAGGTTGGCGCGAGCCGCGTAGACGGCGGCGGTATAGCCGGCCGGGCCGGAGCCCAGGATCAGCAGTCGACAATGTTTGCTTTCACTCATGTGCGGGTTCCTGATTGGAGTTGCGTGCAAAGATAGGGTGCGACCGGGCGGAAAACAAGCCTCTTGTTGGGAGAGTTGTTTAATAAGAGTATTCTAATTTATAGAAAGCTAATAAAAAGTTGTTGTACATCAAAAGCTTGCATTTTTATCTCGGGTTGTTTGAAATCACCCCCAATGGTGTATTTGCTCACTGCAAAACCAAGGTATGATGCAGCTGAACCAAATGTAATCATTTCGTCAACAACACGATACTCTGGGGGAGTACCTATGCAAAAGAAACTTTTGACCGCTTCCGTGATGCTGGCACTGTCCACATCCGTCTGGGCTACCACCGGCATGCAGCTGGAAGGCTATGGCACCCGTTCCGTGGGCATGGGTGGTACCGGTACGGCACTGGATGTGGGGGCTGCTGCTGTCATGAACAACCCGGCCATGTTGACCGAATCCCTGAAGGAGGATGGTGACAGCATGTTCGGTGTGGGCTTGACCATTCTTTCTCCGGACATCACTTCTTCCGTGCCGTCCTATGGTGTAAGCACCGATTCTGATGGTACGGCCTATTTCATGCCGGGCATGGGCTACATGCGTCGTGATGGCAATCTGGTCTGGGGTGCTGCCTTGATGGCCCAAGGGGGCATGGGTACCGAATACGGGCGTGCCGGCATGGGTGACCTGTTTTCCGGCGGCCTGAGCATGATGCAGCAGCCCGTGCCGCTGAGTGGTCAGGAAGTGCGCTCCGAAGCCAGTGTGGGCCGGGTGATGTTTCCTCTGGCTTTCCAGGCTTCTGACCGTCTGACATTGGCGGCTCAGCTGGATTATGTCTGGGCCGGCCTGGATCTGCAGATGGATCTGGATGGCAACAGCTTTGTGGATTTTGCCAACCCGCAGTTGCAGAACATGGGTGTGGCATCCGGTTCCATGGTCAATGGTTTCCTGCAACTGGTGGGCATGGGCGCCATTGCCGATGTGAACTGGGCGCGTTTCGATTTCAGCAATGACAGTGATTTCACCGGTCAGGCCTTTGGTACCGGTTTTGGCTACAAGCTGGGCTTCAGCTACAAGGCCAGCGATCGAGTGACCATTGGTGGCTTCTACCACTCGCGTACCAATGTTTCCGATCTGGATACCAATGAAGCTTCGGTTTCCTTCAATATCGACATGAACACACCGCAGGGTGTGGCCAACATGACCGCCAATGTGGATGGCAAGATTATCGTGCGTGATTTCAACTGGCCCTCCATCGTGGGTGTGGGTGTCGCCTGGGAAGCGACCGATGCCTGGACTTTTGCCATGGATGTGAAGCGCCTGAACTGGTCTGAAGTGATGTCCGACTTCAAGGTCAGCTTCCAGGCAGATGGTTCCCAGGCCGATCCGGTGGGTGCTGCTTTCGCTGGTGCCGCCATGGATGTCACCATGTTCCAGAACTGGGATGACCAGCTGGTGGTGAATCTGGGTGGTGAGTACCGCATGACGGATGCACTCAAGCTTCGTGGTGGCATGCTGTTTGCCAGCAACCCGGTGCCCGATGAGTATGTCAATCCGCTGTTCCCGGCCACCATCGAGAACACCTACATGGCGGGTCTGGGTTATCAGATGAGTGAGTCCAGTGAAATCAGCGTCGCGCTGGCCTATGCCCCGGAAGTGGACGTAACCAACACCCTGACGGGTATCAATACGACTCACAGCCAGTTGAACTGGCACTTCCAGTATGGCATTCGCTTCTAAAAGCCAATCCTGTATCAGGAAAATCAGGGCGGCCCCAGGGCCGCCCTTTTTCTTTACGGTGACAACAGGACGGCTCAGCACACACTTTTGGTTTCGTGCCAACCGCAAATGGTACAAAATAGAGCATCTTTTTGAATTGAAGAGCCACCATGATTGATGAAGAAGGATTCCGGGCCAATGTGGGCATTATCCTGACCAACCGGGCCGGCAAGGTATTCTGGGCTCGGCGTACCTGGCGTGATGGCTGGCAGTTTCCTCAGGGCGGCATGGATGAAGGCGAGAGCCCGCTGGAAGCCATGTACCGGGAGCTGGAAGAAGAAACCGGCTTGCAGCGTCAACATGTGGAGGTGCTGGGATGTACGCCGGACTGGCTGCGTTACCGTCTGCCCAAGCGGCATATTCGCCAGGGCAATCGTCCGTTGTGCATTGGCCAAAAACAGATCTGGTTTTTGCTTCGTCTCAACGCGGGGGAGCACCATATGGATCTGGCCTGTAATGACAAGCCGGAATTTGATTGCTGGAGCTGGGTGGACTACTGGTATCCACTGGCCCATGTGGTGCCTTTCAAGCGGGAAGTCTATGAACAGGCATTGATGATGCTGTCCGCCTTTTTACCGGATACCGGTGTGCAGGAGGCATGCCCCGACCGTTTGCGTGAACAGCATGCACGATTATTGCGAGAAATGGAGAGTACGCAAGCACCGGCCGGTGAGAAAACAGGTTAGTGGTGTCGCTTGAGCATGTGGGCGCAGCGGCTAGACCGTGCCCATGAGCCGTTGCAGGGCCAGTTCGGTCTGAGAGAAGGTTCGTTCGATCTTCTGTGCAAGTGCCTGTGGCTGTTGCAGCCGGTTTTGACGCGCAGCCAGTTCCATGCGCTTGGCCAGCTCAGACAGGCGCATGGCCCCCACATTGGCACTGGATGACTTGAGCGAGTGTGCAGGAGCAATCAGCGCATCGGTTTGGCCGGCGGCCGCTCCCTTGCGAATCTCTGCAATCAGAAGCGGAGCGTCACGCAGATAGACCTGCAGCAAATCGATGAAGTCCTCGCCCATGACATCCAGCAGGTCGGAAACCACACCCTCGTCCAGAATGGGGGGCTGAGGCGTGGCTTGCTCACTTTGCGAGGGTTGGCGAGCAATGGGTTGAGTGCTGTTTCGTGCGGACGAGGCGGCAGGTTTACGCCGCTTGCCCAGCCATCGTTGTATGGCTTCGTTCAGCAGGTCTTTCTTGATGGGCTTGGAAAGGTAGTCATCCATGCCGGAATCAAGGCATTTTTGCCGGTCACCAGCCATGGCATTGGCCGTCATGGCAATGACGGGCAGGCGGTCCAGGCCCTGCTGTTTCTCTCTCTGGCGCAGGGCGCGTGTGGCCTGATAGCCATCCATTACCGGCATCTGGCAATCCATGAAAACAAGGTCGTAGTGGTTGCGGCGGATCTTGTCCAGGGCAATCTGGCCATTTTCCGCAGTGTCGATAGACAGCCCGAGGTTTTCCACCAGCCGGGCGGCCACTTTCAGGTTGACCGGGTTGTCTTCCACCAGTAGTGCGCACGGTTTGCGCGCGTCAGTATCGGTAGGCACGGATGGAGGGCGTGCCACAGATACTGGTGGTTCGGCTGCGGGTTCGGATGTATCTCCAGGATCAGCGATATCGGTAGCGGTGTCGCTGGCTGGCTGCCGGTCCGGTGGCTTGAGTCTGGTGCTCGACCCTTGCAGGGTTTCACCACCCAGTATGCCCAGGGTCAGGCTTAGTTTGTCTTCCAGGGCGGTCGAATCCAGCGGGGTGGTCAGTATCGTTATGCTGCCGGCCATTCTCTGGAATGGTTCGACCTGTTCCTGTGTGGTAATCACCGCGATGGGCAGCCAGGAAAGCTGATCGTTGCTGGTGATGGCCTGTATAAGCCGGCCCGTGTCTTCTCCCAGTTGCCGGTGGTCAATGATCAGCAGTTCACTGAAGCGCCCCTGATCGAGTTGTTTCTGCAAGATGTTAATGGCGGCCTGGGCGTGGCTGGCATGTTGCAATTGCAGACCAATGCCTTGCAACAACCGGCTGATGCTTTGGGTCTCTTCATGGTGTTCGGGTGCCACCAGCAGGGTTCTGCATCCATAGAGCGAAGTGCGCGCGGGAGCGGCATCGCCCTGCGCTTTCTTCAGCGGTAGCAGGAACCAGAAAATCGAGCCCTTGCCGGGTACGGATTTGACTCCGATCTTGCCTTCCATCAATTCGACCAGCCGCTTGCAGATAACCAGGCCCAGACCGGTACCCCCATGCAGGCGAGAGGTGGAGGCATCGGCCTGCGTGAAGGGCC
This sequence comes from Lysobacterales bacterium, assembly GCA_015485125.1. GTDB lineage: Bacteria > Pseudomonadota > Gammaproteobacteria > Xanthomonadales > S139-57 > S139-57. The sequence continues at coordinate 15,552 of WFUE01000211.1, read as the reverse complement.
GGAACAGCTTGCCCTGCACTTCCGGTTGGATACCGACACCCGTATCTTTTACCTGAAACAGCAGTTCCTGCTGATTGGGCAGCTCCCGCTGTACGCCCACGCGTATCTGTACATAGCCGCGTTCGGTGAATTTGATGGCGTTGCTGACCAGATTGCTGAGAATCTGTCTGAGCCGGATAGGGTCACCACGCATGTTCATACGGACGTTGGGGTCGATCTCATAGCGCAGTTCCAGGCCCTTGGCAGCAGCGTTGGGCTGCATGAGCTCAACTACGGAATGGATGACTTCACGGATGTTCAAGCCAACAATTTCCAGTTCCAGCTTGCCAGCCTGAATCTTGGAATAATCCAGGATATCGTCGATGATGCGCAGCAGGTGACGGGAGGAGTCAATGGCAGTTTCCAGATAGTCTCTCTGCTCTACAGTCAGATCCGTGCTGCTGAGCAAGTCCAGAATGGGCAGGATGCCGTTAAGCGGTGTGCGGATTTCATGGCTCATGGTAGCGAGAAACTCATCCTTGGCCATGTTGGCCGCTTCCGCCCGCTTCTTCTGCCGTTCTGCTTCTGCCTGGTATTCCTTGCGCTGTTGCACTTCGTTTTGCAGTTGCTGGTTGATGTTTTCGATACCGGTTTTCTCGCTCTCCAGCAGCTGGACAGCGCTTTCCTGGGCGCTGTTTTGCTGCACCATGGCCTCCAGAGTGCGTTGCATGCGGTAGGTGAACCCAAAGAAGGTCAGCGAAGCGGCTACCAGCAAGCCGCTGAGAATGAGAAAGTCCTGATTGGTATGGGTCATCAATCCATGGAAAAAGAGCAACATCATGGGCAGGATGGCGGCGGCCAGCGTAGTGAAATAGACCGAATAGGCCAGAATGTAGCCGGCCAGCAGAATGCCGGCTGCCATGGAAATCACCATGGGATTGCCGCCTTCTCCAAGCAGATAGTGCAGACTGATGCCCCAGATCGTGCTGATGAACAGGTTGAGAGTGGTGGTGGCGATTCTGTACCAGCGTACATGCCTGTTTCTGCAGAAAAGGGAAACACCAAGCCGCACCAGATCCACACCGACCAGTGCCAGCAGCCCCACGCCCGCCTGCAGGGGAAGCCCCAGACTGGTGCGAAAATAGAAAAACAGGGAAGCGGCCAGAATCAGGTCAAAAACGATGGCGTAGGGTGTGCCCGCCCAGAGCATCAGTTGACGGTATCGATACCCTTGTGTTGTTGCTTGGTTCACGGCATTACCTTTTGTTCTTCACGATGACAGCCTGGGCCTGGATCAGAATGCGCTGCCCTGGAAATCAAATTGCAGTTTGCTGTCTGGCGACTGGATGAAGTTGCCCTGGAGGAAATCTACCCCCGAAGTCCAGAAATTGGCTGCATCCATGGCTTGTTCCACACGCGGAATGATGAGCTTGCTGCCACGTTGATGAGCCCATTCCACGACTTCCGGCAGCTGTTGTATCCAGACAGCATCCTGTACCACGATCGCATCCAGCTTGATGTAATCGGGTTTCATTTGTTCGGCCAACTGCTTGTGCTCATTCTCACCATCGAAACGGGCCAGCGAGATCTGGATGCCTTCCTGACGCAGGCGCTGCAGATGCGGGGCGAAATCACTCAGCCATTCCGGTCCCATCTGAGTGCAGCTGAATTCGATGCAGAGCAGGTTGCCCTTGAAGGCAGCTTGTTGCAGATGTTCGAGCAACCAGTCGGTCATGTCTCCCTGGGTCCAGCTCTGGATGGACTGGTTGACGAAAAGCCGTAATGGACGATTCAGGCGGCAACGATGTGACAGTGTGTCCATGGCGCGTTTCATCACCCAGCGGTCCAGCCGGGGAATCAGCCCATGCTTTTCTGCAACCGGAATGAAGCGGGCGGCGGGAATGAAATCCTGTTCCGGCGTCATCAGTCGCAGCAGTGTCTGGTATTGTTCCTGGCTGTTGTCATTCAGATTGATCAGTGGCTGGAACAGCAGCTGCAGGCTTTCTTCTTCGAGGCTTTGTCGAATCAGTTCCAGTACATGTTGTTCATTTTTATCGGGTTTTTGCTGCTGGGTCAGTGGTGTGGCCTGATGGATGAGCTGGCCGCTTTCCATGGCCAGGTGCGCGGCTTTCTCGGCCTGGGCGATGATGCGGGCGGCATCGCGCGGATTGTCTTCCAGCCAGGCCAGGCCGGTGGCCAGTTGAGGATGCAGGGGTTCTGCACCGGAAGTTTGCAGGTTCAGGGCCTGCGCCTTCTGGCAAAGTTGCTCCAGCATATGCGGGAGGGCATCTCGATGCTGGTCACTGCATAGCAGCGCAAAGTTGAATTCGCCGAATCGGGCCACCGTGCAACCATCCGGTGCATGTTTGCGAATCCATTGCAGCAGTTTTTCCATGCCCTCGTCCAGATGCTGATAACCCAGATTTTCCTTGAAATGAATGCGGTTTTTCAATGTGAGATAGGCGAAGGCACGCTTTTCCAGGACGGCTTCGTCCAGCATGGCATTGAGCTGGTCGATCATGGCCAGCCGGCTGTTGCTTGTGGAAGGTGCTTCAGGATGAGCCTCTACCCGTGCCTTGAGTTTTCTAGACCTTTGAATACGTGTCTGGACTGCGGCAATCAGGTGCTTGGGCTTGATAGGCTTCTCTAGAAAATCATCCCCACCCATCTGCAGCGCTTCAAACTGGCGTTCTTCATCCTGCTCACCGGACAGGAAAACGATGGGCGTACCCAGAAAACGCTCATTTTCCCGGATCAGGCTGGTCAGCTCCGCCCCGCTGATCTCAGGCATGTACAGATCCATCAGAATCAGGTCGGGTGAGAATTGCTCCAGAATTTCCAGCGCTTCCATGGGTCGGGTGATGCTTTTGGCATTCAGGCCAGCCTTTTCCAGCACGGATTGGGCAAAACGGGCCTGGGACTCATCATCATCAACCACCAGTACCCGGGGTTTTTCGGAGGGTTCTTCACCACGCAATGCATCCAGGGCAGTCACAATCTCTTCAATGGGAGTTTCCTCGGTGAAATAGCGCTTGGCGCCCATGCGCATGGCGCGGACACGTTCCGAGATTTCGCTGCTTTGCCCAACGGCAACCAGATGAACGGGCTGTTTCTGGCCCTGATTGTATTGCTGTACGGCATCCTTGATGGCTGCAGGGTCGCTCTCCAGCCCGGCTGGCAGAATGATGACTGTGCTGTTCTTTTGTTCGGCCAGAGTTAGCGCCTGATCCCAATCTTCACTGTGTTCCGTGGCCACACCCGCTTCCTGAAGTGATTGCAGAAAAGCTGTGGAAAACCTGTCAGGCTGGCAAATAATAATGACGGGACCAGCAGCGGTTTTTTCAGATGCCTGCGATGGGGCGATAGGGCTGTCGTTATCGTCGGAGGATGTCTGGCTGATATCCAGCCAACGTTCCCTGGGTAGTTTTAGCAGCAGGGCATCCGGTAAAGGAGAAATGGCTGGCCCGGGTGCTGCCGGATGGCTGGCCTGCTTCATATTTTCATTGACAGGCGCACTGGAGGATGGCGTGGTGGCAGCCGGGCTGTCAACATCAGGTTCCTGAACAGTCAAGTCCAGCGCCTGTTCGGACTCGAGCTTCAACAAGCGGTCACATTGCTCCGCAATGTTGTCCAGTTCCTCCCGAGAAGGCAGGCGCTGCTCTGTCAGGAATCGCTCCAGCATTTTTTCCAGCTGGTGCAGGGCATGGCTTTCATCGATCAGGCCCGCATTGCCACATTGGCCTGCCAGCGTGGCCGTATCATTGTGGAGCACGGCAACCAGGTTGATGTCCCAGCCGTTTTTGCACAGCCGTTTGCAGCGGGTACCCAGGCGAAAGATACGTCGGTGCGCATGGCGCAAAAACGACGGATTGATATCGCTGATCCATTGCCTGTTTTCGGCTTGGCCGGGCAAGTGTTCCATGGTTTGGTCTCACATCAATGATTTGTAGCGCTGAAACAATGGCGCATTTGGACTGAACTATAGCACGATCAAACAGAATTCCCAGTATTTATCGCTTGAAAACATGTGGTTACAAGGTTTTTTTCAAGCATTTTGAAGATCTGGGCCTGTGCGTGCTGCGACCAGGGTTGTCAAAAGGGCTTCAGTTCAACCAGTAGCACGATGCCAATCAAAAGGACTACGGGCGCCTCATTGAACCAGCGAAACCAGACATGCCCGTGTGGAATTTCATCACGGGCGAACTGACGGACCAGTCGCCAGCACCACAGGTGATAACCAAACAACAGGGACACCAGCGCGAGCTTGGCATGCAGCCACCCTTGAGCGAGAAAGCTTGGTACCAGCCAGAGCAGGGCGGTGGCGAAACACAGGTTCAGCACGGCGGCCACATGGGTGATGCCCAGCAGTTTCCTTTCCATCACCTTCAACTGCGCCCGCACTTCCGGCTGCTGGTTCATGCTGTGGTAGACGAACAACCGAGGCAGGTAAAACAGCCCGGCAAACCAGGACACCATGAATACGATATGAAAGGCTTTTACCCACAACATGACAGATGCACTCCCCCGAGAAAACCGGGAAAGATTCTAGCACCTTGCCGCTGCGTGGTTCAGGCGGCAGTAGCTTGCCGCCAGCGGAGCAGATTTGCCATCTTTGAAAAAAGTTCTAAAGTTTGCTGGAAAGCGGCCGTTATCAGCTGTCAGGAGCCTTGTAGCAAGCTACCCGGCACCGTTTGTGAAACCCAAGAGGAGGCAAGACAATGCCTGTTACAGTCAATACCAACCTGTTTTCCATCAACGCGCAAAAGAACCTGGCGCGTACCCAGGGAGACTTGACGACATCCATGCAGCGGCTGTCTTCCGGTCTTCGCATCAACATGGCCAAGGATGATGCCGCCGGGCTGGCCGTGGCTACCCGCATGGATGCCCAGGCCCGTGGCTTGGCCATGGCGGAGCGGAATGCCAATGATGGCATTTCCCTGCTGCAGGTGGCCGATAACGCCCTGCAATCCATGAGTGGTGTGCTGCAGCGCATGCGCGAGCTGGCGGTGCAGTCGGCCAACGGCACCTACAGCAACGCGGATCGAACCCTGATGAATACGGAATACCAGCAGCTGAGTACGGAGTTGGACCGGATCGCAACTCAGGCATCTTTCAACAATACGGCCATTCTCAACGGTGGTGCGACCTATACTTTCCAGGTCGGTGCTAACGCCGGTGAGACCATTTCCGTGACATTGGCGGATGCGACTGCAGTGAATGCTTCAGCTGGAGATATCACTACTGCTGCCAACGCCAATACCGCCCTGGGCAATCTGGATACGGCACTGAATACCGTCAATACCCAGCTGTCCACGGTTGGTGCGGCACAAAGCCGGCTGGATAACACCATCTCCAACCTGCGTTCCATGCAGGAGGCACAGCGTGCATCTTTCAGCCGGATCATGGATGCGGACTTTGCTGCGGAAACCGCCCGCATGACACGTGCGCAGATTCTGCAGCAGGCCGGGGTTTCCACATTGGCCCAGGCCAATGCTTCACCGCAGCTGGCACTGGCCCTGCTGCAATAATGAGGAGGGCTGAGACATGCCTGTAACTGTCAATACGAATCTGTTTTCCATCAATGCGCAGAAGAACCTGGCGCGTACTCAGGGCGACCTGACCACCGCCATGCAGCGGTTGTCGTCGGGCCTGCGCATCAACATGGCCAAGGACGATGCCGCCGGGCTGGCCGTGGCCACCCGCATGGACGCCCAGGCCCGTGGCCTGGCCGTGGCCGAGCGCAATGCCAATGATGGTGTTTCCCTGTTGCAGGTGGCGGACAATGCCCTGCAATCCATGAGTGGCGTCTTGCAACGCATGCGCGAGCTGGCGGTGCAGTCTGCCAACGGTACCTACAGCAATACAGACCGCGCATTGATGAATACTGAATTCGGTGAGCTCAATTCTGAACTGGACCGAATCGCATCCCAGGCTTCCTTCAATGGTCTCAATATTGTTGGGGCTGACGCGGGGACATTCACTTTCCAGGTGGGTGCCAATGCGGGCGAAACCATCACGGTATCCCTCAGTGATGCACAAACGCTTAATACTCCAGCTGCTTTTGCTAACGGTATCGGCACTAGTGCCAATGCCAATGCAGCGATCACGGCCATTGATACGGCGCTGAATACGCTTAATACCCAATTGTCTACCGTGGGTGCTTCCCAGAGCCGGCTGGATAACACCATCTCCAACCTGCGGGCCATGCAGGAGGCACAGCGAGCGTCCTTCAGCCGGATCATGGATGCCGACTTCGCCGCCGAGACGGCGCGGATGACGCGAGCGCAGATCCTGCAGCAGGCCGGGGTTTCGACGCTGGCGCAGGCCAATGCCTCACCGCAACTGGCTTTGCGCTTACTCGCCTGATGGATGAAAGTCTCTACAAGTGAGCATTTCGGCAACCTTCGGGTTGCCGTTTTTTTGCCGCTTGCCGGCAATGGGCGTCTTCTGAAAAAAAGTTCTAAAGATTGTTGAAGATCGGCCGATACAGCAGTCAAGAGCCTTGTGGCTTGCTGACCCGGAGAGAGAATCATGCCAGTAACCGTCAATACCAACCTGTTTTCCATCAACGCCCAGAAGAACCTGGCGCGTACCCAGGGTGACCTGACCACCGCCATGCAGCGACTGTCATCCGGCCTGCGCATCAATATGGCCAAGGACGATGCCGCCGGGTTGGCCGTGGCCACTCGCATGGATGCCCAGGCCCGTGGCCTGGGTGTGGCCGAGCGCAATGCCAATGATGGCATTTCCCTGCTGCAGGTGGCCGACAACGCCCTGCAATCCATGAGCGGTGTGTTGCAACGCATGCGCGAGCTGGCGGTACAGTCAGCCAATGGTACCTACAGCAATGCTGACAGGGCCTTGATGAATACCGAATTCGGTGAGCTGAATGCGGAGCTGGACCGGATCGCCACCCAGGCCTCCTTCAATAGCTTGAATATTGTGGGAGCTAATGCAGGCGCGTTCACCTTCCAGGTGGGTGCCAATGCCGGTGAGACCATTACCGTGTCCCTGAGTGATGCACGTACCTTGAACAACGGTGCAGCCTTCACAGCCGGTATTTCCAGTTCGACCGCCGCCAACAATGCCATTACCGCTATCGATACCGCGCTGAATACGCTCAATACCCAATTATCTACTGTGGGTGCTTCCCAGAGCCGGCTGGACAATACCATCTCCAACCTGCGGGCCATGCAGGAGGCACAGCGCGCATCCTTCAGCCGGATCATGGATGCCGACTTCGCCGCCGAAACGGCGCGGATGACCCGAGCGCAGATTCTGCAGCAGGCCGGGGTTTCGACACTGGCGCAAGCCAATGCTTCCCCGCAGCTGGCGTTGAGTCTGCTGCAATAAGCATTCAGCAGCGATAACCGGCCAGTACCAACTGGCCGGTTTTTCATGCCCATGACGCATACTGGCTTCAACTGGCATGAAGCGTTCGGCAGCCGCTTGGCTGCCGTTTTTTGTTCTGTATGATGGTGCGTGCTGAGTGTCCAGCAGAAAAATGTTTTCACAGTGCTGTAATGAAAAAGGGCAAGCTGTGGTCTGTTGAGGCACAAGTTTTTTCGGGAGGGGCAACCTCCATCACAACCATCAATGGAGATATCACCATGACGAGCAAGACCAATACCAAAACTATTCTGGCAACCGCAGCAGGCATGGCTATGGCCGGAGGAGTCGCAACTCAGTCACAGGCGGCCGACAACCCCTTTGTCAGCCATGTGATGAGTGACGGTGGATACCGACAGCATGCCCGTGCCGATGCCGAAGGCAAGTGTGGCGGTAAAATGAAGGAAGAACAAGCCGAGAAAAAAGCCGAAGGCAAGTGTGGTGCCGCGCATATGAAGCATAACGAAGGCAAATGTGGTGCCAGCATGAAGGCCAAGGAAGCCAAGAAGGCAGAAGGAAAGTGTGGTGCCAACATGAAGGAAGGCAAGTGTGGTGCCAATATGAAAGCGAAGAAAAAGAAAATGGAAGCCAAGCAGAAGGGCATGGAAGGCAAGTGCGGCGAAGGCAAGTGCGGTGGTAGCATGAAAGGTAAGGGCTGAGTCTTGCCATGAAGCACCGACACCCTGATGGTGCCGGTCTGGGTTTCCGGCGGGCCCTGGTGGGCCCGCTGGATGCCTGGTTGGAGGAGCATGCTGCTCTGCCGGTGGATTTTTTCGAAATAGCGCCCGAGAACTGGCTGGGCATGGGAGGCCGTTTCGCGGCCGACCTGCGGCGCTACACCGAAAAATTCCCCTTTGTCGCTCACGGCCTGTCGCTGTCGCTGGGTGGTTTTGAGCCTCTGGACGAGGCCTTTCTGCACCGGGTGCGCCGTTTTCTCGACGAGCACGGCATTGCCATCTATTCCGAACATTTGAGCTATTGCAGCGATGAGGGGCATTTGTATGACTTGATGCCCATACCCTTCACCGAAGAGGCGGTAGTTCATGTGGTCGAACGCATACACCGCACCCAGGAGATCATCGGCAGGCCGCTGGCCATCGAGAATGTCAGCTTTTATGCCATGCCGGAAGGGGAAATGTCCGAACTGGAATTTCTGCTGGAAGTACTGCGGCGGGCGGATTGCCAGCTGTTGCTGGATGTGAACAACATCCATGTCAACGCGGTCAATCACGGCTATGATGCGGATGAATTTCTACGGGCCATCCCCGCAGAACGCATCAGCTACGGCCACATTGCCGGCCACTATCAGCAGGAAGAAGACCTCATCATCGATACCCATGGCGCCGCCGTCATTGATCCGGTCTGGCGGTTGCAAAGCCAGGCCTTCGAGCAGCATGGGTTGTATCCGGTGCTGCTGGAGCGGGATTTCAACTTTCCGCCGCTGGAAGAGTTGCTGCGGGAAGTGGGGCAAATTGCACAGCTGCAGACAGCAGCCTCGGCCCGGAACAGCCGGTCGGGAACCGCCGGATGAAAGCCTTTCAGCATACCCAGGCGGCTTTTGCCGCCCGCATTCGTGATCCGCAAAATCAGCCTGTGCCGGCAGGGATTCCACAGCAGCGGATGGCCGTGTACGAAACGCTGTTCTTCAACAACCTGGAAGACCTGCTTTCCAGCAACTTCCCTGTGTTGCATGAAGTGCTGGCAGATCGCTGGCTGGAAGTGGTCCACGCTTTTCTGATTCACCATCGCTGCCAAACGCCATTGTTTGCGGAAATTCCACGGGAATTCATGCAGTTCCTCCATGAACATGCTGAATCCCTGCAACTGCCACCTTTCTGCGAGGAGCTGGCTCACTACGAATGGGTGGAAATCGGTCTGGCCGCGGCGCGGGAAGACCTGGCATCCCTGCGTGCCCAGCCGGGCCTGTCGGTTGAAGGGGATGTGATGGCCGGTGTGCCGATTCTGTCACCATTGGCCTGGATACTCAGTTATCAATGGCCGGTACATGAAATATCAGTGGACTACCAACCGGAAACGGCTTTGGCGCAACCGGTTTGGCTGCTGGTCTGGAGGGATGGCAACCTGGATGTGCAATTCGCCTGGATCAATGAAACCGTGGTCTGGCTGCTGCAGCAGATGGAAACCGGCAGACATTCAGGGCAGGTACTGGTAGAGCGGTTGGCCGCACATCTGCGGCGGGAGGATCTGGCCGCCTTGCAGGCCTTTACCCGTTCCTTGCTGGAAGATTATCTGCATCGAGACATCCTGTTGGGAGTACGCACATGACAAGCATGCGAAGACTCTGGCTGGAATTGACCGCCAGACTGGAAGGCACGGGTCGCTATCTTTCCTTCTTCCTGCTTCGCCTGATTCTGGCCTGGGAGTTCTGGGAAGCCGGTCTTGCCAAGTTCAATGGAGAAAACTGGTTCGACAGCATTCCCTGGGCGGACTGGCAGATGGGCTTTCCCTTTCCGGTCAATCTGTTGCCGGTGGAGATCAACTGGTATTTGTCCATGGGCGCGGAGCTGCTGTTCAGCGTGCTTTTGCTACTGGGCCTGGGCACCCGTTTTGCCGCCTTCGGGCTGTTGATCGTCGACAGCATCGCCATGGCTGCCGTGCACTGGCCCGCGCAGTGGTCTTCACTGGCCGAGCTCTGGCAGGGCTATGTGATCAGTGCGGGAGATTACGGCAACTTCAAGCTGCCGCTGCTGTTTGCCATCATGCTGTTGCCGTTGATTTTTCACGGCGCCGGCAAGCTCAGCCTGGACCACTGGATTCTGCAACACTGGATCGGCCGCAAACCGCACCCGCGTGACGATCTGCCGGCCTGGGGGCTGGCCGCCGGCATCATCGGCCTGTTCGTGGTCTTTCTCATGCCCTGGGTCGGGGCGGCGCTGCTGTTGTTTGCCGTGCTGACTTTTGTGCCCTGGCTGGTCAAGACCGTGCGGCGCTGATTTTAGCCGCTCTCTGTCTGCCTTGTGAGATGCAGGGCCATCGGGTATTCTGCGCCGCATGTCTGATCCTACACAAATCTCCCGCCGCTTTCGCGGCTTTCTTCCGGTGGTCATCGATGTGGAAACCGGTGGTTTCGACCACCGGCGCGATGCCCTGCTGGAAATTGCCGCCAGCATCATCCACATGGACGAAGAAGGCCGGCTCCACCCGGGAGAAATCATTGCCGCCAATGTGGTGCCCTTCGCCGGCGCCAACATCGACCCGCGCGCGCTGGAAGTAACCGGCATCGACCCGACACACCCCTTTCGCAATGCGCTGGATGAGCGCGATGCACTGAAAAAGATTTTCCAGCCTGTGCGGGAGGCGCTCAAGCAGACCGGCTGCCAGAAGGCCATACTGGGGGGGCACAATGCCGCCTTCGACCTGGCCTTTCTCAACGCCGCCATTGCCCGCACGGGAATCAAGCGCAATCCCTTCCACCTGTTCAGCACCTTCGATACCGTCTCGCTGGCCGGGCTGGCCTTCGGGCAGACCGTGCTGGCCAAGGCCGCGCAGGCAGCCGGGCTGGGCTGGGACAATGACGCCGCGCACTCCGCCATCTATGACACGCAGCAGACGGCGGCGCTGTTCTGTGAAGTAGTCAATCGCTGGCATGCGGCGGGGCTGACGCCCGCCATGGAACCCGGGCTGGCCTAACTGGCTTTTTGCCACTGCTGGTGAATGGAGGCCAGCATGCGGCAGAGTTCACCTCGTTCGGCCAGTTCCTGCATCACTTCGTGGCCGCCAATCAACTCGCCCTGGAGATAGAGCTGCGGAAAACCTTCCAGATTGGCGTACTTGGGTAGAAAGGCGCGGATTTCCGGGTCTCGGGTGATGTCCACGGTAAACACTTGTTCGGTACAGCCATTCAACGCCCGCAGTGCCAGCATGGAGCTTTCACTCAGGGGCTGATGCTGGTCACCCTTCATGAACAACACCACCGGGTGGTTCTGAACCAGTTGCTCGATGCGTCGAATTGCGTCCATCACGCTCCTCCTTTCAGGGCAGCACAGTATAGCCAGCCATGGATTAACAATGTGTTTACGCTTGCCCCTACCAGCGGGTTATTGTCAAGGATGGCGGGAGCTTCTACACTGACGACCCCCAAGAACACCGAGAACACAGGAGAGAACCCATGAGCTTTGAATTGCCCCCCTTGCCCTATGAGAAAAACGCCCTGGAGCCGCACATTTCCGCGGAAACCCTGGAATATCACTACGGCAAGCACCACCAGACCTACGTGACCAACCTGAACAACCTGACGGCTGGCAAGCCGGAAGCGGACATGAGCCTGGAAGAGCTGATCAAGACCAGCGCTGGCGGCGTGTTCAACAATGCCGCCCAGGTATGGAACCACACCTTCTATTGGAATTGCCTGTCTCCCAATGGTGGTGGCGCGCCCAGCGGTGCCCTGGCCGAAGCCATCGATCAGGCATTCGGTTCCTTCGACCAGTTCAAGGAGCAGTTCTCCACCTCCGCGGCCACCAATTTTGGCTCCGGCTGGACCTGGCTGGTGAAAAAGGCCGATGGCTCGCTGGCCATCGTCAACACCTCCAATGCCGGCAACCCCATGGCCGATGGTGACACGCCGCTGCTGACCTGCGATGTCTGGGAGCATGCCTATTACATCGATTACCGCAATGCGCGTCCCAAGTATGTGGAATCCTTCTGGAATCTGGTCAACTGGGATTTCGTGGCCTCGAACTTCTCCTGAGGCCATCCGCCCGAAAGGTGAACGAAAAAGGCCGGTCATCCGGCCTTTTTCATGCCTGCCGCTTTTCTGCCGCACCTGTGCAGGCGATGGATCGGAATGGGCGGGTGTTTCCCATTGGCCGCAGAGGGAGTAGAATGCGGCGCTTTGAATCCAAGATGGTTCCGGTACGATGCGAAAATTGTTGATCCTGCCCGTGGTTGCACTGGTTCTGGCCGGTTGCAGTACCTTTCGGACAACGCCGGAATACACCCAGGCTGAAAGTGTGCCGCCACTGACCGTGCCGGAAGGCCTGAACGCGCCGGACACCTCTCAGGCCTATCAAGTACCGCCCGGCCCCCGTGGCGTGCTTTCGGGAGAGGATGTGCGCCCGCCGCGCGTACTGGCTTCCACCCGTGCCAGCGCCGAGGGTTTTGTCAGCCAGGTGCTGCAAGTGCACGACCAGCCGGACAGTGTCTGGCGCCGCCTCGGATTCGCCCTGCCGCGCATCGGCGTGAAGGTCCTGAGCAAGGATGCGCAAAAGCGCCGCTACCAGGTGGCGGAAACCGTGCGTGTACCCATTCAGCGTGGCTGGTTCTCGCGCATCTTCCTGTTCTGGAAGCCCAAGTACCGGGACGTGGATGCCATCTACCTGCTGGAAGTGCGCCCGCAGGAAGATATCAGCCGTATCTTTATCGGGCTGGGCAACGCGGAAGCCAGCGAAGAACGGGCGAAGGCATTGCTCAAGCTGTTGAAACTGCGCCTTGGCTGAAATGCTGAAGCAGATTTCCCGCCTCGCCAAACGCTGTCAGCAGGTACTGGGTGGCAAGCCCCGCCAGGCGGTCGGTGAACTCCGCCGCCATCCGGCCCGTGATCTGGGCCTGAACGAAAAGGCCATTTCCTCCGCGGCCATCAAGGTGCTCAGCCGGTTGCATCAACAGGGCTATCAGGCCTGTCTGGTGGGCGGCGGCGTGCGCGATCTGCTGCTGGGCCGCCACCCCAAGGATTTCGATGTGGCCACCGATGCCCGCCCGGAGGAAGTGCGGGAAATCTTCCGCAACAGCCGCATCATTGGCCGTCGCTTCAAGCTGGTGCATGTGCGTTTTGGCCGTGAAATCATCGAAGTGGCCACCTTCCGGGGCAGCAGTGACAACGGCAAGGGCGATCGCCACCTGAAGGGTGGGCGGCTGGTGCGCGACAATGTCTACGGTTCCATCGAAGACGACGCCCAGCGCCGGGATTTCACCGTCAACGCCCTCTATTATGATTACGCCAGCAAGGAAGTGCTGGATTTCGCCAACGGGCTGGATGACCTCAACCGCCGCCGGCTGTGCCTGATCGGCAAGCCCGAACAACGCTACCAGGAAGACCCGGTGCGCATGTTGCGTGCCGTGCGCTTCGCCGCCAAGCTGGGGCTGGAAATGGACTCATCCGTACGTGAGCCCATTCCGAAAATGGCCGGGCAACTGGCGGATATCGCCCCGGCTCGGCTGTTCGATGAAATGCTCAAGCTGTTCATGGCCGGGCATGCGGAGGCCACCTGGCGGATGCTGGTGGAACACGGCCTGTTCCAGCAGCTCTTCCCGCAGACCTGGGCCAGCATGGAACAGCGCGAGCGGCATGATCTGCTGTTGCAGGCCCTGCGCAACACCGACGAACGCATCCGGCAGGGCAAGCCGGTCACGCCGGGTTTTCTCGCCGCGGCCTTGCTCTGGTATCCGTATCAGGATCGTTATCAGCAGCTGCTGGATGAAGGCTGCAAGCCCCATGACGCCATGCACGAAGCCGCCGAGCAGGTCATCACCCGTCAGGTGCGACGGCTGGCCATTCCCCGCCGTTTCACCACCATGACTCGTGAAATCTGGCTGCTGCAACCGCGTTTCCGCCATCACGCCGGCAAACGGGCTTGGCGACTGCTGGAGCACCCCCGGTTTCGCGCCGCCTACGATTTTCTCCTGCTGCGCGGGCTGGAAGAGGAAGACTGCGCCCGCGAGGCGGCCTGGTGGACCGAAACCCAGCAACTGGAAGGCGGCGCCTTGAAAAAACGCCTGACCCCTCCACGCAAGCGGCGCAAGCCCAGAGCATCCACTGCCGAAAGGGATGGCTGAGGCATATATCGGCCTGGGCGCCAATCTCGATCAGCCCCGGCAACAATTGTGCGTGGCCATAGAACGACTGCGGCAACAACCGGCGGTTCTGGCCCTGCGCTGTTCATCCTTCTATCGCAGCGCGCCCTGGGGCGATGCCGACCAGCCGCCCTTCGTCAATGCCGTGGCGGTGGTCGAGACCACGCTCACCCCCCTGGCCCTGCTGGAGGTTTGTCAGCAGATCGAACAGGCCCTGGGCCGGGTGCGCGACCCGGAGCGTCCCTGGGGCCCGAGACGGGTGGATCTGGATTTGCTGCTGTATGATAAGGCGGTGATGGCCACGGAGCGTCTGACCCTGCCGCATCCGTGGATGACCCGGCGGGCCTTTGTATTGCAGCCACTGCTGGAACTCTGGCCCGGTGCCCGTCTGCCGGATGGCACGGTGCTGGCCGATGCGCTGGCCGCGCTGCCGGAACGCTGTACGCCATTGCCCGATGGCGCCGCCTGACCTGATCCGTTCGAGGAAGCCAAGATGAACCCAGCCATGACCCTCAAGCAACTCCAGGCCATGAAAGACGAAGGTCGAAAGATCGCCTGCCTGACCGCCTACGACGCCACCTTTGCCCGTCTGTTCAGTCAGCAGGGCGTGGACATGCTGCTGGTAGGCGATTCCCTGGGCATGACCATTCAGGGGCAGGCCTCCACCGTGGGCGTCAGCGTGGACGACATGATCTACCATGCGCGCGCCGTGCGTGCCGGCAGCCCGGCAGCCTGGGTCATCGTGGACATGCCCTTTCTCAGCTATGCCGATTTGCCCACGGCAGTCGATACCGCGCGCAGGCTGATGGGTGAAGGGCAGGGCAACATGGTCAAACTGGAAGGCGCCGGCCCCATGGTGGATATCGTCCAGGGCCTGAGTGAACGGGGCGTGCCCGTCTGCGCCCATCTGGGCCTGACGCCACAATCGGTGGACAAGCTGGGCGGCTACCGCGTGCAGGGGCGGGACGAAGACGCCGCCACCCGTCTGCTGGTGGACGCCCGCACCCTGGAAGCCGCCGGTGCCGACCTGCTGGTGCTGGAATGCGTGCCCGCCGAGCTGGGGCGCAAGGTCAGCCAGTTGCTGGAAATTCCGGTTATCGGCATTGGCGCCGGGCCGGATTGTGACGGGCAGGTGCTGGTCAGCCAGGACATGCTGGGCCTGACCAGCGGCAAACTGCCGCGATTCGTGCGCAACTTCATGGCCGGGCAGGGCAGTGTGGCCGATGCCGTGGCCGCCTATGTGGCCGCCGTGCGTGAAGGCCGTTTTCCCGCTGCCGACGAGTGCTACTGAGCATGCGCCAGATCGAACACGTCGACGAATTGCGTGCCTGGTTGCAGACCCTGCGTTGCCAGGGCAAGACCATCGCCCTGGTG
>WFUE01000210.1 GCA_015485125.1 Lysobacterales bacterium | reverse complement strand
AGCGGGTGATGCAGAAACTGGACCCGGAAGTTCCCAGCGAAGTGCTGCTGGTGCTGGACGGCGGCACCGGCCAGAACGCCGTCAGCCAGGCCCGGCAATTCCACGAAGCCATGGGCCTGACCGGGCTGGTGGTCACCAAGCTCGACGGTACCGCCAGGGGCGGCGTGCTCTTTGCCTTGGCCGAGAACCTGGGCGTGCCCATCCGCTTCATCGGCGTGGGCGAAGGCATTGCCGACCTGCGCCCCTTCCATGCCGATGAATTCGTCACCGCCCTGCTGCCGGAAGCCGAGGAAAAGAGCGACAACGACTGATGCAGCCACTGGCCGAACAGGTACTGCGATGGCAGGCCGAACATGGCCGCCACGACCTGCCCTGGCAGCAACCCGCCGACCCCTACCGCACCTGGATATCGGAAATCATGCTGCAACAGACGCGGGTGGAGACGGTCATCCCCTATTTCCAGCGTTTCATCCAGCGCTTTCCGGACCTTCAGGCCCTGGCCGAAGCCTCGCAGGACGAAGTGCTGGCCCTGTGGTCCGGCCTGGGCTACTACAGCCGGGCGCGCAACCTGCACAAGGCGGCGCAGCAGGCCTGGCAGGATCAGCAACAACTGCCGGATACCCTGGAAGCCCTGAACGCCCTGCCCGGCATTGGCCGCTCCACCGCCGGCGCCATTCTCTCCCTGGGCTTCGGTCAGCCCGCCCCCATCCTCGATGGCAATGTCAAGCGCCTGTTCTGCCGCCACTTCGCCATCGAGGGCTGGCCGGGAAAAAGCGCGATACAGAAACAACTCTGGGCACTGGCGGAAGCGCAACTGCCGGCACATGACTGTGGCCGCTACAATCAGGGGCTGATGGATCTGGGCGCCGGTATCTGCACCCGCAGCCGCCCGGCCTGCGACCGCTGCCCCCTGCGGGCCAGCTGCCAGGCCTACCGGCAGGATCAGGTGGCCGCGCTGCCCACGCCCCGGCCCAGAAAAGCCCTGCCCAGCCGGCACTGCACGCTCTGGTGGCTGCGGCAGGGCGATGCCATCCTGCTTCATCGCCGGCCGGAAGCGGGCATCTGGGGCGGTTTGTGGAGCCTGCCGCAACAAGACGAACAGCATGACCTGCCTTCGTGGCTGGATGCCGCGCTGTCCGGCCCGGTGGGAGAACCCTTGCGCCTGAAGCACACTTTCACCCATTTCCACTTGCATATCCGCGTGCGGGAAAGCACACTTTCCGATCTCCCTCCGCGGCTGGAACCGGCCTGGCGCTGGCAGCCGCTGGATGAACTGGACCAACTGGGCCTGCCCGCCCCCGTGCGCCGCATCGCCCAAGCCATGAGGACCCCAACATGAGCCGAACCGTACATTGCGCCCTGCTGGGGCAGGAACTGCCCGGCCTGGCCTTCGCCCCCTACCCCGGCGAACTGGGCCAGCGCATCTACAATGAAATTTCCCAGCAGGCCTGGAACCAGTGGCTGGAGCAGCAGACCATGCTCATCAACGAGCACCGGCTTTCGCCCATCAACCCGGAACACCGCAAGTTTCTGGAACAGGAGATGGAAAAATTCCTCTTTCAGGGCCAGACGGACAAGCCCGAAGGCTATGTGCCACCGGAGTCGACATGAAGGAACTGCTGATCGTCACCACCGGCGGCACCATCGACAAGATCTACTACGATGCCCTGAGCGACTTCCAGATCGGTGAGCCCATCATCACCGACCTGCTCCAGGCCTACAATGTGGATTACCGCTACGAGGTCATCCCCCTGCTGCGCAAGGACAGCCTGGAACTGAGCGACGATGACCGCCGCCTGATCCGCGACACCATCGCCAGCCGGCCCCAGCGGCATGTGCTCATCACACATGGCACCGACACCATGGTCAACACCGCCCGCGTGCTGATGGATCTGCCCGAGCGCACCATCGTGCTCACCGGCGCTCTCAACCCGGCCCGCTTTCACGGTTCCGACGCCGTGTTCAACATCGGCTGCGCCATCGGCGCCCTGCAGGTGCTGGGCCACGGGGTTTGGCTGGCCATGAACGGGCGCATCTGGCACCCCGAGAAAGTCCGCAAGAACCGTAACGCCAACCGTTTTGAACCCGTGGAAGACGCCTCATGATCCGCTTCAGCCCCCTGCCCGGCGCGCGCGAGCGCCAACTGAAACGCCGCTGGAACAACCCGCTGTTTCCCGAAAATCTTCGGGAAGTCATTCAGATGGACATCAACCGTGCCCAGCGGGAAGACCAGCGGGAAGTGGAAGCCTTCAACAAGGCCTTCCGGCAGCTGCTACAGGATGTGAGCGAACTGGAAGGCAAGGCCGAAAGCGAACAGATCCTGCTGCTCAAGGAACAGGCCGACAAGCTCTACGAACAGGCCTCCGGCCTGGCCGGTGATTTCGGCGAGGAACGGCAGGCCCTGCAGAAACTGGTGCAGGCGATGATGAAGGCGGTACGCGCCGGGGCCGCCAACGACCCCAGGGCCCTGTACGAACTGGATCAGGAAGACCTGGCCCGGCAGGCCCACTACGAGATGCTGGGCTTTCACCTCATCTGCGACCTGCTGCGGCCCGATTCGCCCATCAGCCGGGAAGAGCTGGTGCCCACCCTGCTCAGTGAACGGCCCGACGCCGTGGAAGCGGCCGCCGGCTTCTTCGAGCCGCCCATGCTGGCCGAGCTGATCGAGGAAGCTGAAGCCCTGCTGGGCAAATTGCAGGCCGCCGGTGAAGACACCGCCCAGGCCGAAGTGCGCCTGAACGCCCTCAAACGCCAGGCCGGCGTGGCCGAAAGCCACTGACCGGCCCGCCTGCTTCAGACAGGCCGGTCAGGATTCGGCCCTAGAGCTGGATGCGCCCACCCAAAAGCCAGATCCCCTCGTCGTAGTAGTCGTGCAGCAGCAGGGTGCGGTATTCCAGATAGAAGCTGTTGTTGCCCGCGGCCAGAAACTGGAAGCCCACGCCCAGCTTCAGATAATCCCGGTCCGGGCTTTCGGTCTGCCAGCGAATGGCAAAACCGTTGGCATCCTCGGCAAAACGCGCGGTCACATCGCGGGCATCATCGGAAAACTCGTGCTCGTACTGCAAGCTCAGGCGCGGCAGCAAGGCACCGCCACCGGTGGATACATTGCGGGACAGCACCATGCCCAGACGGCTGACGAAACTGGTCTGATCCTGCGCCGAATAAGCGAATGCCAGGCCGTCCCCGCCGGTTTCCGTGTAGGCATCCACCTGGTTGCTCAAATAGTGCAAGCCGGCATGGAAACCCAGATTCCACACGCCCTGATTCTGCCAGTGCCATTGGGCGCCGACGGCCAGCTGGCTGCTGTCGCTGCTGCCCCGGGCTACGCTGGCAAAGCTCAG
The DNA here is from genome assembly GCA_015485125.1 of Lysobacterales bacterium. GTDB lineage: Bacteria > Pseudomonadota > Gammaproteobacteria > Xanthomonadales > S139-57 > S139-57. The sequence continues at coordinate 1,345 of WFUE01000210.1, read as the reverse complement.
GCCGGATTCTTCCGCCGTGCCCGCGTTCAGCACCAGGTCGTAGCGAATATTGCGCTGGCCGTCCAGATTCAGGCTGTTATAGCCCAGATAGGCGTTCAACGCCGACTGTTCACCAGTCTGCATGTCCACAAAGCCCAAAAGCCCCAGGCCGGAAACCGACAGGGAGCCGGCATCGCCGGCAAACTGGCTGTCATTGTCCTGCCACTGCAAGGCCAGACCCAGTGTCAGCATGTCGGAATAACGAAAATCCAACCCGGCGGAAAGGTTCAGGCTGTCGGTATCATAGGCGGCTTCCAGATCGGTGGCATCCCGTTCCAGACTGCCGATGGCCAGCCCGGCAAACAGGCCCAGCGGCCCGTACTCCACCCGCTGCACCACCCCGTCGGTGGATTCACTGCCACTGCGGCCGGAAACCCCGGCCTGCGCGCCCACCGTATTGAGCTGGTTACCGATGGCGGCGTTGGATCGCCGGCCACCGGAACCCGGCCCTTCGTTGAGAATCTCGCTGCAACGCGCTTCCAGCGCGCTGCCGGGCGCCGCGCCGGCACAGGCTTCGATCCAGCTGGCATCCAGACTGTCGATGGGGTTCTGTGCCTGCACGGCGGTGGTGGCCAGCAACAGCCACAATGACCAGTTCTTCATCAAAAACTCCCTGCTTTTGTTATTAGAGAAACAAAACATTAACTTTTTGCCGGTGTTTTTTCAATGAAAAGACAAAAAAACCCCGGCACGGGGCCGGGGCTTGCTTTTCCCTCAGCGGGTTTCTTACCAGATCTTGACGCGTTGCTCCGGTGGAATATACATCTTGTCACCCGGTTTCACATCAAAGGTCTCGTAGAACTCCGGCACATTGGACAACGGCCCGTTGGCCCGGAAATGCCCCGGAGAATGGGGGTCGGTGGTCAGGCGGTTTCTCAGCGTCTCTTCGCGCTTCTTGTTGCGCCAGATCTGGCCGAAGCCCATAAAGAAACGCTGCATGCCGGTCAGCCCATCGATCACGGGCGCTTCCTTGCCGTTCAGGGCCATGCGATAGGCCTTCAACGCTATGGTCACGCCCGCGAGATCACCAATATTCTCGCCCAGGGTCAACTCGCCGTTCACATGCACATCCGGGAAGGGATAATAGCCGTTGTACTGTTCCACCAGGCGGGCGGTACGTTTCTTGAACTCCTGCAAATCCTGTTCCGTCCACCAGTTCTGCAGGTTGCCCTCGCCGTCGTAACGGCTGCCCTGATCATCAAAACCGTGGCCCATTTCATGGCCGATCACCGCGCCAATGCCACCATAGTTGACCGCGTCATCGGCTTCCATGTTGAAAAACGGCGGTTGCAGAATAGCGGCCGGG
>WFUE01000209.1 GCA_015485125.1 Lysobacterales bacterium | reverse complement strand
GGTATATACATCCACCGGGCCATGCAGGCCGGGATTGAGGTAGAGATAGGGCCGGCCCCAGGGATCCTTGGGCAGGTGGTCCAGATAGCCGCCCTCGGGCCAGTGCGGTGCCGGCGGGTTGCCCGCGGGCTTGTGTACCAGCGCTTCCAGGCCCTGATCGGTACTGGGGTACTGGTAGTTGTCCAGCTTGTACTGCTTGAGCGCGGAAATCAGCACGCGGATATCCTGCTTGGCCTTGACGATGCGGGCCTGCTCCTCCCGCCCCATGACATTGGGCACCACGATGGCGGCCAGAATCCCCAGTATCACCACCACCACCAACACTTCGATCAGGGTAAAGCCCGCGTTCCGCTTTTTCATTGTCTGCCCTTTCTGTATGCTCTGTAGCCATTCGAACAGCAGCATGATACCACCGTGAAGCCCCTGAACGATGCCGGCAACCTCGCCTGGGCACAGCGCGACCTGCGCCATCTCTGGCACCCCTGCACACAGATGAAAGACCACGAGCGCTTTCCCCCGGTACCGGTGCGCCGTGGTCAGGGCGTGTGGCTGGAAGACTTCGAGGGCCATCGCTTCATTGATGCCATTTCTTCCTGGTGGGTCAACCTGTTCGGCCACGCGCACCCACAAATCAACGCCGCCCTGCGCGAACAAATGGAAACCCTGGAGCATGTCATTCTGGCCGGTTTCACCCACGCACCGGCGGTGGAACTGGCTGAACGGCTGGCCCGCATCACCCCGGCGGGCCTGAACCGCTGCTTTTTTGCCGACAACGGCTCCTCCGCCATCGAAGTGGCGCTGAAGATGAGCTTCCACTACTGGCAGAACCGTGGTCAAGGGCAAAAGACCCGCTTCATCACCCTGGAAAACAGCTACCACGGTGAAACCCTGGGTGCGCTGGCGGTGGGCAATGTGGAACTGTACAAGGATACCTACGCCCCGCTGCTGATGCCCACCCTGACAGCCCCCTCGCCCGACAGCTGGCACCGGGCCGAAGGCGAAAGCGCCGAGGCCTTTGCCCTGCGCCGGCTGGAGGACATGCGCGCCCTGCTGGAAGCCCATGCCCATGAAACGGCCGCCGTCATCGTCGAGCCGCTGGTGCAATGCGCGGGCAACATGCGCATGTACCACCCGGCCTATCTCACCGGGCTGCGCCAGCTCTGCGACCGCCACGAAGTGCACCTGATTGCCGACGAGATCGCCGTCGGCTTTGGCCGCACCGGCAGCCTGTTCGCCTGCGAGCAGGCGGGCATCTCGCCGGATTTCCTCTGCCTGTCCAAAGGGTTGACCGGCGGCTACCTGCCCCTTTCCGCCGTGCTCACCACCGATATGGTCTACGAGGCCTTCTACGACGACTACACCCGCCTGACCGCCTTCTTGCATTCCCACAGCTATACCGGCAACCCGCTGGCCTGCCGGGCGGCACTGGCCACGCTGGATCTGTTCGAACAGCAGCCGGTGCTGGAAACCAACCGCGAACTGGCCCGGCACATGGCCCGGCTGGCCGCGCCGCTGGCCGAACACCCCCATGTGGCGGAAGTGCGCCAGCAAGGCATGATTCTGGCGGTGGAACTGGTGGCCGACAAGGCCCGCCGCCTGCACCACGACTGGCGGGAACGGCGTGGGCTGCGCATTCATCGCAAGGCGCTGGAAATGGGCGTGCTGCTGCGCCCGCTGGGGCCGGTGGCCTATGTGATGCCACCCTATGTAATCACGCCGGAGGAACTGGAGCAGGTCTTTGCCGCCCTGACCGCCGGCATTGAGGCCTATGTGGAATAGCCCATGCGCCAGACCCGCCTGTATCTGCCGCACAGCCTGACCGATGGCCAGCACCTGCAACTGGCAAGCGACCAGAGCCACTACCTGTGCCGGGTATTGCGCCTCAAGAGCGGCCAGCCGCTGGAGCTGTTCAACGACAGCGGCCGTTGCTGGCCAGCCACCCTGCTGCGCGCCGACCCCAAAACAGCCGAACTGCAACTGGGTGAAAGCCGGCCTTGCCAAAGCGAATCACCGCTGGACATCACCCTGGTACAGGGCCTGGCCCGTGGCGAACGCATGGACTATGCCCTGCAGAAAAGCTGTGAACTGGGCGTGCGCCACATCCACTTGCTACAGACACAGCGCTCGGAGGTGAAACTGGAAGGCAAGCGGCTGGACAACCGCCTGCGCCACTGGCGGGAAGTGCTGATTCACGCCGCCCAGCAAAGCGGCCGCTGCCGGGTGCCCGCGCTGCACGCCCCACTGCCGCTTTCCGAATGGCTGGCCCGGCGCGAACACAAGACGCTGGCGCTGATGATGCACCCGCGGGCCGATGCACTACCTGTCGAGCGCATCCGCCAGGCTGCCGCCATCGAAATACTGGTGGGGCCGGAAGGTGGCTTCAGCGGTGAAGAAGTGGAAGAAATACGGGCCGCCGGCGTGCAACCCGTGCGCTTTGGCCCACGCATTCTACGCACCGAAACCGCCGGCCCGGCGCTGATCGCGGTATTGCAAGTGCTGGCGGGCGACCTGCTCGCCTGACTGTTACCCGTCCCTATGCTGTCGGCGGTGATGCTTCCCCGTCGGTTTCGCCTTTCTCATGCAAGGCCTCCAGCGCGGCCATGGCGTCGAACATCAGCGGTTTCAGGCCCTGTTTGGCCAGTGCGGAGATCACATAGTGCGGGCCGGTCCAGTCCAGCTCGGTCAACAGGCTTTCAACGGCGGCGTCCCGTTCCGCTTCCGGCAGCAGGTCCAGCTTGTTCATCACCAGCCAGCGGGGTTTTTCCAGCAAGCCGGGGTCGTAGTTGGCCAGTTCATGCTCCAGCTTGCGCACCTGTTCCGCCGGGGTACTGCCATCCATGGGCGCCAGGTCCACCAGATGAAACAGCAGGCGGGTACGTTGCAGGTGCTTGAGAAACTGCACGCCCAGGCCCACGCCCTCGGAAGCGCCCTCGATCAGGCCGGGAATGTCGGCAATGACAAAGCTGCGGTTCAGTTCCACCTGCACCACGCCCAGATTGGGGTGCAGGGTGGTGAAGGGGTAATCGGCCACCCGCGGGCGGGCCGAGGACAGGGCACGGATCAGGGTGGACTTGCCGGCATTGGGAAAGCCCAGCAGGCCCACATCCGCCAGTACCTTCAGTTCCAGTTGCAGTTCGCGCTGCTCGCCCGGCGTGCCCGGCGTGCATTTCTTCGGCGCCCGGTTGGTGGAGGATTTGAAATGGATGTTGCCCAGGCCGCCCTTGCCGCCCTGGGCCACCAGCAGTGTCTGGCCTTCCTCGGTGAGATCACCGATCAGCTCGTCGGTCTCCACGTTGTAGACCAGCGTGCCCAGGGGTACGTCGATGTAGAGATCTTCCCCGCTCTTGCCGGTTTTCTGCCGCCCACTGCCGGACTGGCCGTGTTCGGCGCGGAACAGGCGCAGATGACGAAAATCCACCAGCGTGTTCAGCGATCGGCTGGCGCGCAGGTAGACACTGCCGCCCCGGCCACCGTCTCCACCGTCCGGGCCACCGAAGGGAATGTACTTTTCCCGGCGAAAGCTGGCCGAACCGCTGCCGCCATTGCCTGCTTCCACCCGTATGCTGGCTTCATCTACAAATTTCATATCCAGACCTCCAGCGGCCCATTGTACAACCCAGCCTGTGCCGCTTTCCGGCCGGCCATACGAAAAAACCCCGCCGAGGCGGGGTTTTGCCGGAAAACGCGATGCCTCAGGCAGGCACGATTTCCACGAACTTGCGCTTCTTCGGACCCTTGACCCGGAACTGCACCTTGCCCTCGGACAGGGCAAACAGGGTGTGATCACGGCCCATGCCTACGTTCTCGCCGGCATGGAAACGGGTGCCGCGCTGACGCACGATGATGTTGCCCGGCAGCACATGCTCGCCACCATAGCGCTTGACACCCAGATACTTGGGATTGGAATCGCGGCCGTTGCGTGTACTACCACCGGCTTTCTTGTGTGCCATGTCTACTCTCCTCCAGCTTAGCCAGCTTGAACGCCGGTAATTTCAATCTCGGTGTAATGCTGACGGTGACCCTGGGTCTTGCGATAGTGCTTGCGACGACGCATCTTGATGATGCGGATCTTCTCGCCACGGCCATGGGCGCGCACCTTGGCGGTCACCTTGCCGCCATCCAGCACGGGTGTGCCCACTTTCACATCGTCACCATCGGCGACCATCAGCACACGATCCAGTTCCACGGTGCTACCTTCTTCGGCGTCCAGCTTTTCCACCTTGAGCACATCACCCGGTGCTACACGGTATTGCTTGCCGCCTGTGACTACCACTGCGTACATCTTCTACTCCAATCGGGAATCCAGCACGAAAGACGCGGAATTCTATCAGCGACGCCTGTGCAGGTCAACGAACAAATGCCCTATCCGCTCACCGGCTGCTTGGGCAGGGTGAAATGCTGCTGGTCCAGCAAATCCACGCCGCATTCCAGCTGGCTGATCCAGTCCAGAAACTGGCCCACCTGTTCGCCGGTGAAGCAGGGGCCGTGCTGGGGCACCATCTTGTCGATGTCCAGCCCGCGCA
>WFUE01000208.1 GCA_015485125.1 Lysobacterales bacterium | reverse complement strand
GCCTTGATCTACGAAAAACCGCTCGCTCAAAACCTGTGCTTGTAACTGGCTGTCGTAGGGCGGAATATGCGAAGCCGTATTCCGCCGTTGGTCGTGGAGAGATTCCGGTGCAATACGCTGCGCTATTGCACCCTACGGCATTGCCGCTTGGTTTACTGGGTATTTGATTGACCCAACTGCGATGGCCGGTCTGGCAGTCAGGCGACACACAAAAATGCCCCCCTGACGACACGAAGCAATGCCCCTTCTCGAAGAGAGGAGATCAAGATGAACTAGCTGTCAGGAGGTACCTTCCGGCCCCAAATCGAGAATGGATACCGGTGCAATACGCTGCGCTATTGCACCCTCGGCATTGCCGCCTGGTTTACCGGGTATTTGATTGACCCAACTGCGATGGCCGGTTCGGCATCCCTGCTGGCCGTTCACCCCCGCTGCGTGGGTCCGGTGGAAACACGGTTCGGGTTGAACAACTACGATGTACCTCAACCAAAGTCACTGTTCTTTTGCCTTCACCGGCAGTACACTGGCGCACTTCCCAAAAGTAATAGAAGTGAGTGCCCCGTGAACAAACTGACCCTGACAATGCTGGCTGGCGTGGTGGCGCTGGCCGGTTGCGGCAAGAAACCGGCCCCGGGCGAGGAAGCCCAGCCGCAGAAGAACGCGCAACAGCCACAGGCGGAACAAGCGCAAGTTGCGGAAAAGCGGGTTTCCGGCATCGATCTCGAGAACATGGATCCCGCCGTGCGCGCGCAGGATGATTTCTACCTGCATGTCAACGGCGGCTGGCTGAAAACCCATGAGATTCCGCCGGAGAAGACCGCCATCGGCTCCTTCTACGACCTGCGCGACAAGGCTGATGAGGACGTGAAGGCCATCATCGAGGAAGCCGCCGGCAAGCAGCAGCTGGAGCCGGGCAGTGACGAGCAGAAAGTGGCGGACATGTATCGTTCCTGGATGGATACCGACCGCCTGAATGCACTGGGCCTCAAGCCCATCGAGGGCGATCTGGAAGCCATTGGCCAACTGGCCAGCGTGGCCGATGTGGCCCGCTGGATGGGCATGCAGCAAGCCCACGGCGGCCCCACCGCGTTGCAGTTCTATGTGGGCGTGGACGCCAGGGATTCCGGCCATTATGCCGCGCATGTGTGGCAGGGTGGCCTGGGCCTGCCCGACCGGGACTATTATCTGGCCGACACCCCGAGAAAAAAGGAATTGCGTGAGCAATACCGGCAGCACATCGCCCGCATGTTCCAGCTGGCCGGCCTGCCGGAACCGGAAAAGAGCGCGCAGCAGGTCATGGAGCTGGAAACCGCCATCGCCCGCCTGCACTGGACCCGGGTGCAGAGCCGTGACAGCGAGAAGCGTTACAACAAGTTCACTCTGGATGCATTGAAGACACAGGCGCCGGATTTCGACTGGGATGCCTGGCTGAAGGGTCTGGGTGTTGAAAACCTGCAAGCCATCATCGTCAACCAGCCGGATTTTGTGCAGGGCTTTGCCAAACTGCTGAAAGAAACCCCCATGGCCTCCATTCACAACTGGTTGCGCTGGCAGTTGCTGAATGACGCGGCCAGTGCCCTGTCGGAGGAAATCGACAACGCCAACTTTGAATTCTACGGCAAGGTGCTCTCTGGTCAGCAGGAGCAGAAACCGCGCTGGAAACGGGGCGTGCGCGTGGTCAACCACACGCTGGGAGAAATCATCGGCAAGCTCTATGTGGCCCGTCACTTCAAGCCGGAGGCCAAGGCACGCATGCAGGAGCTGGTGGAGAACCTGCGCAAGGCCTACGGTGAGAGCATCGATGAACTGGACTGGATGAGTGCCGAAACCAAGGCCAGGGCCAAGGCCAAGCTGGCCGCCTTCACGCCCAAGATCGGTTACCCCGATCGCTGGAAGGATTATAGCGCGCTGGAGATCCGTGCCGACGACCTGATCGGCAACCTGCGTCGCGCGGCACAGGTGGAGCACCGGCAGGACGTGGAGAAAATCGGTCAGGAAATTCGTACCTGGGAATGGGGCATGACACCGCAGACGGTCAACGCCTACTACAGCCCCACCCGCAATGAAATCGTCTTCCCGGCCGCTATTCTGCAACCGCCGTTTTTCAACATGGAAGCCGATGACGCGGTCAACTATGGTGGCATTGGCGCGGTGATCGGCCATGAAATGGGCCACGGTTTTGATGACCAGGGCAGCCGTTACGACGGCGAGGGCAACCTGCAGAACTGGTGGACGGAGCAGGATTTGCAGGAATTCAAGAAACGTACCGCCCGCCTGGTGGAACAGTACAACGGCTATTATCCCTTCCCGGATGTGCATGTGAACGGCGAGTTGACCCTTGGCGAGAATATTGGTGATCTCGCGGGCGTGACCATAGCGTTGAAGGCCTATCGCATGGCCCTGAACGGCAAGGAAG
>WFUE01000207.1 GCA_015485125.1 Lysobacterales bacterium | reverse complement strand
GGCAGGGGCATGTGCGGACAACAGCCGTTCGAGATCAGGCGGCAGGCGGTGCGGGTAACGGCGTTGCAGGATTTCTTCCAGGGGGCGCGCCTGGGTCAGCTCCGGGTGGTCTTTCAGGGATTGCAACACGGCGGTGGCCCGCCAGTTCGCTGACCGCAGCAGATGAGCCAGCAGGGCGCGACTTTCTTCCACGGTGCCGACACATTCCAGCGGCTTGAAGTGCCCCAGGGCGGCCAGGGCGGCAAAGCCGCCGATCTGCGCCCGGTCTTGCAGCAGGTTGCGGCCGAAAATTTGCATGAGTTCGGCCTCCGGCAGAAAGGCGGCCAGGCCGAGGAAGGTGAAATGGCACTTGGGGCACTGGCCGCACCAGAGGCTTTCCGAATTGCGGCTGCCCTGCAAGTGAAAATTGCGGTTACAGCTGGAAAAATGCAGGTGATAGCGGGGCAGCTGGCTGAATTGTTGCAGGATGCGGGTTTCATTCCAGGGCCGGAGCAGGGAAACATACTGCAGGGCCGGATGGATATGCCGGTTCAGTTGGCGGGCAAAATCCCGTTCGAAAGCCAGGGACTTGCTGTATTGATGGTTGACATCCCGTCCGGCGGCATTGACGAAATTCGCTTCATTGGCCGAGTGTTCGTTGGAAAAAATGACCCGGTCGAAGTCATAAAGCAGTGCCGCCAGGACCAGAATGGCGCTGTTGATGGCGGTGACCGGCACATGGCCGTTGAAGGCACCGGCTTCATTGAGCAGGGAAAGTTTGGGGTCCAGCTTGCGGCGTATCTGCAGCGCCGGCAGGTCGGCCACTTCAATACTGTGGGCGATCAGGCTGCTTTGGCCGACAAAGGCCGCCCGGGTTGCTTCCTGCCCGCTTTTCAGCAGATGGGCCGAGAGCAGGGAATCCTTGCCACCACCCATGGCCAGCAGGTTGCGCCGGTTCAGCGGGTAATCCGCCGGGGAGGCATGGCGCTGCTGGGTGACCGGAAAGGCGGGTACTTCAAAATGTTCCAGCCCGTTCTTCCAGAGCATTTCCGCCAGCCCGTGCTGATACAGGGTTTGCAGGAAATCCGCGGTGTCAGCGGTGACATCCAGGCCTTCGATGGCAATGTTTTGGGCCAGCCCGGCCTTGTAGTAGCTGATGCCGGCAATCAGGCTGAGCAGGCCCAGTGCCTGGTCGAAGGCTGCTTGTTGTTCCCGGAGGATGATGTCGGGTGCGTCGGGAAAGGTCAGGGTTTCGGTCAGTGAAGTGTCATCCAGCCGATAGTGCAGCAGCATGTGGTTACCCTGCCGTTCCGGCGCGCAGAAGGTGAAGGTATGCGCATGCTGGGTTGTTGCACTCATGCGGATGGCCTCTCCTGGGTGAGATAGGTGTAGCCGGCCAGGGCCTGTTGCAGGCGTTGCAGCAGTTGTTTCTGCGTTGGCCGCGGCAGGTTTTGCCGGCTCATGTGCTGTTGCCAGGCGCTTTCCAGCTGTTTCTCCGTATAACCTACCTGGGCCAGCACGCGGGCCAGTGTATCACCGGGCTGGATCGGGTCGAGGTGGATGCGCTCCTCTTCCAGTACGATGTCCACGGCATGGGGCAGGCCAAACAGGTTGTGGTTGTCGCCCAGCACTTCCTGATAGGCGCCCAGCAGAAAAATGCCATACAGCCCCTGTGGATTGTCTTCGACCGCCGGGATGGGCAGGGTGCTTTCCACTCCGGTATTGAGGGGAAAGGCATCCAGCCGGCCATCGGAGTCGCAGGTCAGGTCTTCCACCATGACCGTGTGGGCCGGGGGGCGGTGCAGACCAGCCAGCGGCGCCACCGGAAACAGCTGTTCAATGGCCCAGCTGTCCGGCGCGGAGCGGAACACGGAGAAGTTGAGAAAGAGTTTGCCGGCCAGGCGTTCGCGCAGCTCGTCCAGCACGGGCTGATGCCGGCGATTGGCCGGGTCCAGCTGTTGCAGCAGGGCCAACCCCAGGGCGCGGTGGCTGTTTTCCGTCTGCGCCCATTGCTCCAGCGCAAGCTGGCCGTGGAGAAAGGCATCATGGGCTTCCTCCAGCAGGGCTTCCGCTTCGTAGTAGATTTCTTCCGCCGGCCGCCGGCCCAGCTGCTGGTAGAGCGCGGCCATGCCGGCTTCGGGGGGCTGTGCCCGGGCTTCCACGGTGTGCAGGCTGTGGGCTTCGGTCACCAGCAGGGCGTGATGGGCGGTCAGCGCGCGGCCGGATTCCGACCAGATGGCCGGCACGGGCTGGCCGGCGCTTTCGCAAGCCTGTTGCAGCACATGCACGATGGTTTGTGCGTATTGTTCGAAGCCATAGTTCATCGAGCAGGCGCTGCGTGTATGGGCGCCCTCGTAGTCCACGCCCAGGCCGCCACCCACATCCAGCGTGTTCAGCGGCAGGCCCGCCGCCCGGCCGGCCACATAGAAACGGGCCGCTTCCTGCACGCCGCGCTGGATATCGCGGATGTTGGAGATCTGGCTGCCCATGTGAAAATGCAGTACCTGCAACTGTTCGAGGTAGCCCGCCTGGCGGATGGCCTCGCTCAGCGCCAGCACACCGGCGGCACTGAGGCCGAATTTGGCCTTGGCCCCGCCGGTGTTCTGCCATTTGCCGTAACCGATGGAGCGCAGGCGCAGGCGCAGGCCCAACCGGGGCAGATGGGTCTTGCCTTCGAATACAGCGCGGATGGTGGCCCATTCGCTGGCCTGTTCGATGACGATGACCGGTCGCAGGCCCATCTGCGCGGCGATACAGGCCAGCTCGATATATTCCGCGTCCTTGTAGCCATTGCAGATGAGGGGGCTGCCGGCCTGGGCCAGCGCCATGACAGCCAGCAGTTCCGCCTTGGAGCCGGCTTCCAGTCCGTTGCGCCCCTGGCCGGCCTGGCTGAGCGCGGCCACTACCGAATGTTGCTGGTTGACCTTGATGGGATAGATGACCCGGTATTCGCCTTGCAGGCCCTGTTGCGCCAGGCTGTGTTGAAAGGCCTGTTCCAGCGCCTGGGCACGCTGGGCCAGAATCTGCGGAAAGCGCAACAGCAGTGGCGTGGCCAGCCCCTGCTGGCGGCAATGTTCGACGATTTCGCTCAGCGTACGGGGCGGTTGGCCAGGCAGGCAGATTACCATCCGGCCCTGTTCGTCCACGCTGAAATGGTCATCCGACCAGTGTGCAACGCCCAGTTGCGTGGCCAGTGTGACCGGAGTTTCGGCAGCGGTGCGCGCATCCGTTGGTGTATTCATGTGCGCATTGTACACCGGTGGCCGGAGTGGATTGGCAGAAGGTCAGGCGGAGACAAAACAAGAGAAGGGGTTGGTACCAGAGGCCGGACTCGAACCGGCACGCCCGCGAGGGCAATGGATTTTGAATCCATCGTGTCTACCAATTTCACCACTCTGGCACCGTGGCCGCGTAGGATACTATCAAGGCGAGAGCGGGTAAAGCCCGCCGAGGGGAGGGTGGCTACTCCCGCGGTGTGGTTGCCGCGCGCCTCTTGCTGCAGGACAATGGCATTCCGCACAAAAACCGGAGAGAACGACCATGGTTCGAGTGAAGGCACGCTGGAATGTCAAGAACCGCAAGCAGACCCCGGAGGACATGGGCGGGGTGCTGGCCGTCAATGCCTGGAAAGTGGCCGGTGAGGTGGTGCTGCATCTGGAGAACGAGGATTTCCAGATCGATACCCATCAGCAGCGCCTGGACGTGATGGAGGAAATCATGATCTTCCTTGTACACCTGGCCGACCGCATGGTCTATGGCAAGCTGGAAGACGAGCGACGCGCGGCGGTGATTCGCGCCATGGCCATCCGTACCGCCGAGCTGTTTCAGGAAAATCGCGAAGAATTGTACGGGCCGGGCGAGTACAAGGGGCCCTTTATCGACAAGTTGAACCAGCGGGTGCAGGAATATGCCGAGTATCCCGCGGATGAGGATGGCCCGGGTTTTGCCATGACCCGCTGCTTCGGCAGCCATGTGGCGGCACAGGTGGGCGAGCGTCACCGCAAGTGGGTGGGCGACCAGATGATCGACATCGAGGTGCCGGACATGATGCCCGCGTTCCGTCGGGCGGTGAAGATGATGCTGGATCGCGAATAGCACGCGGCCAATGCAGGCATGAAAAAAGCCGGCGAGCGCCGGCTTTTTTCATGCCCTGCAGCAGCGTGGCCCGTGAAACCGGTAGCGGTACGGGCGGGAGCCGGCACCACGGAAGGTGCCGGCGGTTCCGTGCAGGCTTATTTCTTGATCCAGGCGCTGTAGTTGTCCGGATTCTTGGCCTTGCCGTCTTCGTAACCGGCAGAATAGGCTTCGGTGACGCGTTGTTCTTCGCGTTCGGGGTTCAGCCAGTAACCGCACTGCCATCCAATGATGTAGTCAGGGTCCACACCGGCTTTTTCCATTTTGTCGACAGCTTCATAGTAAGGGTTGGACATAACGAGCTCCTGTCAGGGATTTTGGGTTGTTGATCAGTTCAGTACAGCCTGAAAATGCTGGAGGGCCTTGCCGGAATCCAGTACTTCGCGAATTCGGCGGGCTCCTGCCTGCAGACTGTCCACTTCGTTCAGGTGTTTCAGCACGATGGCCCCGGTAAAGGCCAGACACTCCCGCGCCAGGCAATCCTTGCCAGCCAGGGCCTCCAGACCGCTTTCGGCAGCAGCCTTGGCAAAGGCCCGCAGATCCACGCTGGCCGCGAGCCGGTCGCCAGCGGCATGCTCGGCCGCAGGCAAGCCTTCCGGCACGGGTACGGCGCGGGAACTGGCCTGGATATCCAGCGCATCGGGGCTGATTTCCACGGCCATTTCCTCGCCCTTGTCGTGATATTCGAAATATCGACTGGGCTGGCGAAGGGAGGGTTGCACCCCGCCTTCTACACCGCGAATCACCACGGCACCATCGTAGCCCATCTGCCGGGCCAGCTGGCAATATACCGGAGGATATGCAACATGCACGTAACCGGTGACCAGATGGTTGCTGCCCGTGGATTGCAGCGGGCGGCTGAGCACCTCGATGGTGGTGATCAGGTTCCGCTTGACGATCCGGTTGCGCAAGTCGATCAGGCCGTTGAGACTGGGGCAGAAGACCTTCTGATCCACATAGGCCCAGCCGATATCCGGTTGTTCGATCTGTTCGGCGGCATCCGCCAGGCTGATGTCGGGGTTGACGCCGGCGGCTTCCAGTATGTAGCGCGGGGTACAGCCGAACTTGGGGCTGACCGTATCCATGCCGTGGGTATAGGCCGGTACGCCGCAGGCGGCCAGCACGGCGGGGAGAAATGGCCCGGTGGGCAGGTTCTTGATCTGCCCGCCGTAGGGTTCGGCCACATCCACCAGCCGGGGCACATTGACCATCTGGTGGGCGGTCAGGTCGTAGAGCGCCTGCATGCCTGCCGCGTTTTCATCGGCGGTTTCCCGTTTCATGCGCAGAGCGATCAGCAGTACAGCCGCCTGGACATCATCCGCTTCACCCGAGAAGACAGCGCGCAGCGCGGGATAGGCCTCGTCATAGGCCAGATCCTTGCTGTATTCGGGACCGGTGGCCACTTTTTGTATGGCCTGCCGCATCCACTGTGCGCTGTTTTTCTCTCCGTTCATGTGCAATAGTTGGCTGAAATCCAATGGTGGCGGCGAGTATAGCCCAGCGTTTTCTGGCCCCCCAATATACCCTTGGGGGTGTGGCTTTCCTGCTGTGGGGATCGCCTGAAGCCCTTGATTTGCAGTAGACTTCAGCAACTACTGAATAACGGGAGCGTTCCATGAGCGAAGAGATGGGCAAGCAAGAAGAACAGCGTCAGGAAGAAGAGCGCGCCATGCAGTTTCAAAGCGCCATGGCCGCTTTCGAAGCCAAGCATTTTTCCCAGGCCATGCGCCTGTTTTCACCCCTGGCCGAGGAGGGGGATGCGGAAGCGCAGCACCGGGTGGCCATCATGTACCAGAACGGTCTGGGCGTGGGGCAGGACATGGAGCAGGCGCTGTACTGGATGCGTCAGGCCGCCGAGCAGGGCCATGCCGTGGCACAGCACGGGTTGGGCTTCATGTATCTGGAAGGCGAGGGCGTGGAGAAGGACGGCGCCGAGGCGGTGAAATGGTTTGAGATGGCTGCCGAGCAGGGGCTGGTGGGGTCCCAGACCACGCTGGGCATGATGTACAGCGAAGGCAATGGCGTGGAGCCGGATGCGGAAAAGGCGCAATACTGGCTGAAGAAGGCCGGTTTTGCCTGAGACGGGAGCGGCTGGCATGAAATACTTTCCCCTGTTCATGAATCTGCAACAGCGCGATTGCCTGGTAGTGGGCGGTGGCGCGGTGGCCGCGCGCAAGACCGCCCTGCTGATGCGCGCGGGCGCGCGGGTGACGGTGATCAGCCCGCAGGCACACGAGGAAATTCGCGCATGGGCGGAGCAGGCGCAACTGGAATGGCAGGCGCGGGCCTTCCAGGCCGGTGATGTCCGCGGCTACCGGCTGGTCATTGCCGCCACCGATGACAGGGCGCTGAACACCCGCGTGGCCGAGGAAGCGGAAGCGGCCGGTGTGCTGGTCAATGTGGTGGACCAGCCGGATCTGTGCAGTTTCATCATGCCCTCCATCATCAACCGTGATCCGGTGCAGATTGCCGTTTCCACCGGCGGGGCCTCGCCGGTGCTGGCCCGTCTGTTGCGGGGGCGGCTGGAGAGCACCATACCCGCCGCCTATGGTCAGCTGGCCCGGCTGGCGGATGAATTCCGCCAACAGGTACAGGAACAGGTGGCCGACATCGAGTGCCGGCGGCAGATCTGGGAGCATGCCTTGCAGGGCAATGTGGCCGAACTGGTCTTTGCCGGTCGCGAACAGGAGGCACGGCAGGAAATGCGTGCCCTGATCGAACAGGCCTGCGATGGTCGCCCGCATGTGGGGGAAGTCTATCTGGTGGGTGCGGGGCCGGGTGATCCGGACCTGCTGACCTTCCGCGCCCTGCGGCTGATGCAGCAGGCGGATGTGGTGGTCTATGACCGGCTGGTGTCGCTGGAGGTGCTGGACATGGTGCGACGCGACGCTGAACGCATCTACGCCGGCAAGGCCCGGGGTGACCACACCCTGGCCCAGGAATCCATCAACCAGCTGCTGGTCAGGCTGGCCAGGGAAGGGCGGCGGGTGTTGCGCCTGAAAGGCGGCGACCCCTTCATCTTTGGTCGGGGCGGTGAAGAGATTGAAACCCTGATGGCCGAGGGCGTGCGTTTTCAGGTGGTGCCGGGTATTACCGCCGCCTCGGGCTGTTCCAGCTACGCGGGCATTCCCCTGACCCATCGGGACTATGCTCAGGCTTGTGTGTTCGTCACCGGCCATCTGAAGGACGGCAGCATCGACCTGGACTGGGAAATGCTGGCCCGCCCCCGGCAAACCGTGGTGATCTACATGGGTTTGCAGGGCGTGGAGGTGCTGAGCCGGGAAATGCAGGCACACGGCCTGCCGGGAGATACGCCGGTAGCACTGGTGGAACGGGGTACGACCCGTTTCCAGAAGGTTTATACGGCCATCCTGGCCAATCTGGCCGAAGTGGTGCAGGCAGAACAACCCAAGCCGCCCACGCTGATCGTGATTGGCGAAGTGGTGCGTTTGCGTGATCGGCTGAATTGGTTCCATCCATCGGAGCCGGAAGCCGGACAATCGCCCTTCAGCCGAAATAGAAGCGAAGGGAATGGCTTGTAACCACATGATTGTAAAGGGTTTTTTGTTTACCCCTTTTGGGTGATTACGCTTTACACACCCCGTGGTTATAGTCCACAAGCACCAAGCAGACCCGTGTACTCGATAGGGTGCCCGGCCTGTTGTGAAGAAATGATGAAAGCCATGGCGGCCTGAGGCTGTCTGGTATATCAACCAGAACCGGTACCGCATGCCCTGGGGGAATGTGCCGGCTCATCAAAACCCAACCGCCAGAGTGGAGGAAAAAAATGACTGACCATACCCATGAACTCGATGCCCGTGGCCTGAACTGCCCCATGCCCGTGATCAAGACCAAGAAGGCGCTGGCGCCGCTGCAGTCCGGCGATGTGCTGAAAGTGATTTCCACCGACCCGGGCTCCGTGCCGGACATGGCTGCTCTGGCGCGTCGCACCGGCAACGAGATCATCGAGCAAACGGAAAGCAACGGTGAATACATCTTCTACTTCAAGAAGAATTGAGGGAGGCTGTCATGAGTGATGATCAGCCCAAAAAAGTTGCCCTGATTGCCTCGCAAGGTTCGCTGGACTGGGCCTACCCGCCCTTCATCCTGGGTTCTGCCGCCGCCTCTATGGACATGGAGGTGCAGATCTTCTTCACCTTTTACGGCTTGCCGCTGTTGAAGAAAGATCTGAGTGGTCTCGGCATTTCACCGCATACCAACCCGGCCATGCCGATGAAAATGCCCTTCGGCCCGGAAGGCTTCCAGAAAATCAACTGGAAGATTCCCAATATCGTCTCCAGCAACGTACCCTTCTTCGATGCTTTCGCCACTTCCATGATGAAAAAGACCTTCGCCAAGCATGGCGTGGCCACCATCGAGGAGTTGCGCGAGGCCTGTCAGGAACTGGATGTGAAATTCGTCGCCTGCCAGATGACCATGGATGTATTCGGCTTTACCCGTGAAGAGTTTATCGACGGGGTCGAGTACGGTGGCGCGGCCACCTTCCTGGAGTTTGCCGCGGAAGCCGACATCTCCATGTTCCTGTAATCGAGGAATGATTCGCCTGCCCCCGTTGCGGGGGCGGGTGCCGGTTGCCGGGGCAGCGCGTAGCCATTGCCCGAGCCGCAACCGGCGCATCCGGAAAACCATGCATGCAGAACCGGCGGGTTCTGTTTTTCTTTGCCGATACGGGATTTCAATATGTCTGCAAACATGAGTGACGCCGTGGAGACCTCACCCAAGGTCGCCGACGAGGTGAAATATACCACTTGTTACATGTGCGCCTGTCGCTGCGGGATCAAGGTATACCTGCAGGATGGCAAGGTGCGCTATATCCAGGGTAACCGCAACCATCCGGTCAATCGCGGCGTGCTTTGTGGCAAGGGCTCTGCCGGAATCATGCAACACTACTCGCCGGCTCGTCTGTCCAAGCCGCTGAAGCGGGTGGGCCCGCGTGGCAGCAACGAGTTCGTGGAAATCGAGTGGGACGAGGCGCTGGAAATTGCCACCGAATGGCTGGGCAATATCCGCAAGACCGACCCGAAGAAACTGGCTTTCTTCACCGGTCGTGACCAGAGCCAGTCGCTGACCGGCTGGTGGGCCAGCCAGTTCGGTACCTTCAACCACGCGGCACACGGTGGTTTCTGTTCGGTGAACATGGCCGCCGCCGGCCTGTACACCATCGGTGGTGCCTTCTGGGAGTTCGGCGAGCCGGACTGGGACCGCACCAAGTACTTCATGATGTTCGGCATGGCCGAGGACCACGACTCCAACCCCATCAAGATCGGTATCGGCAAACTCAAGGGCCGGGGTGCCAAGTTCGTGTCGGTCAACCCCATCGAGACCGGCTACACCGCGGTGGCCGACGAGTGGGTGGGCATACGCCCCGGCACCGACGGCCTGTTTGTCATGGCGCTGATTCACGAGCTGCTCAAGGCCGATCAGGTGGATTTCGACTACCTCGCCCGTTATACCAACGCCATCTGGCTGGTGATCCAGGACGAAGGCGCGGCCGACCACGGCCTGTTTGCCCGTGATGAAGACGGCAACCCGTTGTGCTGGGATCAGGAGAAGAAGGCGCCCTACAATGCCCTGGCCGCCGATGCCAAACCCGCCATTGCTGGTGAATACACCCTGGCGGATGGCCGCAAGGCCGTGCCGGCCTTCCAGTTGTTTGCCCAGCGCTATCTGGACGAGCAGTACGCGCCGGAGAAAGTGGCCGATACCTGCGGCGTGCCCGCCGAGGACATCAAGCGGATTGCCGCCGAGCTGGCCCACGTGGCCTTCAAGGAAGAGATTGTCTACGAGGCGGAATGGACCGACTGGGCCGGACGCAAGCACGACAAGTATATTGGCCGCCCGGTCTCCATGCATGCCATGCGTGGCATCTCCGCCCACAGCAACGGTTTCCATACCTGTCGGGCCATCCACATGCTGCAGATGATTCTCGGCAGCATCGAATGCCCTGGCGGCTTCCGTTTCAAGCCGCCGTTTCCCAAGCCCATTCCGCCCGGCCTCAAGCCGGCGAAGGAAGTGGCGCCGAACACGCCGCTGGGCGGGCCGCCCATCGGTTTCCCCACCGGGCCGGAAGATCTGGTGGTGGAGGCCGACGGCACGCCCAAGCGCATCGACAAGGCCTATTCCTGGGAGCATCCCATGGCTTCCCACGGCCTGATGCACATGGTGATTCACAATGCCTGGAAGGGCGACCCCTATCCGGTGGATACCCTGATGATGTTCATGGCCAACATGAGCTGGAATTCTTCCATGAACACCAAGGGTGTCATTGAGATGCTCACCGACAAGAACGAGGAAACCGGCGAGTACAAGATTCCGCGCATCATCTATTCCGACGCCTTTTTCTCGGAAATGGTGCCCTATGCCGACCTGATTCTGCCGGACACCACCTATCTGGAACGCTACGATTGCATCAGCCTGCTGGACCGCCCCATCTGCGAGGCGGATGCTGCCGCCGATGCCATCCGCTACCCGGTGGTGGAGCCGGACCGGGATGTGCGCGGCTTCCAGGAAGTGTTGCTGGATCTGGGCGCGCGCCTGGGCTTGCCCGGCATGACCAACGAGGATGGCAGCCCCAAATATCCGGGTGGCTATGCCGACTACATCGTCAACCACGAGCGTGCGCCGGGTATCGGCCCGCTGGCCGGCTGGCGCGGCAAGGATGGCGACAAGCAGGGTCGCGGCGAGGTCAATCCGAAGCAGTTGGAGAAATACATCGAAAACCAGAGCTTCTGGACCTACCATTTCAAGGATAACCAGCGCTTCTACAAGTTTGCCAACAAGGATTATCTGGAAACGGCGGTGGAACTGGGCTTCATTCCCAAGGCGGAGCAAATCGTCATGCAGCTGTACTCCGAGCCACTGCAGAAGTTCCGCCTGGCCGCCGAAGGTCATGGTGAAATCCAGCCGCCGGAGCGGGAACGCGAGCGGGTGAAAAACTACTTCGACCCGCTGCCTATCTGGTACCCGCCCTTCGAGGAAGATCAGGTGGACAACGGCGAATACCCGCTGCACGCCCTGACCCAGCGCCCCATGCACATGTACCATTCCTGGGGCTCGCAGAATGCCTGGTCGCGGCAGATCACCAATTTCAACAAGATCTTCATCCATGAGGAAACGGCGGCCAAGTATAACATCGAGGATGGCGACTGGATCTGGATCACCTCCTACCACGGCCGGATCAAGGCCCAGGTCAAGACCATGACCGGAGTGAACAAGGACACCATCTGGACCTGGAATGCCATCGGCAAGCGCCGTGGCAGCTGGAATCTGAAACCGGACGCGCCGGAAGGCAAGAAAGGCTTCCTGCTCAATCATCTGATTTCCGAGCTTTTGCCGGAGAAGAAGGGTGACTACCGCTATTCCAATTCCGACCCCATTACCGGCCAGGCCGCCTGGTTCGATCTGCGGGTGAAGATCGAGAAAGCCGCGCCCGAAGAACAGGGCGAGAGCGCGCCGCAGTTCCCGGTGATGGAGCCGGTGCCCGGTGTGCAGAATCGGCCGGAACTGTTGCAGTACGGTGCTGAATTCCGCAAGGCGAGAGGAGACTGATTCATGACCATGCTACCGCAAAAGACCGGCAAGAAACTGGGGCTGGTCATTGATCTGGACATCTGCGTGGGCTGCCAGGCCTGCGCGGTCAACTGCAAGGAATGGAACACTGGCGGCCACATGGCACCGCTGACCGATCAGGACCCCTACGGCCCCGCGCCCGATGGTGTCTGGTTTAACCGGGTACACAGTTACGAGGCCCGGGGCGGTTGCGGCAGCCAGACGGTGCACTTCCCCCGTTCCTGTCTGCACTGTCAGGATGCCGCTTGCGTGACGGTCTGTCCCACTGGCGCTTCCTTCAAGCGCGAGGAAGACGGCATCGTGCTGGTCAACGAGGACAAGTGCATCGGCTGCAAGCTGTGCAGCTGGGCCTGCCCCTACGGCGCGCGCGAGTTCGACGAAGTGGAAGGGGTGATGAAGAAATGCACCCTGTGCGTGGACCGCATCTACAACGAGAAACTAGATCCGGAAGACCGGGTGCCGGCCTGCGTATCCACCTGCCCGGCCGGGGCACGGCATTTTGGTGATCTGGGTGACCCCGATTCCGATGTCTCCAGACTGGTGGCGGAACGGGGCGGCATGGACCTGATGGCGGAAATGGGCTATCGCCCCACCAACAAGTATCTGCCACCCCGCCCGCGCAAGCGCGACGCCGCCGATGTCGGCGCCGCCAGCAACCAGCTCAACCCGGTTCAGGACCAGTCCTCCGCTTTCCTCAAGTGGGTGGACAAGGTGCTGTCACGATAAGCGTATTCAGGAGATTGCCTCATGCATCCCGCGTTTTCCGTTATTTTCTTTACCACGGCCTCCGGTGCCGGCTATGGCCTGCTGTTTTTGCTGGGCGTGCTGGCGGTGACCGGCCAGTTGCCCAGCCATAACCCCGCCTTTGCCTGGGGCAGCATGCTGTTGTCCCTGGGGTTGATTTCCGCCGGCCTGCTGTCTTCCACCTTCCACCTCGGCCACCCGGAACGGGCCTGGCGGGCGGTGACCCAGTGGAAGTCCTCCTGGCTGGCTCGTGAAGGCGTGGCCGCGTTGTTCACCTATGTACCGGCTGTGGTCTTCGCCTGGGGTTGGCTGTTCGAGCAGCGTACCGATGGCGTCTATGCCGTGGCCGCCGGCCTGGCGGCCGCCGGGGCGGTGGTAACGGTGTTCTGCACCGGCTCCATCTACAACTCGCTGAAGACCATCCACCAGTGGCACAATGCCTGGACCATGCCCAACTACCTGTTGCTGGGCCTGTACACAGGTTCCCTGCTGATGGCCGCGGTGGCCGTGCTGACCGGCCTGCAACCGGGGCAGGGCTACAGCGTCTATCTGCTGGGCGTGTTGCTGCTGGCCTGGGCGGCCAAGGCGGTGTACTGGCATTTCATTGCCACCACACATCACCCGGCCACCATCGAGTCGGCCACCGGCCTGAAGCACCTGGGCAAGGTGTCGGTACTGGAACCCCCGCACAGTTCCGAGAACTATCTGCTCAAGGAAATGGGTTTCCAGATAGCGCGCAAGCATGCCGACAAGCTGCGCAAGATCAGCACGCTGAGCCTGTTTGTGACCCCGTTGCTGCTGGTGATCGCTTCCATCTACGCGCCCATGCCCGTCAGTGGCATGGCGCTGGTGCTGGCGGCCCTTTTCGCCGCGCTGGGCGTGGTAGTAGAACGTTGGCTGTTCTTTGCGGAAGCCCGTCATGTGGTCACCCTGTACTACGGTGCCAGCGAGGTTTGATCAGCGGTTTGATTATTTCGACGGGTGGGCAACCTGCCCGCCCGTGCCGCTTGCGTGATTCGGGCGGTCATGTTGTGATGAAAGCAGGCATGAAAACGAGAAATCGGGAGAGAACATGACCATCGCACAGTTTGCCGTTTTGATTGCTTCCCTGGCCGCGGCCCTGATGTCCTTCTGCTTTTTCATGGTGCTGGATCTGCGCAAGCGTCAGCCGGAAGTGCAGGTCTACTGGACCCGGCTGGCCATGCTGATCGGCGTGTTCGTGGTCAGTTATGCCGTGATGATCTTCTTCCCCAGCCTGCCGCCCAATGTGATGTTTCTGGTAGTGGCCTTGGTGTTTCTGCTCGGTGCGGTCTATGTGCTGCTCACCATACGCCTGATTCGCGGCATTCTGCATGAATACATGAATGATCCTGGAGAACGCTGATGGATACCGGTCATTGCGGCGGTGAACCTTTTGCCCTGCGGGTACTGGGCTCCAGCATGGAGCCGGAATTCTCCGAAGGGCATATCGTCATCATCGACCCGTCCGCCATCGTCTATGATGGCTGTTATGTGATGGTCAAGATCAATGACCAGTATGAACTGCGCCAGATGCACGCGGTGGAAGGCGGCTGGAAGGTCTCCCTGCTGGATGGCTCCGCCCCCGATGAGATCATCACCAGTCTGGACGATGTGGCCGGCATGGTGGTGCAGCGGGCCGGGCGCAAGCGGCAGGTCAAGCACTACGTCTGAGTGGCCTATGGGCAACACGGCAGCTTGGTACATGGCCACGCATCCTGTGAAATAAAACGGATATCTGTCTCATCATCCATGTTTGACAGGTGAGGGGCTACTGCCTGGCAGGGGCCGGTATGGTTACAGATTGCTTTTGATAAAACGAGGTAAACATGATGGGAGAGCTGGATCTGGGTTTGCAAATCGCCCTGCTGGGGCTGGGGCTGGGCGTGGTCATCGGTGCCGTGGCGCAAAAAACCAATTTCTGCACCATGGGAGCCATTTCGGATGCGGTGTTCATGGAGGATTTTTCCCGCGTACGCTCCTGGCTGTTGGCCATCGTGGTGGCCCTGCTGGGTACCCAGGCTTTGCACTACAGTGGCATGGTGGACATCTACCAGAGCATCTATCTGGGTACGGGCTTCACCTGGCTGAGTTATATCGTGGGTGGCCTGCTGTTCGGCTACGGCATGACCATGACCGGCGGTTGCGGCAACAAGACCCTGGTGCGGGTGGGTGCTGGTAATCTCAAATCGCTGGTGGTTTTGCTGGTGATGGGTGCCACTGCCTACATGACCCTGCGCGGCATCATCGGCGTGGGGCGGGTGCAGCTGGAAGACCTGCACCGGGTGCAGCTGGACACGCCCCAGGGCATTCCCGATCATCTGGCCGTGCTGACCGGTGTTTCCGTGGAAACCCTGCGCCTGCTGGTCACTTCCGTGGCGGCCTTGCTGCTGCTGGTGTACATATTCAAGGATGCCGAGTTCCGCCGCAGTGGCAAGCTGATCTTCGGTGGCCTGATCATCGGCGCGGCCATTCCGGCGGCGCTGTACATTACCGGCGTGGTGGGCTTTGATGATTTCGAGCCCATGCCGGTGGAAGCGGTCAGTTTTGTCGCGCCCTCCGGCCAGGGCTTGCAGTATCTGATGACCTTTACCGGTTCCAGTATCAATTTTGGCATTTCCCTGGCCGCCGGCGTGGCGTTGGGCTCTTTTCTTGCGGCCATCTTGACGGGCGAGTTTTCCGTGGAGACCTATTCCGATGGCAGCGAGATGAAGCGTCATCTGCTGGGCGCCGCCTTTATGGGAACGGGCGGTGTGATGGCGCTGGGCTGTACCTTCGGCCAGGGTATCAGTGGTGTATCGACGCTGGCCATGGGTTCTTTCATTGCCATTGCCTCCATCGTCTTCGGGGCGGTCTGGGGGCTGAAGTCACTGGAACATGACAGCGTGCTGGGCGGATTGAAGGCCATCTTTACCCGCGAGTAATCGATCCCTTTCAGCCGGCATGGTGGCTGATCGAATCCGCTGCGCCCCGGTCTTTCTGGCCGGGGCGTTGTCTTGTGGGCAGGGATGGCATAAAGTTTTCCCGACTCCGGTCGATAAAGACCCTGTACAACCGAAGGCGGGAGACATTCCATGTTCAGCAACAAGGCCCTCAAGCAGTGCCAACAAGAAAAAAGCAAACTCATGGAAGAGAATGCCCATTTGCGGGAGCAACTGGAAAGTTGCCAGGCGCGAATCGAAGCGCTGGAACAGGAGAAGAAACAGTACGAAGACAAGTGCAAGCAGCACGAACGCCTGTTCGGCAATTTCAGCAAGTTCAGCTATTCCTTTTCCGGCTTTCGCGACAGCATGGTCAACCTTGCCAACCGGTTGAAAACCGAAAAGGATGGGGTGATTGCCACGGCGGAAGTCTCCATCAATTCCCGCGATGCCGTCAACGAGATTTCGCGTAATCTGAGCCGAATGACCGAAGAGGTCAAGGACGCGGCGCAGGAAGTGGACAAGCTCAACCGGCGTGCCGAAGATATCGGCGGCATTGTACGCATGATCCAGGAGATCTCCGACCAGACCAATCTGCTGGCGCTGAACGCGGCCATCGAGGCGGCCCGTGCCGGTGAGGCCGGGCGGGGGTTTGCCGTGGTGGCGGACGAAGTGCGCAATCTGGCCCAGCGCACCGGAGATGCGACCCAGGAAATCTCCAAGCTGGTGGAGACCATCCAGCAGGAAACCGCCTCGGTGAAACAGCAGATGGAATCGGTGGCGGACAATTCCACCAACCTCGGTGGCATGGGAGACGAGGCGGTGGACAAGATCCGCAAGGTGCTGGATATTCACCGCAACATGGAAGGCAGCATCTCGGCGGCGGCCCTGCGTACCTTCGTGGAGCTGGCCAAGCTCGACCACCTGATCTTCAAGTTTGCCGTCTATGAACAGTTCATGGATATCCGTGAGCCGGACCCGGATTCCATCGTGCATTGGACGGCCTGCCGTCTGGGCAAATGGTATTACGAGGGCGAAGGGCATCACTGCTTCTCGCAATTGCCCGGCTACAAGGAAATCGAAGGGCCGCACCAGCGGGTGCACGAAGGTGCCGCTGCCGCGCTTTCAGCACTGGTGCATCAGGATCTGGACCAGGCCTTCGAGAAGCTGGAATACATGGAAGACGCCAGCCTGGAGGTACAGAACAATCTCAGCAAGATTGCCGATGCCGGGGACAACAATCAGGATGTGCTCTGTACGGCCTGATCGATAGCCGGCGTCGGTTTTCGCCCCAGGGTAATGCGAGGCAGGCCGGCAGGGTCCAGGCGGGTTTCCATATCGCGGAAACCCGCCTTTTTCATGGCGGTCTGAACGGCCTCGGATTGCGCATGCCCATGTTCCAGCATTAGCCAACCACCGGGGTTCAGCCGTGCCGGGGCCTGTTTGATGATGGCCAGCAAATCCGCCAGACCATGCTGTTCAGCCACCAGTGCGCCACGGGGTTCCTGGCATGTGCCATCGCTTTCCAGCCAGGGATTGCCGGCCTCGATATAAGGTGGGTTGCTGACGATGGCATCGAAGGGCCCGGTCACAGCCTCCAGCCAGCGTGATTGGGCCA
Source organism: Lysobacterales bacterium (assembly GCA_015485125.1). Taxonomy (GTDB): domain Bacteria; phylum Pseudomonadota; class Gammaproteobacteria; order Xanthomonadales; family S139-57; genus S139-57. The sequence goes on along the minus strand of WFUE01000207.1, from coordinate 201 downwards.
GTTGTACGCGGGGGGCCCATTGCCGTGCGTTGCGCTGTGCCACAGCCAGCGCTTCCGGGCTGAGGTCGGTGGCGAGCAGGCAGGCATCGGGGCGTGCCCGCGCCAGTGCCAGGGCAATGGCACCGCTGCCGGTGCCCAGATCCACGATGGTGGGCGTTCTCAGCGCCGAGGTTTTCTCCAGACAGGCTTCCACCAGCATTT
>WFUE01000206.1 GCA_015485125.1 Lysobacterales bacterium | reverse complement strand
GCCATGCGCATACGTGATCTTCCTGTAGGGCAAAGACTGAATCTGTTATTTGGCATCCTCTTGTTGATGATGTTGATCGGCGGTTCCCTGTCCTGGTGGGTGAACCATAAGGTCGAGGTGCAGACCGAGCAGATTGTCAGGGAAAACCTGCCTTTGTTGACCGGCACCACCCAGCTGGCCGAGGCCCTGGATGAGGCCGTGGCCGATTTGATCCTTTCGTTGATGGTTTCAGACCCGAGTCTGCAGGATGATTTCGATCAGGCCTTGCAACGCGCCGACCAGGCGCTGGAGCAGATCCAATGGCCGGAGGATCTGGCCCAACATGAAAGCAGTCTGAGGCAGCAGTTGCAGCGTCTGCGTGAACTGGCCGAACAGGTGCGGCCCCTGCTGTCCCAGCCCACGCTGAACATGCCGGGCATGGCCATTGCCAATCAGGATGCCGCACCGCTGGCACGGGAAATTTCCGGCCAGTTGCAGATTCTGGCCGATGTGGACGAGATTCGCGCCCTGCGGGCAGGGGATGACTGGCGGCGGGCATTGACCGATCTGCGCGCCTATCTGTTCAACCGCGATCAGCGGGTCTGGGAGGATTTTCAGTCGGGGCTGGACAGTTTTCAGCAAAAAATCGAGGACTGGGCAAAAAAAGCGGATCTGGATTTCGAGGAAGAGGATGCCCTGGCCGTCATCAGCGAAAAGCTGGCGGCCTACCGCGAAAGCACCACGCGCATTCACCAGGCCCACTCCAGCGAACAATGGCGTCAGGATCTCTACCTGAGCCGGCATGACATCATGCCGCTGTTCAAGGCTGTGTCGGAAGAATTGTCCGAGCTGAACCAGCGGATTCGTGCCCAGGTGGATGAAAACGGGCAAGCGGCGGTGGAGAATCTGGCCTTTGCCTCCAATCTGCTGCTGCTGGCCGTGGTGGTGGTCAGTGCCGTGCTGGTGTTGATCATCGTCTTGAGCCGCCTGACCATTCTCCAGCCGCTGTGGCAGTTGTTGCAGGCCATGCAGGCGGCGGCGGACGAGGGCAATCTGTCCACCCGGCTGGATGACAGCAGCCAGGATGAGTTCGGCGCGCTGGGGCGGGCCTTCAATGTGTTTTCCAGCAAGATTCGCAATCTGGTCAGCCAGGTAGTGGGTTCCACCCGTAATCTGGTGGAAGCTTCCGCGCGGCTGAAAAAGGTCACCCACGAAACCGAGGCCATGGCCGGTGACGGGCAGCAGCGGGTGGAGCAGATTTCCGGCACCATCGACCAGCTGGCCCAGGGCATGATTCATATCGGTCAGCTGGCCGATGATGCCAGCCAGGCTGCGGATCAGGTTTCTTCGGAAGTGAAGGAAGGCGGCGAGGTCATTGCCCAGACCATTCAGGGCATTCAGACCATCTCCAGTCAGAGCAGCCAGGTGGCCGAAGAGGTGGAAGCCTTGTCGGACAGCAGCAAGCGCATCGCCGAGATCGTTCAGGTCATTCGCCAGATCAATGAACAGACCAACATGCTGGCATTGAATGCCGCCATCGAGGCGGCCCGGGCCGGCGAGGCCGGTCGCGGTTTCGCGGTGGTGGCCGACGAGGTGCGCGGGTTGGCCATTCGGGTTCAGGAACAGGCGGATGAAATCCAGCAGCGCATCGACCAGCTTTGCCGGCAGGTGGATGACGCGGTACGGATCATCCAGTCCAGCCATACGGAGGCCCAGCGTACCAGCCAGCGCGCCGCCGAGGCGGAGCAGGCACTACAGACCATCCGAAACGGTATTGGCCAGATACTGGGCAGCAACCGCAAGGTGCTCGATGTTTCCGCAGACCATGCCGACAATGCCCGGCAGGTGGCGCAGGAACTGGGCAGTTTCGTGGAGCTGGTACAGCAGATGGCCGAGCAGGCCCGTCAGGCCGGTGTGGCGGGGGATGAATTCAGCCGGCTGGCCGAAGAGCTGGGCCAGCAGGTGGGCCAGTTCATGGACTGAGCGGGAACGGGTGAAGCCGCTGTTTCAGCGGCTGTGGCCCATCAATTCCTGTGCCAGCCCGCGCGTGTGGTCGGAGACCTTGTCCCCCGCCATCATGCGCGAAAGCTCGTCGATACGCTGTTGCTCGTCCAGCTTGCGGATGCGGGTGGTGGTCTGTCGATCCTTGTTGACAGCCTTTTCCACCCGGAAGTGATGATGGCCCTGACCGGCCACCTGTGGCTGATGGGTGACGCAGAAGACCTGATGGCTATCGCCCAGCTGGTGCAGCATCTGCCCTACCTTGCTGGCCACGCTGCCACCGATGCCGGTGTCCACTTCATCGAAGATCAGCGTGGGTACCTGCTCCTGTTCCAGCGTGGCCATCTTGATGGCCAGCCCAAGGCGGGAGAGTTCACCGCCTGAAGCCACCTTGGCCAGCGCTTGCGGCGGGTGGCCGGGGTTGGCGCTGAACAGAAATTCGACTTTCTCCAGCCCGGTGGCGGCCGGCTGGTCATCCGGGCGCGGGTGCAGCAGCACTTCCAGCGTGGCTTCCGGCATGCCCAGCTCGCGAATGTGGCGATTGACCACCTTGGCCAGTCGCGGTGCGGCATCCACCCGCCAGGCACTGATATCGGTGGCCAGGTCCAGATAGGCCTGGCGCGCGCTCTTGATCTCCTCGGTCAGCTGCTCCAGCCGGTTGCCGGCATCTTCCAGTTGCGCCAGTTCATCCCGCAGAATCTGCAAATGTTCCGGCAGCTCGTCCACGCTCACCTGATGCTTGCGCGCCAGGTCGGCTGCCTGATTCAGGCGTTGCTCCACTTCCGCCAGCCGTTCGGGGTCGGATTCCAGCTGATCCAGTGAACGGCGCAGGATCTGCCGGGCTTCCTGTGCCTGGATCAGGGCATTGTTGAGCAGTTCGCCCGCCTCGGCGAAACGGGAATCCACATCCAGCAGCTCGACGATGTGCTGGTGGGCCTGGTTGAGCATGGAAAGGGCTGCGGGCGCGGCTTCGGAATCCAGCAGTTCCGCCGCCTGGGCCGCATGACGGATGGTTTCATCGGCATGGGCCAGTTTTTTCAGATCGGCGTGCAACTGGTCCAGTTCCTCCCGGCTCAGGTTGAACGCTTCCAGTTCCTTGACCTGATAACGCAGCAGTTGCAGTTGAAAAACATTTTCACCGCTCTGGCTGTCGATGGTTTCCCGTTCCCGCTCCAGATTGCGCCAGTGGCGGTAGCGGTTGAACAGGTCTTTCACCTGCTTCTGGATGCCGGCAAAACTATCCAGCAGCATCAATTGCTGCTCGGAGCGCATCAGCTTCTGGTGTTCATGCTGGCCATGGACTTCCAGCAGCATCTCGCCCAGCTGCTTGAGGGTTTGCACCGGTACCGGCCGACCATTGACATAGGCCTTGGAGCGGCCTTCGGGGGAAATGGTGCGGCGAATCTGGCATTCGCCGTCACTGTCCAGTTCGCTGCGTTCCAGCCACTCCTGCACCTGGGGCAGGGCCGCGAGATCAAAGTCGGCACTGACTTCAGCGCGTGTACTGGCATGACGAACCAGGCCGCTGTCCGCCCGGTCGCCCATCAAAAGCCCCACGGCGTTCATCAAGATGGACTTGCCGGCACCGGTTTCCCCGGTGAATACGGACAGGCCGGCATCCAGTTCCAGATCCAGCCGGTCAATCAGTGCAAGATTCTGAATATGCAGCTCTCGCAGCATGTCGCTTCCCCCGCGTTTCTGCCATGCGCGCACGCGCCTGTGCTTCTGACCTGACATTCTACCTGCTGTCATGCAAAAAAGGTGAACCGGCGCACATTTGTACGTTTTGACAGCCCATTTCACCCATGCGGGCAAAAAAGCGGGCAGTACGGCTTGAAAAACGCGGGCGCGTCTCCATATAGCAGGGCAATGTCATTCGGGGAACACAAGATGGAAAACCAAGAGCAAGCCTCCCAACCGGAAAATCAAGAAGAACACCTGGACCTGACCGACGATCAGGCCGCGGAAAGCGCGGAAGATGCAACCGAGGACACGCCGGCACTGGCCGAGCAGCTGGCCCGCTGCGAGGAAGACAAGTTGCGCCTGGCCGCGGAAATGGACAACCTGCGCCGTCGCACGGCCCGGGATGTGGAAAACGCCCACAAATACGCTCTGGAAAAATTCATGAATGATCTGCTGGCGGTGGTGGACAGCCTGGAGAAGGGGCTGGAAGCGCTGGAAAGCGGTGACAATGTGCTGGAGCAGATTCGTGAAGGCACGGAGTTGACTCACCGGCAGCTGCACCAGGTACTGAGCAAGTACGGGCTGGAAGAGCTGGACCCCATGGGGGAGAAGTTCGACCCGGAACACCATGAGGCCATGACCATGATTCCTTCCGAGGAACACGAGCCCAACACGGTGCAGCAGGTGATTCGCAAGGGCTATCGCCTCAACGGGCGGCTGGTGCGTCCGGCCCAGGTCATCGTGACCCGCAAGCCCTGAATTCGCGCAAAAAGCCACTTGAAAACGGAATATCTGCCCCAATCTAGGGTAACAGACTGAAAACTGACCCAATTCTGGAGAACTGCCATGGGAAAAATTATTGGAATTGATCTGGGAACCACCAACTCTTGCGTAGCCGTGATGGAAGGTGGCAAGCCCAAGGTGATCGAAAACGCCGAAGGTGATCGCACCACGCCCTCCGTGGTGGCCTTTACCGACGAAGGGGAAGTGCTGGTCGGCCAGCCGGCCAAGCGCCAGGCTGTCACCAATCCGGCCAAGACCCTGTTCGCCGTCAAGCGCCTCATCGGCCGCAAGTTTGACGAAGACGTGGTACAGAAGGACATCGAACTGATGCCCTACAAGATCGTCAAGGCCGATAATGGGGATGCCTGGGTGGAAGTGGACGGCAAGAAGATGTCGCCGCAGGAAATCAGCGCCAAGGTGCTGATGAAAATGAAGAAAACCGCCGAGGACTATCTGGGAGAAACGGTCGATGCCGCCGTGATTACCGTGCCGGCCTACTTCAACGACTCCCAGCGCCAGGCCACCAAGGACGCCGGTCGCATCGCCGGGCTGGATGTGAAGCGCATCATCAACGAGCCCACCGCCGCCGCGCTGGCCTATGGCCTGGACAAGGCCGCCGGTGACAAGAAAGTGGCGGTCTACGACCTGGGTGGCGGTACTTTCGACATCTCCATCATCGAGATTGCCGAAGTG
>WFUE01000205.1 GCA_015485125.1 Lysobacterales bacterium | reverse complement strand
GATTTACGCTCTCTTCAACGAAGGGCACTGGAAGAAGGGATTCCCTATCAAACGCTGGTATCCAGCATATTGCACAAATATGTTTCCGGAGGCTTGCGAGACATTGTAGCCAGCAAGCCCACTCAGGCGGCTCGAAAAACACGCGATTGATACCACACACGGCCACCCGGTCATTGCTCAAACCAGCCAAGGATTAGCGGGTCAGGCTCAAAAACAACTGCGGCAGCTTTTCCGGCAGCCGCTCCACCCGGTCGATGACCAGGTATTGACGCCCGAACAGGGTCTGCATGTATTCGTCGGCGTTCGGGTCCAGGCTGATGCAATGTACATGGATGTTCTGCTGGCTCAGTTCCTGCACCGCCTTGCGGGCATCCTGCAACAGGTGATCCTCGTCCTGCACATCCACATCCGAGGGTTCGCCGTCGGTGACCACCAGCAACAGCCGCTTTTCTTCCCGCCTTTTGGCCAGCAGACTGCCCGCGTGACGCAGGGCCGCGCCCATGCGCGTGGACCAGCCCGCTTCCATGGCGGCCAGGCGGGCCTTGACCGTGTCGTCCCAGGCTTCGCCAAAGCCCTTGATATGCAGGTAGCGAATTTCGTGGCGGGTGTTGGAATGGAAGCCGGCGATGGCCAGCCGGTCGCCCAACTGTTCGATGGCCCAGGCCAGCAGGGCGGTGGCTTCCTGATTCAGTTCCAGCAGGGTCTGCTCACCACCGGGCACGGTTTCGTTCAGCGACTCGGACAAGTCCAGCAGCAGGGTGACGGCAATATCCCGGTGATTGTGTTCCATGCGAAAGTTGATGCGCGGGTCGGGCTGAACCTTGCAGCGGTAGTCGATCAGGGATCGCAAGGCAATATCCAGATCCAGCTCGCTGCCCTCTTCCTGAAAACGCACGCGCACATGATCCTGTGGCTTGAGCAGATCCAGCACCCGTTTCATCCGCTTGGCCAGCGCTGCATGCCGTTCCAGCAGGCGATCGATCCGGCTTGCATCACCGGGAGGATGGAGAATCTCATACACGCTGGCCCAATCCGGCAGATAGGCCTGTGACTGGTGGTCCCATTCCGGATAGAGCCGTGGCGGCAGCCGTTCGGCTTCTTCCGGGGAGACTTCCCGCTTTTTCTTGTCGAAGGCCTCTTCCTCGTCCCCTTCTTCAATAAACAGCCAGAGGTGACGATTGTCGTCGCGGTAGGACACCTCGGTATCTTCAAACCAGACACTGGCCTGCTGATCGGCCTGCACCCGGGTTCGCGCGACAAAGGTCAGGGCCAGTCGCACCATGGCCTGGGTGCTGTTGTCCGCTTGCATGGCCTGTTGAAAGGCGGCCACGGTCCGGCGGATTTCCTCGTGCCGGTAACCATGATCTTCCGGGTTGAGCAAGGCCCAGGACAACATGGCCAGACGATGACGCACACAGGCATAGCGCAATTCGTCACAGGCATCCTCCGCCGGGCGGGGATGCAGGTGGCGCCAGAGCTGGCGCAAGCCGGGCCATTGCTGCATGGCCAGCCATTCCACCCGGCTGTCTTCCAGCACCTCGATGGCCATGCGCTGCAAGGGGCTGTAGTTGTCGGCCACCACCCGTCCGCTCCAGCGCCGGTGGGCGGCCATGTGAGCCAGCAAGGCCCGGTAGCGGTCCAGACCGGCCACACCGTCGAGGTCGGTATAGACATCCGGCACACGCATGCCGGCTTCATCGAAATAAGGTTTGGGGTGAGTCTGGGCATCCAGGGTTTCCGAATAGGGCACCAGCCAGGCATCCTGCTGCCAGAAGGCTTGCAGGTACTGACCCAGCGCCCTTTCGTGATCCTGCAGCAAACAGCCCTGCCGCTCCTTGTGCAGCATGGCCCGGCTGTCAGCCAGTTCCAGGGAGAAATAGGCTTCCTGCCGCTGCGGATGGTGACTGTAATGACGAATGCCGTAATCCACCCAGTTGCGCAGGCCATCCAGGGAAAGCTGGCTGAGCAGAAAGGGCATGTTGCGCAGCAAATGGGGCAGGCCCGGGCTGGGCTGGGTAGCGTGAAAGCCGTGGATGGAGCCGGTGGTGCGCTCCATCATGTCGAAGATCAGTTCCATGTACTGCGCCAGCCGTTCACAGGTGCGCAGACGCCGCGCCACCTCGGCCATGACCTGCAGAAAGGGGGGTATGGCCCGGCCATTGGGACTGCGCGAGAGTTTCCATACCGCCTGGGCCACCCGTTCCAGCACGGTCTCGCCCAGTTGCCCGGCCACTTCCGGCATTTCTTCCAGATAGACCAGCACCGGCTCCACGCCACGCCCGATCATGCAGATCAGGGAGGCGCCTTCCAGCCAGGCTTCCAGCCCGGCGGCACTGAGGTGGCTACGCGCACCCACCAGCAGATGGGGAAAGACCTCATCGATCTGTGCGAAATTGCACTGCAGGCGCTGACGCAAGCCGGCCAGCTCTTCTTCACTGAGCGTCATGGCCGGGTTCAGGCAAAGGCCATGTCGATGCTGTGATCCAGATTGGCCCGGATATCGCTGTCATCCGTAATGGGGCGAACCAACGCCATGCGACAGGCGGAAACCGGGTCCGCGCCTTCCTGAATGAGCATCGCCGCGTAGACCAGCAGACGGGTGGAGATCCCCTCATCCAGCCCATGACCCTTGAGGTTGCGGGCCGCGTGACCGATCCTGACCAGCTTTTCCGCCACATCGGCGGCGATACCGGTTTCGCTGCTGAGAATCTCCACTTCCAGCGCGCTGTCCGGATAGTCGAATTCCATGGCCACAAAGCGCTGCTTGGTGGATTGTTTCAGGTCTTTCATCAGGCTCTGATAGCCCGGATTGTAGGAAATGACCAGCTGAAAATCCGGATGGGCCTCCACCAGCTCGCCCTTCTTGTCCAGCGGCAGGGTACGCCGGTGGTCGGTGAGCGGGTGAATCACCACCGTGGTGTCCTGACGGGCTTCCACGACCTCGTCCAGATAACAGATGGCACCGTGGCGGGCAGCGGTGGTCAGCGGGCCATCCAGCCAGCGGGTACCCTCGGCATCCAGCAGATAGCGCCCCACCAGGTCGGAAGCCGTCATGTCCTCGTTACAGGCCACGGTGATCAGCGGCTTGCCCAGCTTCCAGGCCATGTACTCCACAAAACGGGATTTGCCACATCCGGTCGGCCCCTTGATCATCACCGGCAAGCGGCGGCGATAGGCCGTTTCATACAGTTCCACTTCATTGCCCTGTGGCTGGTAGTAGGGGGCCTTGTGGATTTGATAGGCCTGCAATGTACTCATTTTTCATCTCCCGTGGCTGGGTTTCTCCGCCCCGCGGGCCGGATTTGATGTGCTTGAAAAGCACACGGGCCGGCAAATGCCGACCCGTGTGGCCTGCCATGCAAGCGGTCACAAACTTGCCAACCTTACGGCCGGCCTTGCCTGGCGATCGGCCCGGGCACAGGACATGCCACGATGGCCATGCCCTGAACAACGGGGCTTACTTGTGCACGCCCAGTTTTTCCCGCCAGCCCGGATACAGGGCATCGGCATCGTGCGGGAAGGATTCAAAGGCACGCGCGAATTCCTTGTGTTCCTTGGCGAACTCGATGGGGTCGGCACCCGCCTTCCAGCATTCGTAGGCCTGACGCAGGGAAATGGCACCGGCCGCCGGGCTGTCGATGTGGCCATAGGAACCACCACCGGCAGTGTTGATCACATTGCCGTGGCCCAGGTTTTCGAAGAAACCGGGCAGACGCAGGGCGTTCATGCCACCGGAAATGATGGGGGTGGTGGGCTTCATGCCGTACCATTTCTGGTAGTAGACCGGCCCCTGACACTCGTCACGCTCGATCATGTAGGCGATGACGCGGTCGTCCTTGTCCCCTTCCATCTTGCCATAGCCCATGGTGCCCACATGGATGCCGGAAGCACCCTGCAGGCGGGACATCTTGGCCAGCACGAAGGCGGTATAGCCCCGCTTGGCACTGGGAGAAGTCACGGCGCCATGGCCGGCGCGATGGTAGTGCAGGTACTGGTTCGGATACTGGCGACGGGCCGTTGTGACCATGCCGGGACCACCCACATAGCCATCCACCAGGAAAGCCACCTTGTCGGCATCCGGGCCGAAGGTTTCGAGGATGTAATCGGCACGGGCACACATTTCATAGTGGTCATCGGCGGTGATGTTGGCGGAAAACAGCTTGGCCTCGCCGGTTTCGTCCTGGGCGCGCTTCATGGCATCGGCCACCAGCGGCATAACCTTCTTCATCGGCGCAAATACCTGGTTGCCCTGCGGTTCGTCATTCTTGATGAAATCCCCGCCCAGCCAGAACTGGTAAGCGGCTTCGGCAAAGGGTTCCGGACGCAGGCCCAGCTTGGGCTTGATGATGGTGCCGGCGATGTAGCCACCATCCTTGATGGGCCGGCCGAGAATGCGCCACAGATCGGAGATATCCTTGGCCGGACCGTCGAACAACTGGATGGCACGCTCAGGCACATAGAAGTCGATCATCTTGGCATGCTCGATATCGCCCATGCCCTGGTTGTTGCCGATGGCCAGGGTGAGGAAGGAGACCAGCATCATGCGGCCATCGGTGACGTTGCGATCGAACAGATCCAGCGGATAGGCGATGCGCATGTCCTCGTTGGCTTCGTCGATGTGATAGACCAGTGCGTCCACACCCTTGGTGAAATCATCGGTGGTGCAGACTTCCACATTGGTGCCGGTGGAAGATTCAGCGGCAAAGTGGGCCGCGGCTTCCAGGTAGCCGTGCCCGGGCTTGGGCTTCATCTTGTAGGCCACCAGAATGTGCTTGCCTTCGTTGATCAGATCCTCTTCCTTCAGGCTGAGGTCGGAGTAGCGGGAAGATTGGTCGAGTGCCATGATGGTGTCATCCTCTGTCGGTTACTGTGCTGTCCATTCTGCAAGCCATCTGCTATAAAAGGAAATCATGATTTTTTATTACTGACATAGATAAAAAGCTATGCCCATCAAGCCACAGCTCCTGCGCCAGATCAGCCTTCGCCAGCTACAGGTTTTCAAGACAGTCGTGGATTGCGGCGGCCATACAAAGGCCGCGCGCAAGCTGCATCTGACCCAGCCCACCATCTCCATGCAGTTGAAAAAGCTGGAAGAAACCATAGGACACCCACTGATCGAACAGATTGGCCGAAAGCTGCACACCACCCCGGTGGGCCAGAAATTGTATGAAACCACGCAGGATGTGCTGACGCGTCTGCACCAGCTGGAAGAAGAGGTCGCCAGTGCCGGCGAGATTGCCGGGCCGTTGCGCTTGACCGTGGTGACCGGTGCCAAGTATTTCATGCCCCATCTGCTGGGAGACTTTCTGCGGCAATACCCCAGGGTCAGGCCCAGCATGGCGGTTACCAACCGGGAACAGGTCATCGAACACCTGCTGGGCAATCACGCCGATCTGGCCATCATGGGAAAGGTCCCAGAGTCTCTACCCCTGTACGGTCACAATGTGCTGGACAATGAACTGGTATTCGTGGCGCGTGCCGACCACCCCCTGGCACGTGAGCGCAACATTCCCCTGCAAAGACTGGTGACTGAGCCCTTTCTCACCCGTGAACGCGGTTCAGGCACGCTGCGCGCGGTAAGACGGAAGTTCAAGGAGGAAGGCGTGGAAATCGAACCCTGGCTGGAACTGGGCAGCTCGGAGGCCACCAAGCAGGGCTTGCTGGCCGGTCTGGGTATTTCCGTATTGTCACGGCACAATTTGCGATTGGAGCTGGAAACCGGCCGGCTGGTCACGCTGGATGTACAAGGCTTTCCCCTGCACCGAACCTGGTATGCCGTGCATCATCAGGGCAAGCACTTGTCCCTGGCAGCGCAAACCTTTGTGGAATTTCTCTGCGACAACGCCCGCCGTCTGCTGACGCAAACCGCTCCTGCGGTCAGTCAAAAACCGGCTGCAGAATGATGTTCTCCTCCCGATCCGGGCCAGTGGAGATCATGTGGATGGGCGCACCGACGAAATCGGCGATCCGGTCCAGATAGAGCCGGGCGGCGGCAGGCAAGTCTTCCAGCCGGGTAATGCCACGTGTAGGCCCGGACCAGCCTTCCATCTCGATATAGGCGGGCTTGACCTTCTCCAGCGTGGCCGCATCCAGGCTGACCGGGGCGTCGTCCCCTTCCAGATCATAGGCCACGGCCAGCTTGAGGGTTTCGATGCCATCCAGCACATCCAGCTTGGTGATGCACAGGCCGGTCACACCGTTGAGCTGCACCGCCTTGCGCAGGGCCACCAGATCCAGCCAGCCACAACGACGCGGGCGGCCGGTGGAGGCCCCCACTTCCTTGCCGCGCTGGCTCAGGCCCGCGCCGATCTCGTCGAACAGTTCGGTGGGAAAGGGTCCGCCGCCCACACGGGTGGTATAGGCCTTGGTGATACCCAGCACATAGTCCACCGTACCGGCGCCAATGCCAGCGCCGGAATAGACGCCACCGGCCACCGTGTTGGAGGAAGTCACATAGGGATAGGTGCCATGGTCGATGTCCAGCAGCGTGCCCTGCGCGCCCTCGAACAGCACGCGCTGGCCCTGCTGACGCAACCAGAACAACCGCTCGCTGACATCGCCCACCAGCGGCGTCAGGATTTCGGCCTGCCGCATCAGCGTATCGTAGACCGTATCCACGGCAAGAGGGTCGACACCATAGAAATGTTCCAGCAGGTGATTATGCAGCGCCATCTGCTCTTCCAGGCGGGCGCGGAGGTTATCCGGCTGCAGCAGGTCCCCCATGCGGATGCCCCGGCGCGCCACCTTGTCTTCATAGGCCGGGCCGATGCCGCGGCCAGTGGTGCCGATGGCTCCCTTGCCGGCGCGCTTTTCCCGTGCCAGATCCAGCGCTTTGTGGCTGGGCAGAATCACCGGGCAGGCCGGAGAGATGACCAGCCGGTCACGAATCTGCACGCCCTGATCTTCCAGCCCCTGGATTTCCTCCAGCAGGGCATCCGGCGCGATCACCACGCCGTTGCCGATCAGGCATTCCACATCCGGGCGCAACACGCCGGAGGGAATCAGGTGCAGGACGGTTTCCTGGCCGTCGATGACCAGGGTATGGCCGGCATTGTGCCCGCCCTGAAACCGGACGACCGCCGCCACCTGCGCGGTGAGCAAGTCGACGATCTTGCCCTTGCCTTCATCGCCCCACTGGGCACCGATGACCACCACATTGCGGTTCATGTCTTTTACCTCACCAGATTGAGCAGGACCACGCCCGCGATCATGCTGAACAGGCCCATCAGCCGCAGCTGGTTGTCCGGCATTTGGGCGACTTGCATCATCATTTCCCGCCAGCGCTGCGGCGCCAGAAAGGGCAGCATGCCTTCCAGCACAAACACCAGCGCCATCGCCGCCAGCAGGTCGTTCATTATGGTTTCTCGGGATTGGCCTGTTTCAGATAGCGCAGAAAAGGCTCATTGGAATCCAGCACCAGCACATCGCCCTGCTTGCGGAAGCTGTTGCGATAGGTTTGCAGGCTCTTGTAGAAACGATAGAACTCCGGATCTTTCGCGTAGCTTTCGGCATAGATGCGCGTGGCTTCGGCATCGCCCTCGCCCCGCAGGCGTTCGGCCTCGCTGCGGGCCGTCGCCAGCAGCACTTCCACCTGCCGGTCGGCATCGGCGCGGATCTTCTCCGCTTCCTCCCGGCCCTGGGAACGCCACTCATTGGCCACCCGCTTGCGTTCGGAACGCATGCGGTTGTACACCGTGCCACTGACGCTGTCGGGCAGGTCGATGCGCTTGATACGCACGTCGACGATTTCGATGCCGAAATCCTTCACCTTTTCATTGGTGCTTTTCTTCAGCGCCTTCATGATGGCCTCGCGCTCGGTGGAGATCACATCCTTCAGGCTGCGCTTGGCGAACTCGGCCCGCAGACCGTCCTTGATGATCTGGCTCATGCGCTCGCGGGCGATGAACTCATCCCCTCGCGTGGCTGTATAGAATGCTGTCACATCCTCGATGCGCCATTTCACATAGGAATCCACATCCACGTATTTCTTCTCCGAGGTCAGAAAACGCTCGGGGCGTGCATCCAGGGTAAGGATGCGCCGGTCAAACTTGCGGATGTTGTTGATCAATGGCAGTTTCCAGTGCAGCCCGGGGGTGTAGTCGGTCTTGACGATTTCACCCAGGCGGAATTTGACCGCATACTCCCGCTCGTTCACGGTAAAAAGCATGCCCGATAGCGTCAGCACGGCCAGCAACAGCAGTACCCAAATCCCCTGTTTCATCGTTCCACCTCCCGGTTGGGATTGCGATCCACCCGCCGCAAATCGTTGTTACCACTGGTGTGTGATTGCGGGGAAACCCGGTTACGCTCGTTGTAGGAGGGTACTTTTTGGCCGGGTGAGGCGGCCTGGCCGTCCTGCCGTGCCGGGGCCATGGCATCCAGCGGCATGTAGATCACCGGGTTGCCCTTGTCGCTGTCCATCATCACCTTGCGGCTGGAGGACAACACCTGTTCCAGCATATCCAGATACAGTCGCTGGCGGGTGATTTCTGGTGCCTGGGCGTAAGCCTCGGCCTGCAGGCGGAAGCGTGCCGCCTCGCCCCTGGCCAGTGCCACCACCCGTGCCTTGTAGCCCTCGGCTTCCTGCTTCAGGCGGGAAGCCTGGCCTCGGGCTTCGGGAATGACCGTGTTGGCGTAGGCTTCCGCCTCGTTCTTGTAGGTCTCCTTGTCTTCACGCGCACGGGTGGCATCGTCGAAGGCCGCCTTCACCGCCTCCGGCGGACGGGCGTCCTTGAGATTGAACTGGGTGATTTCCAGCCCGGTCCGATATTCGTCCAGCAGGTCCTGGATCAGCTGCTTGGTGAGCACGCCCACTTCAGCACGGCCGCTGCCGAGGATGTAGTCCATGTCACTGTCACCCACGGCATGGCGCAGGGCCGCCTCGGCCGCCTGTTTCAGCGTGCCTTCCGGGTCGCGCACCTGGAAAAGAAAACGCTCGGCATTCTTCACCCGGTACTGGACGGAAAATTCGATCTGCACGATATTTTCATCGCGGGTGAGCATGCTGCCCTGATCGCTGACGGAGCGAATCTGGGTCACATCCACCTTCTCCACGGTCTCGATGGGCCGTGGCAGGGTGAAACGCAGGCCCGGCTGCAACGTGCGGTTATAGGCGCCAAAGCGGGTTACCACGCCGCGTTCGGTCTGTTCGATGATATGGGCGGAATCGGCCACCATCCACAGGGCCACCCCCAGCAAGGCCAGCGCAATGATCACTCCGATACCGGAACCGCTATCCTTGCCTGGTGGTTGCCCGCTACCGAACAATTTGCGCAACCGTTGCTGCAGGTTGCGGAAGACTTCATCCAGATCCGGCGGCTGATCGCCTCCCTTGCCACCAGAACCCCACGGGTCTCTGGGCTTGTTGTCGCCAGGTTCATTCCAGGGCATGCGTATTCCCGCGTATCGCAAAATGCAGAACGGGGTATTCTATTCGCCCGGCAGGGTCAGCGGCAACCGCAAAATGCTTTTCAGGGGGGATAGAAAGCGGTGGCATTACACCTGAAAACCCTTTCCCCGCAATTGCTGTTCCAGCTGAAAGGCCGTGGCCGCCAGGGTTTCCAGATCTTCGGCCACGAGGGTGGCATGACCCAGCTTGCGGCCCGGACGGGCGGTCTTGTCGTAATCGTGCCAGTGCAGACCCGGCAATGCCAGACACGCATCCCGGTCCGGCAGCTCGCCCACCCAGTTGCGCATCAGGCTGTAACCCACCGCACGGGTATCTCCCAACGGCAGGCCGGTAATGGCGCGCAGATGGTTCTCGAACTGGGAGGTCACCGCGCCTTCAATGGTCCAGTGGCCGGAATTGTGCACCCGTGGGGCCATCTCGTTCAGCAGCCACTGCTCGCCGGTATCGAAAAATTCGAAGGCAGCCACTCCGACATATTCCAGACCATCCAGTACCTGCCGCACCAGACCACGCACATGCACTTCCCGGCGCGAAGCCGTGAACGGACCACTGCGACTGGTAAAGAGAATACCCTGCTGGTGCACATTCTCCGCCCAGGGCCAGAAGCGTACATGGCCTTCTGCGTCCCGCACAGCCAGCAGGGAGACTTCCCTGCGAAAGGCGACAAAGGCTTCCAGTATCAGCGGCATGCTGCCCAGCGCCTCGAAAGCAGGCTCCAGATCGGACACATCACGCAATACCCGCTGCCCCTTGCCGTCATAGCCCAGGCGACGGGTCTTCAACACCGCCGGCAATCCCACCTGTTCGGCAGCCCGGCGCAGGTCTTCCAGACTGTCCACCGCCTGATAGGCCGGCAGGCTGAAACCCGCGCCGGAGAAAAAATTCTTTTCTTCCAGCCGATCCTGGGAAATCAGCAAAGCACGGGGCGTGGGTCGTACCGTTCCCAGCGCCGACAGTTTCTCCATGGCCTGGGCCGGTACATTTTCAAAATCGAAAGTACAGACATCACAGCGTTCCGCCAGTGCCCCCAGGGCCTGTTCGTCGTCGTAATCCGCCACCGTCAGGCTGCCCAGGGGGGCGGCACAGCATGCCGGGTTGGGATCGACGAAGTGAAAACGCATGCCCAGCGGCAGGCCGGCCAGGGCCAGCATGCGGGCCAGCTGGCCGCCACCGACGATACCGATATTCATGAAACCGTTCTGGGGTCGGGTTGTGCCAGCACGGTCTCGGTCTGTTGCTGGCGAAAGGTATCCAGCGCCTGGGCCACGGCAGGCTGCTGCCCGGCCAGAATGGCGGCGGCAAATAGTGCGGCATTGCTGGCACCGGCCTTGCCGATGGCAAAAGTGGCTACCGGCACACCAGCGGGCATCTGTACGATGGACAGGAGGGAATCCAGGCCATTGAGCGCCCGGGATTGCACCGGCACGCCCAGCACCGGCACGGCTGTCTTGGCCGCCAGCATGCCCGGCAGGTGCGCCGCCCCACCCGCGCCGGCGATGATGGCCGCGTAGCCTCGCGCTTGCGCCTGCTCGGCGAAGCGGAACAGCAAATCGGGCGTGCGATGGGCGGAAACTACCTGCACATCATGCGCAACTCCCAGTTTCTCCAGCATCTGCGCGGCATGCCGCATGGTGTCCCAATCAGAAGTGGAGCCCATGACTATGGCCACCTTGGCCTGGTTTTTCGTGTTCATGGCCGGATTGTACCCGCCTGCCGTTACGAACTGAACACCCTGTCCTGCTTGAAGGTATTTCACCATCAAAAAGCAGCATTGTCCGAAAGAAAATATACTTGTATACTTTTATCCCCGTCCGGGGATACGGCCTCATGTATGGCAAGGGGAACTGCGCTTTATTTCTAAGCAATCCACAAAATTTACGCGCCTTCCCGTAGGCGGTATGATTTGGACGATCTTATCAACGGAATAGAAGCTGCCCGTGAACCCCAAACTGGTGGAACTACTATGCTGCCCCATCAGCCACAAGCCATTGAA
Organism: Lysobacterales bacterium; assembly: GCA_015485125.1. Taxonomy (GTDB): domain Bacteria; phylum Pseudomonadota; class Gammaproteobacteria; order Xanthomonadales; family S139-57; genus S139-57. Next base: position 8,655 of record WFUE01000205.1, on the reverse strand, counting down.
ACCGGCACCAGCGGCGCTCCTGGAGCAGTTGAAAAGCCAATACGAGGCCTTTCGGAAAACCAGCGAAGCGCTGGTGACACTGGACGAAAAACGCGCCTATCCGGTTCAGGACGGCATCCCCGTTTTACTGCCGGAAGCCGCCGTTGAGCTGGAAAACTGAACCGTTCACCGGGAAGCTTGTGACGCTGTTCCCGTTTTCTGACACAATGCAGGCCTAAGCTAGGCTGAAGTGGTTGAAAACCTACAAGGATTTCGCATGAACCCGCATGAAAAAAACAGCATCGTGAATCTGCATCAGCATCCAAAACATCCCGGCCGGCAACAGGCCCAACTGGGTGACCTGCTGCGCACGGCCATGGACCTGGCACGCGAACACCTGAAAGCGGGCATGAACCAGGTATTCGAACAGGCCGACGATACCCTGTTCGACAGTGCGGAAAAAGCGGGCAACAATCAGGAACAGACCATCTATTTCGACAGCATGCGCCTGCTGCGCAAGCAACGCGCCCCCGCGGAGGCCCGCTTCAAGCAGGCCATCCAGGAAACCTTCTCCCGCTTTAGCAAGGGTACGCTGGAATCGCTCCACCAGAACGACAGCCAGATGCCGGAAGAACTGAGCCTGGTGGACGATGTGGAGCTGGAAGAGGATCTGGCCATCAGCAACATGGTCTCCAAGGCCGAAAACCGCAACGCACGTACACTGTATGCCCTCAACCAGCGCCTGACGGTCATCTCCGGCGGGCGCAAGGTGGAAGACGACAACAACCCGGTGGGCCCGGAATGGGTGGCCAAGGCCTGCCGTGACGCCTTCGATCTTATCGAGGTGGATATCCGCATCAAGCTCATCCTCTACAAGCTGTTCGACAAGCATGTGATGAGCCGGCTGAGCGAATTGTACGAACAGCTCAATCAGCGCTTTATCGAAGCCGGAGTACTGCCCCAGATTCAACACAATGTCGCCGGGCGCAATCCAGCTGCCGGCGCAGGGGGCAGCTACAATCCACCCGGCAGTGAACCCCTGGAACCGTTGCTGCCGGAAGATGGCGGCATGGTCGATCCGGCCACGGGCCAGCCACTGGACCCTGCCACCGGCTTGCCCATGGGCGCGCCGCCTGCCGCCGGCAATATCCCTGCCGCAAGTATGGCCGGTGGCGTTCCCGCTGCTGCGCCCGCAGCCTCCGGCGGCGGTGTCGGATCCGCTCTGGGCCAGCTGGTGAACAACATTTCCAACCTGCTGCGACTGCGCCGAGGCCAGCCCGCCGCAGGCAATACTGCTCCGGGAGCAGCCCCGGCACAGGGCGTGCCCGCGTCCAATGCCGGGGCTGGCAATACGGTACCGGCAGGCTATTACGACAGCAATCTGGTGGTGAACGCCCTCAGCCTGTTGCAGCAGCAGTTCATGCCGCAACTGGCCACGCCGCAGGCCATGATCCAGCAACAGGCCCCGCTGATCCCCAAGGAACAACTGGTCCAGCAACTGCAACAGCTGGACAGTTCCGAGGAAGATCAGCACATCGCCAGCAATGACGAAGACGCCATCGATCTGGTGGCCATGCTGTTCGAATTCATCGTGCAGGATCGCAACCTGCCGAGTGAGATTCAGGCCCTGCTCAGTCGGTTGCAGATTCCCTACCTGAAAGCCGCGCTGCTGGACCGCCACCTGTTCACCTCCAAGCAACACCCGGCCCGCCTGCTGCTGGATGAAATGGCCCAGGTGGGCCTGGGCTGGAACAAGGAAACCGACAAGGACGGCAAGGTCATCGGCAAGCTGACTTCCATTGTGGAAACCCTGCTGACCGATTTCGATGAAGACCTGCAACTGTTCACCGACCTGCATGAAGATCTGCGCGCCTTCATCGACAAGACTACCCATCGGGCGGAACTGGCTGAACAACGCACCCAGGAAAAGGTCAAGGGCCAGGAAAAACTGGAACAGGCCCGTCGTGCCGCCGCCACCGCCCTGAAAACCATTCTGGATCAGGCCCCGGCCGACCAGCCGGAAATGATCTCCAACCTGGTCTCCAAGGCCTGGGCCAATGTGCTGGTGCTGCTCTACCTGCGTCAGGGCGAGGATTCTCCGGCCTGGAAAAACGCCCTCAAGGTGGCTCATGACCTGTTGTGGATTCGCTCCGTCAGCGACAACCCCAGCGAGGAGAGCCTGCAACGGCTGAAGAAAGTGCGCCCGGTGCTGAATCAGGCATTGCAGAAGGGGCTGAAACTGATCGCCTATCGCCAGCAGGATATCGACCAGCTGGTGGAATCCCTCAACCGCTACATCGAACACACCAGCAACCCGCGCCAGATTCAGGACATCCTGAAGAAACTCAAGGCCATGCCCGGAGAAAGCGAGCATGCCAGCCTGCAGGAAGACTTCGTGGATGAAGTGCTGGCCGAGGTGGAAGCCGAACAGCAACTGCCCCCGGAAGAACTGCGCCAGAGCGAGCCCGAACTGGAAGAAATCCGCGACGAACTGGAACAGCTGGAAACCGGTGTCTGGTTCGAGTTCCAGCAGGATGATGGTTCCACCCTGCGCGCCAAGCTGTCCTGGATCAGCCCCATCAGCGGCAAGTATCTGTTTGTCAACCAGAAGGGCCTGAAAGTGGCAGACAAGTCACTAACCACACTGGCCGAGGAAATTCACGAAGGCCGCGCGCGGGCACTGGATCAAAGCCCATTGCTCGACCGTGCCATGGGCTCCATCGTCGAGCAGCTGCACGAAGAAGTGGGTGAGCTAGAGGAAGAAGCGCTGGAGATCGTCGAAGGCGAAGCTGCCGAGCCGGTGGAAGCCCTGGCGGATGAATCACCAATGGATGACGAATGGACTGGAGAAGTCGGTCAAGGTGACGAAGCCGATGATGTCCGCCTGGATCTCAGCGAGGACGAGTTGTTCGAGATGATCGACACGGCAGCCGATGAGGACGACCACGAAAACCGCGACCAACGCTGAACGGGCCGGATACCCGTATCATTACACAGATACAGCGGTTCTGCCTCAGCCGGCCTGGGGCAGGCCCAGCAATTGCTCACGCAGCTGGGCAATCCGGTCGCGCAACTTCGCCGCCTGCTCGAACTCCAGATTCTCCGCGCAGCGGTACATCTCCTTCTCCAGCTGCTGGATTTCCCGCGACAAGGCAGCCGGATCACGAACCACATAGGGCGCGGCTGCCTCCGCCGCCTTCCTGCCCTGTACCGGCCGTTTCATCAACCGGTCTGACAGGCCGCTTTCCAGCACATCTTCCACCGCCTTGACGATGCTCTGCGGCGTGATGCCGTGTGCTTCGTTGTAGCGCAGCTGCTTTTCCCGCCGGCGGGCGGTTTCCGCCAGCGCCCGTTCCATGGAGCCGGTGATCCTGTCCGCGTAGAGAATGGCCTTGCCGCGCACATTGCGCGCCGCCCGGCCAATGGTCTGGATCAGCGAGGCCTCGGAACGGAGAAAGCCCTCCTTGTCCGCGTCCAGTATGGCCACCAGCGAAACTTCCGGCATATCCAGCCCCTCCCGCAACAGGTTGATGCCCACCAGCACATCGAAGGCGCCCTTGCGCAAATCCTGGATGATTTCCATCCGTTCCACGGTGTCGATATCCGAATGCAGATAACGCACACGGATGTCATGGTCGGCCAGGTACTCGGTCAGGTTTTCCGCCATGCGCTTGGTCAGGGTGGTCACCAATACGCGGTCGCCCCATTCGATGCGCTGGCGGATTTCCGACATCACATCATCCACCTGGGTGGCCACCGGCCGTACTTCCACTTCCGGGTCCACCAGCCCGGTGGGCCGAACCACCTGCTCCACCACCTCGCCACCGGAAAGCTCCAGCTCGTAGGGCCGGGGCGTGGCCGAGACATAGATCGTGCGTGGCTGGCGGGCGGTAAACTCCTCGAACATCAGGGGCCGGTTGTCCAGCGCCGAAGGCAGGCGAAAACCGTAACGTACCAGGTTCTCCTTGCGCGAGCGGTCACCACGGTACATGCCACCGATCTGCGGCACGGTGACATGGGATTCATCGATAATCAGCAGCGCATCCGGTGGCAGATAGTCGAACAGGGTGGGTGGCGGCTCGCCGGGCGCCCGGCCGGTGAGATGGCGGGAGTAGTTCTCGATACCCGAGCAGTAGCCCAGCTCCTGCATCATTTCCAGATCGAAGGTGGTGCGCTCGCGCAGGCGCTGGGCCTCCACCAGCCGGTTTTCCCGCTGCAGTACCTCCAGCCGCTCCGCCAGCTCCTCGCGAATGCTGTCGATGGCCGCCAGCACCCGTTCCCGCGGGGTCACATAGTGGCTCTTGGGGTAAACCACGGCCCGTGGCACCCGCTCCACCACCTCGCCGGTCAGCGGATCGAACCAGGACAGTTGCTCCACTTCGTCATCGAACAACTCGATACGCAGGGCATAGACTTCCGAATCCGCCGGGAATACATCAATGACCTCACCCCGCACCCGGTAGCTGCCCCGCACCAGCTCCACCTCGTTGCGGCTGTATTGCATCTCCGCCAGTTTGCGCAGAATCTTGCGCTGGTCGACCAGATCTCCCCGGTCCAGATGCAGCACCATGGAAAAATACAGTTCCGGGTCGCCCAGGCCGTAGATGGCCGATACCGTGGCCACGATGAGCACATCCCGCCGCTCCATCAGCGCCTTGGTGGCCGACAGGCGCATCTGCTCGATGTGCTCGTTGATGCTGGCATCCTTCTCGATGAAGGTGTCGGTGGCCGGCACATAGGCTTCCGGCTGGTAGTAGTCGTAGTAGGAGACAAAATACTCCACCGCGTTGTGCGGAAAGAAAGCCTTGAATTCCCCATAGAGCTGGGCGGCCAGCGTCTTGTTGTGCGCCATCACCAGCGTGGGTTTCTGGATGGCCTGCACCACATTGGCCATGGTAAAGGTCTTGCCGGAGCCGGTTACCCCCAGCAGGGTCTGGTGTGCCAACCCGTCCCGCAGGCCGGCCACCAGTTTTTCGATGGCCTCGGGCTGGTCACCCGCCGGCGCGTAGGGGGCCTGCAACTGAAAGGGCTTGCCCTTCACGAGGCGCGCTCGTGCTCCAGTTCTTCCAGCTGGGCGGACAGATCCTCTTCTTCCAGATCAGCGTTCGGGTCGTTGAAGACCGCTTCGTCCAGGCCGCCTTCGGACTTGTCCACGATCACTGAAACCATGGAATCGCCGGTGACATTCACCGCTGTGCGGGTCATGTCCAGCAGCCGGTCCACCCCGATGATGATGCCGATACCCTCCACCGGCAGCCCCACCTGGGTCAGCACCGTGGCCAGCAGTACCAGACCCACGCCGGGTACACCGGCGGTGCCGATGGAAGCCATGGTAGCCATCAGCACCACGGTCACATACTGGGTCAGGGTGAGATCCATGCCATAGGCCTGGGCGATGAACACCGTGGCCACCCCTTGCATGATGGCCGTGCCGTCCATGTTGATGGTGGCCCCCAGGGGAATGGAAAAAGCCGCCGTGGTCTGGCTGACACCCAGGCGACCAGTGACCGTTTTGAGCGTCACCGGCAAGGTGGCGTTGGAACTGGCCGTACTGAAGGCAAACAGCATGGCCGGGCGCAGTTTTTTCAGGAAGATGACCGGGTTCAGGCCGGTCAGCAGCTTGAGGATGAGTGGATAGGTCACGCCGCCATGGATAAACAGCACGGCCAGCACCAGGAAGAAATACTTGAGCAGCGGCAGGAAGGTATCCAGCCCCAGACCGGCCACCAGCTTGGCCATCAGGGCGAACACGCCGTATGGGGCCACATTCATCAGGATAACCACCAGCTCCATGACTACGGCATTCAGGTCATTGAAGAAACCAGCAATACGCTTGCCCGGTTCGCCACTCAAGGCGACGGCAATGCCGAAAAGAATGGAGAAAATGATGATCTGCAGCATATTGCCTTCGGCCATGGCCTTGATGGGGTTCTTGGGGAACATGCCCACCAGCACATCCCAGACGGGTGGCGCTTCGCGGGCGGCGAAACTGGCCTGACCAATCTCCACGCCCTTGCCCGGTTCCACCATCGCTGCCAGAGCGATACCCAGAGAGATGGCCATGGCCGTGGTGAGCAGATAGAGCACGATGGCCTTGCCGCCCAGACGGCCCAGCTTGCCCGGATCGCTCAGGGAAGCCGTACCACACACCAGCGAGACGAAAACCAGCGGCACCACCAGCATCTGCAGACTGATGATAAAAATCCGCCCGACGGAACCCAGAATGCCGTGTACCAGTACATCCTGCACCCAATCCACATCCTGCGCGGTGAGGTTGAGCAGCATCCCCAGGGCCGCCCCCGCGGCCATGCCAATGAGTATGCGGGCGCTCAGGGAAAGTTTCTTTTTATCGTTCATGTGCCCTCCATCAGGCGGTTTCTGCTTGCAAGGCGGGTTTTTTCGGCAGGTAACGCAACCAGATCAGCCAGACCACCAGTGCGTCCAGAATGATCAGCGCCTGCCAGAGATACAGATGAAACCACTCAAACCAGGTGTGGCTCCACTGCCCCAGATAGAACAGGGAGATGATTCGTATCAGGTTCAGGCCCTGAATGGCCAGGAAACCCAGCACAAACCCCACGAGCTTGTGCTTCAGCGGGGCCGGGAAGGCAAAAATGGCCGCAAAGAGGATGATCACCGCTTCCACCCCATTGCAACCCGGCTCGATGGAAACGGCAAAACCGGTGGACAGACTGCGGATGATCTTGCCGCTGGTCTGCACATCCTCATCCGCCAGGCGCATCAACCAGCCGCTGATATCGGCGAGAAAGCTGGTGAAGGGCAGAATGACATGCGTCTGCGACCAGGTAAACATTTCGGCGCTGAACAGGCTCATCAGCAACACCACGAACAAAACGAAGAAGCGCAGCATGGGTTTTCCGTTGCAGTCAAAATCGACCCATACTACCCCAAGGCTGCTGGCAGGTGAACCGTAACCGAACCTTGCCTGGCATTCCGGCGGCATTCAGCCCAGCGGCATGAGCTTGCCGGGCAGCCGCTCCAGCTCACCACTTTGCGACTGCTCCAGAATATAGCGTTTGAATGCCTCCGCGCCACGGGACAGGGGCCGGTCCCGCCGATGTACCAGAAACCACTGGCGCATCAGGGGAAAACCGGCTACCGGCAGTTCCCGCAACACCCCGGCCCCCAACTCCAGATAGACGGTATGACGGGAAACCACACCCAGGCCCAGACCGGCCATCACCGCCTGCTTGATGGCCTCGTTACTGTTCATCTCCATCTGGCTGGCCAGGGCCAGACCATGCTCGGCCAGAAAACCCTCCAGCGCCATGCGCGTGCCGGAACCGGACTCACGCACCACGAAAGGCTCATCCTGCAATCGCTCCAGCCCGATCTCGGCAACCTCCACCAATGCGTGACGGGGGGCGGCGATCACCACCAGGGGATTGTCCATGAACGGTTCTACCACCAGTGCCTCGTCGGCCGGCGGCTGACCCATGAGAAACAGATCCTTGTCATAGTCTCTGAGCGCCTGTAGCAGGGACTCGCGGTTGGTCACTTCCATGCTGATCTGGATGCCGGGATAGCGGGCATGGAAGGCAGCGATAAAATGGGTGGCGAAATAGTTGACCGTACTGGCCACCGCCAGTGACAAACTGCCATGTTCCAGCTCGCGCATGGCCTTCATCACCGCCTCGGCCTCCCTTGCCGTATGGCTCAGGCGGCGACAGTACTTCAGTAGTTCCCGGCCAGCATCCGTCAGATGCAGACGCCGGCCCACCCGCTCCATCAGCGGCATACCCACTGCCTCCTCCAGCTTGCGCAGCTGCATGGAAACTGCCGGCTGGGTCAGGTGCAACTGCTCCGAAGCCTTGGTGATGCTGCCATGCTCCACCACAGCCTCAAAAATGCGGGTCTGCCGCAGACTCAAATTCATAACTTATTTTTATGCTCTGATAATAAAAACTGACTTTTATTTTATACAAATCGGCGGATAATGCGACTTGCAAGGGTCACAACCTTGATACAACCAGCCGGGCCACGGGCCCTGAACGAAACGACGGAGGACATGTACATGTCAGCTAAGACTTATCAAGCGGGTGTGAAAGAATACCGCGAAACCTACTGGGAACCCGACTACCAGCCGAAAGAAAGCGACCTGCTGGCCGTTTTCAAGATCACGCCTCAGCCGGGTGTGCCACGCGAGGAAGCCGCCGCCGCCGTGGCTGCGGAATCTTCCACCGGCACCTGGACCACTGTGTGGACCGACCTGCTCACCGATCTGGACTACTACAAGGGCCGCGCCTACGCCATTGAGGACGTGCCCGGTGACGACGAGGCCTTCTACGCCTTCATCGCCTACCCCATGGGCCTGTTCGAAGAAGGCTCCGTGGTCAATGTGATGACCTCCATCGTCGGCAATGTGTTCGGCTTCAAGGCCGTGCGCGGCCTGCGCCTAGAAGATATCCGCTTCCCGCTGTGGTTTGTCACCACCAACCCGGGGCCGCCGCACGGCATCCAGGTGGAGCGTGACAAGCTGGACAAGTATGGCCGCCCCCTGCTGGGCTGCACCATCAAGCCCAAGCTGGGCCTGTCCGCCAAGAACTACGGCCGCGCCTGCTATGAAGGCCTGCGCGGTGGCCTGGACTTCACCAAGGACGACGAGAACGTCAACTCCCAGCCCTTCATGCGCTGGCGCGACCGCTTCCTGTTCTG
>WFUE01000204.1 GCA_015485125.1 Lysobacterales bacterium | reverse complement strand
CCGGGTCCAGCAGTTCCAGCTGGTGCCGGCCAGGCTTTTTCAACAGTGCATCCGCATGCAGGGCGGCGGTGATTACCGGCAGGCGCACGACAGTATCCAGCGGCTGGCCGTCCAGCAGCCAGCGGGCGTTTTTCGGCGCACAATCGGTTTTCAGCCACCAGGCCGAGCGGCCATCCTTTTGCGGGTTGAAGGCTTGCCCCACTATGGTCTTTTGCGGGCCCCAGCGGGTGATGGGGCAGAAGACCGTGTTTTCAGCAAGATCGATGGTTGAGCTTGCCGGGGGTTGTCCGTTGGGATAGAAAAGTAGTTCACCGTCATCATCCTGTTGAATAAGCTGTATACGGTGGTTTTCCATACGCCCCAGAACAATGGAATGCGATGTGGGAAAGCGCAGTTCAGCGGGCCATTCAACCCCGGTTCTGGAGAGCAGGAAATAGGGAGTGCGTTCGGAAACGGCCTGGTCATAGAGCGCTTGTATCAACTCGCCTGGATTGTCGTCGGGAATGAACAGATAGATATCCGGTTGAAACTGTGCATCCAGCCAGAGCAGGCGATAACCGGCACGCAGTGGTGAAACGGCTCGTCCCGCAAACATGGCCTGGCCGGAAAGATATTTTTGGTTGATTCGAAGATACCAGACCTTGTTACTGTGAATCCGGGCCTGTATCGAGTGGGTAGCCGTTGATGTCTGCCTGGCATATTGCCCGTTGAGTTGATAGAGCAAATCCAGCGCCCATTGCCGTTCACAAGTTTTCAATGGTGGGGTGAGGGAAAGCGACTGCGCTGTGTCGCAATCGGGTTTTGCGGGTTTCACCGGGATAAACTGGTCACCGTTGTAGTCTCCATAGCGGGTCAAGCGGTAATGGATGGTTTCCGGCTTGAGCGCGCTTTTGCCGAGCAGAAAGGCATTGTTGTGCTGTAATTGCAGCAGATCCACGATCGTGGGCGCCAGGTCGGTACTGGCCATATAGGCATCGGGCTGGATACGCTCGCTGCCGGGGCCAATGAACAGGGTCAGAATTCGACGGTCCTGGACTTTCTCCTGGCCGAACAGGCGCTTCATTTCCGGGTTGGGAAAGACGCCGTGGTCACCCTGGATGACCAGCAGGGTATTGTTCAACACGCCTTGCTGTTGCAGTGCCTGTACAAACCGGCCCACCAGATAATCGGTACAATGTACGGCATTGAGAAAAACCTCATCGGGAGCCGGTTCATAGAGCGGGCAACCGGCATAGACAAAACCGGGCAGGTGGGTGCCCAGCGTTAACAAGGTCAGGTTCCAGGGCTTGTCTGACTGGTTCAGGCGTTCAATCGTGTGCAGGGCTTGCTGAAAGAGGTCGGGGTCTGACAGGCCCCAGACGGTTTTTTCCCGTTCTTTCAGGTGGCTGGCCCAGTAATCCCAGCCGTAGGTTTCATCATACCCGTGTGCCTGCAGAAATGGCCCCTTGCCGGCGAAACTGAGTTGCGCGCCGCCGAGGAATACCTGCTGATAACCGGCCTGATGCAGGATGTCTCCCAGGCAGGGTAATTGTGGTAGTCGGCCACGTGCGGTGGTCAGGGAGTTGTTGGCATGGCGCATGTCGAACAGCGTGCCACACTGACTGTTGGCGATGCCTTCAATGGTGACATAGGCGGCGGCATGGTTGGCATCGATATGGCCATGGTTTTCACGCAGCCGGCGCAGGTTGGGAGCCAGATCGGGTGCATGGGGCAGGTCCAGCAGCCAATCGTTGAAAGACTCCAGATACAGCAGGATCAGATTCACGGGTTGCGCGGGATGGTGTACTTCCAGCCTTGCCTTGGATGGAGGCAGCGGCCGGTCACCACGCAGAGGAACGAGTGTCTGCCGTGCCTGTTCGATCTGGGCGGCATTGATCATGGCCGGGGGCGTTTTGCCGGATTGGTATTGCCACAAAAGCTGCAACAGTTCGCCTTCCGCCGTTTGCTGGAAGCCGGCGATCCACAGTGCCAGGGCGACAGGCAGCCCGAGCCAGTGGTGTTTGCCAGGTTTGCGGCCAGTCAGTTGCCAGGCCAGGCAAGCTGAAAACAGCAGCAACCCCATGGCCAGGCTGATTTCTGGCCCATACTCGGCCCAGCCCACACAGATGGATTGCCACTGAAAATGCAGCATGACATTGCTGTCAAAGCCCTGGCCGGAAAACTGCAGCAGCAAGGACCGGGTCAGGCGAATGACAAAAATAACGGCCAGAACAATGATCGCCAGTATGCGTAACAACCGGTGGCTGCCCGCCAGCGTGAAAAGCAGCAGAACGGGCGCGATCAGGCCTGCGAGCCACAGAGGCCACGACAAGGGGTAGAACCCCTGCCACAGACTGTGCAAATCAGGTACCCAAAAAAACAGGATGAGCAGCAGGGCCAGTATGGGGCGGAGTTTGTTTGGTAGCGGCATCATGGGGTAATTGAATGAAGAAACGCCATCCCGGCTTGAATCACGCAAAGCAGCAGTACCCATAGGGTGCCATGGCGCATGAAGACGGTCTCTCCCTGATAAGTGGTGACGCGCGTTTTCAACACACCCCGCTCAAAAGCCGGCAATTTTGCCAGAATCCGCCCATCCGGCGCAATCACGGCGGTGATGCCGGTATTGGTGACCCGCAGCAGGGGCCGGCCCAGTTCCACGGCGCGCATGCGGGCCATTTGCAGGTGTTGCCAGGGTGCGGTCCGGCCAAACCAGGCGTCGTTGCTGGCATTGATCAACAGGCCGGTTTGCGGGTATTGCAACAGGCGTTGGCGCATTTCCGTGCCAAAGACATCCTCATAGCAGATATTGGCCAGCAGGGTGGTTTTGCCCAGTTGCAGTGCGGGTTGTTGGGCTGGGCCATGGGTGAAATCGTTGGCGGGAATGGACAGGCCCGGCAGCAGTTCCAGCCATCGGCGGAAAGGAAAGTATTCGCCCAGCAGCACCAGATGCTGTTTGTGATATTGCCCTTCGAGCCGGCCCAGGCCCAGCAGGGTGTTGTATAACTTGCCCTGTTCCCGATGAATCAGGCCCGCCAGCAGGCCTTGCCCGCGTTGTTGGAGCTGCATGTCCAGGGCCAACAACGTTTGGGTGTATTGCTGACTGGAGCCGGGGATGGCCGTTTCCGGCCAGAGAATCAGGTCGGCGTCCTGCTGCAGGGAGGTTTGGGTGTACCAGGCCACTTCCCTGGGTATCCATTCCGGGTCCCATTTGATGTCTTGTGCGTAGTTGCCCTGCAGCAGGGCCACCCGCAGGGTCTGGCCCGTGGGTTGTGCGTGCGGTTGCAGCAGGGCGAGACTGGTGAGAATCAGCAACAGGAACAAGGGTAGCAACAACGGGCTGAAGCGGCGGCTTTGCCAGAGTACCGCCGGCAACAGCGCCAGGATGACGGTGACCAGTGAGGCCAGCCAGGTGCCACCCAGACTGAACAGCCAGCGCAGGGGTGTGTCACTGAGCACGTAGCCCAGTGACAGCCACGGAAAGCCGGTGAAGGCCCAGCTGCGCAGCCATTCGGCCAGCGTCCAGCAGGCGGCGAAACCAAGAAGTGCAAGCGCTGGGCGGGCGTGCAACCGGCTGTAGAGGGTCGTGGCCAGCGCCGGAAAAAGGGCAAGAAAAGCGGCGAAGAGTATGGTCAGCAGGGTGGCGACCGGTGCCAGCAGACCACCGAAGTCATGCAGGCTGGTATAGATCCAGGGCACACCGGCCAGAAACAGCCCGAGACCGAAAAAATAGCCGATCTGAAAACCGTGCGCGGGAAAACGATGCAGCAGTTGCCAGAGGAGGAAGAAGGCCGGCCACAGTAGCCAGAGCTGCTGCCAGGGCGCAAAGGCCGGCACCAGCAGGGCACCGCCCAGAACCAGCAGGGCGCGATGCCCGAGGCGCGGCTTTTCCCCCATGTTCAGTTGCGGCTGAGGCGGAACAGGTGCACCCGGCGCTCGTCGGCACGCAGCACTTCGAAGCGCAGCTTGCCGATGTCGATGTGTTCGCCGGGCTCGGGCAGGTGGCCGAAAGCGGCCACGACAAAGCCGCCGATGGTATCGAATTCGTCATCGGCCAGCTGGGTGCCGAACTGTTCGTTGAAATCTTCCAGTGGCATCAGCGCCTTGACGGTATAGCGCCCGTCCGGTTGCGGGAAGACGTATTGTTCCTCCTCGCGGTCGGTTTCGTCGTCGATTTCGCCGACGATTTCCTCCAGCACATCCTCGATGGTGACCAGCCCGGCCACGCCGCCATATTCGTCCACCACGATGGCCATGTGCTGCCGGTTGGCGCGAAATTCACGCAGGAGGACATTCAGGCGCTTGCTTTCGGGAATGAAGGCCACCTTGCGCAGCAGGTCGGTGAGGCGGAAATCATCGCTGTTGCGGCCAAAAAAGCGCAGTAGGTCCTTGGCCAGCAGCACGCCCAGCACTTCGTCGGGTTCCTCGCCCAGTACCGGGAAGCGGGAATGGCCGGAGCGGACGATGGTGGGCAGCAAGGCTTCCAGGCTTTGGTCGTGATCCAGAGTCACCATCTGGCTTCTGGGTACCATGACATCCCGAACCTGGGTGCTGGAGACGGTCAACGCGCCCTCGATCATGCTGAGGGCTTCGGCATCGATCAGTTTGCGTTTTTGGGCGTCGCGAAGGGTTTCAAGCAGTTCTTCCCGGTTCCGGGGTTCGGCGTGAAAGGCACCGACCAGGCGCTCCAGCCAGTTCCCGGAACCGTTTCCAGGGTGATCGTCGCTCATGGACCGCGTTCAGTATGGAGGAAGGCGCAGTATAGCAGAGGCCGGAGGCAGGCTGAATCTCAGTTGCGAACCGAGCCGGTACGCTCCCAGGCGTAGCAGCAATCCAGCTCCATCCGCACCCGGCTCAGGCCGTCACGGCCGGTTTCCAGGATGAGCTGCAGCGGGCTCATCTTGCGGAAGCGGCGGTGCGGGTGGTGCATCCATTGCCCGCCAGCCTTGGGGTTGGTGGGGTAGGAGGTCATCAGCGCTTCGGCGATGTGCAGGATGTGGTCGACCCGCGCCCAGGTTTCCGGATTTTCCGGAAAGGCTTCGCTCTCGCGATAGCGGTAGAGGTGCCGGGGCTTGACCTGCCCCTCCAGTGCCAGCAGTTGCACCATCTGGGATTCGGTCAGGTTCCAGTCGTCCAGTACATGCAGGGTGGCGCGGGTCAGGCCGAGGCGTTCCTCGGGGCTGAGTTCTTCGCTCTTGATAATCTGTTCACCGTTCATGGGGCGCAATATACGGCCAAATGAGAATGGGTTTCAATACCACTTTCGGTACAATCGTGGAAATTCTGGTATAACAGCGGCTTGTCCGGGACAGAGATGCCCGAAGCCACCCAACGGGAGTTGCAGGTACAGCCATGGCGCGAAACCCGATACAAGTAACGCTGAAGGAGGCCTGGCAGGGGGAGGCGGCCTGTGGCCAGTGCAGCATCCGGACTTCCGTGCTGTTTGGTGGCCTGGAAGAGGACGAGTTCAAGAAAATCCACGATCCCATCCATCAGTTTGCACTGGAACCGGGCACGGTGCTCTATTCCGCCGGTAGCGAGGCACGCAATCTGTATACCGTACGATCCGGGCTGATCAAGCTGGTGCAGTATCTGCCGGATGGCAGTTATCGCATTGTACGGCTGGGTCTGCCCACCGACCTGATCGGGCTGGAAGCCGTACTGGGCCAGCCCTATGGCCATGAAGCCGTGGTATTGCAGAAGGCGGAAGTCTGCCAGTTGCCGGTGCACCTGATCCGTCAGCTGTATCAGGAAAGCCCCGGTTTGCACGAAGAGCTGATGTGCCGCTGGCATCGTGCCCTGAGCGAGGCGGACAGCTGGTTGACGGCCTTTTCCACCGGTACGGCCCGGCAGCGGGTGGCGCGGTTGATTCTCAAGCTCTGCTCCCTGGAACATGGGCAGATCAGCCAGTTGTTCTCGCGGGAGGACATGGGGGCCATGCTGGGTATCACCACCGAAACGGCCAGCCGCATCATCGCCGAGTTCAAGCGCAAGGGTCTGCTGCAGGAGCAGGCCGGCCAGTGCATGGCCTGCGATATCGGCGCACTGGAATTATTGGCCGAAGGCGAATAATCACATTCCTTGAACCTTGCCGAAACTATGCCTTGGAGTCGCGCAGGCTGATCCGGCTGCCGCTGGCCGGTGGTTGGTCCAGTATCCGGTGTGCCACTTCCCGGGCCACTTCCATGGGGTCGGGCAGGTCGTTGGGGTCTTCTCCCACCCAGACTTCCGCGCGGATGGGAGTGCGCATGGGGCCGGGGTCCAGGCCGTAGACACGGACACCGGCGTTTTCCAGCTCTTCGGCTAGCATGTGCTGGAAGGCGGCCAGGCCGTGCTTGGCCACGCCATAGGCGCCCCAGTAGGCTTTCTGGACCCGGGAAAGGTCTTCCAGGGTGAAGACGATGCCGCCCTTGCGGTCGGCCAGCAGGGCCAGCAGGGCCTGGGTCAGCCACACCGGCCCGTTGAGGTTGATTTGCAGCAGGCTCATCCAGTCATCGGGCTTGATCTGTTCCATGGGCTTGAGACCGGGCGTGGCCGCCGCGGCGTGAAACAGCAGGTCGAGGCCGGCAAAGTTCTCGTCCAGCGTATCGGCCAGTTGCAGGTAGTCCTTGGGGTTGGCCCCTTCCAGATTCAGCGGGTAGATGGCCGGTTCCGGCGCGCCGGCTTCCACCAGTTCGTCGTAGAGGCTTTCCAGGGCTTCCACCTGTCGGTCCAGCAGAATCACGGTGTAGCCGCGTCGGCCCAGTTCGTGGGCCATGCCCTTGCCCAGGCCGCCGGCAGCGCCGGTAACCAGTGCGGTTTGTTGTTTGTTCATGGTTGGCTCCTGTGCCGGCGCGCGCTGTTCCAGAAGCCCAGCAGGCTGCGCCAGGGTGAGATGTGCAGGCCATTGTACGCGCCCAGCCCCTGTTTTTGCCATTGCCCCAGACGGTAGTGGGCGATCCAGCCGCGCAAATGACTGGCCAGTGCCGTGGGTGTGGTTACGGCACGGGCTTGCGCCAGTGCTTCAGCGGCCAGCTGGCGGATGCGGGCATCGGCCTGGGCATATTGCGGATCCTGCTCGGGGAGTGATGGCCAGAAATCGGGGGAGATGTCGGCCAGGGCGGCATGGCCCGGCAGGCCGAAGCGGATGCGGTTGCGCTGTTGTGCCAGCGCGGTTTCCTCGCCCAGCAGTCGGGCCAGTGCTGTGTGGGTTTCGCCCTGATCTTCCAGGATGTTTTCCAGCGCCAGCCAGGCTTGCTGGCAGGCGGTCAGGGCCTGATCCAGTGGCTGGGTGAGCAAGGCATCGCAGGCCCGGAACCAGTCGGTCCAGTGCGGTGCCTGCAGCAGGTCAGGGCACAATGCTTGCAGGGCACGGGTGGCCGGATGCTGGCCGCTGGCTGGCCGGGCGATCTGTTCCTGCCACCAGGCCAGTTTCAGGCGGGCGTTACTGCTTTGGCTGGGCAGCAGGGCAGTCTGCTGCATCTCGTCCAGCAACAGCCAGAGCCAGCCGCTGGCTTCCCGGCGGGTTTCCGGTACAAACATCAGCGCCTGCAGCCACAGGGGCTGGCGTTCCAGCAGGGATTGCCTCAGTTGTGAGTTCATGCGCCCTGCTGCCAGCGCAGGCAATAGGTGGCCATGTCTGCCACCTGTTCGGCATGTGCAGCGGCCTGCCAGCGCAAGGGCGTTTCTCCGGGCGGAATATAGCCAAAACCCACCGACAGGGTGGCGCAACCGGCGGCCTGGCCGGCTTCGATATCGCGCTGGCCATCACCCACCATCAGGCAGTCTGCCGGCGGCAGGCCCAGCTGTTGGCAGGCGTGCAGGATTGGCGCGGGGTGCGGCTTGGCCTGTGGCAGGGTGTCACCGGCCACCAGCGGGATGTGCGCCAGCCCCAGTGCTTGCATCACCGGCCCGGCCATGCGCGCCGGCTTGTTGGTGACCACGGCCCAGGGCAGTCGCAGTTGGGCCAGCAGGGCTTCCACGCCAGGAAAGAGGCGGACTTCCTGGGCCGGCTGTTGGTGGTACAGATCGAGAAAACGCAGTCGCAGCGTTTCCCGCCGATCCGGGTCGCTGATTTCCGGAATGCCGTGTTCCACCATGGCGCGGGCGCCCAGCGAGACCCAGGGCCGCAGCCGGGCTTCGGCCAGCGGTGGCAGGGCCAGCTCCGCGCGCAGGCGGTTGAGGGCATGCAGCAGATCGGGGGCGGTATCGGCCAGCGTGCCGTCCAGATCAAACAGCAGCCCGCGCCGGTGGGGGCGGGTGCTCATGCAGGTTTTCTTGCCGCTGCCAGATAGTTGATGCGCGGGCTGCCGCCCACACGGGCCGCGTGGGTCAGCGGGTTGTAGTGCAGGCCGCTGATGTCCACCAGTTCCAGCCCGGCGGCTTCCAGCATTTCGGCCAGCTCCGAGGGGCGGATGAAACGGGCGTATTCGTGGGTGCCGCGTGGCAGCAACCCCAGCACATATTCCGCCGCCACGATGCCCAGGGCGAAGCTGGCCGGGGTGCGATTGAGGGTGGAGAGAAACAGCCAGCCGCCGGGCTTCAGTGCCTGGGCACAGGCCTGGAGGATGGCTGCCGGTTCCGGCACATGCTCCAGCATTTCCATGCAGGTGATGGTATCGAAGTGTTCCGGTTGCGCTTCGGCCAGATCCTGGGCGCTCTGGAGCCGGTAGTCGATGTCCAGCCCCTGTTCCATGGCATGCAGGCGGGCCACCTGCAGGGGTTTTTCCGCCAGGTCGATGGCGGTGACGTTCGCGCCGGTGCGGGCCAGCGCCTCGCTGAGAATGCCGCCGCCGCAGCCTACATCGAGGATTCGTTGCCCCGGTTGGCAATGGGCCCGGCTGCAGATGTAGCTGAAACGGGCCGGATTGAGGTCGTGCAGGGGGCGGGATTCACCCTGTGGATCCCACCAGCGGGCGGCCAGGCGGTTGAATTTATCCAGTTCCGCCGGGTCGGCGCCGGTCAGTTCGGGCGTATGCGCTGTTGCCATGTGCGGGCTACCTCGTGCAGGTCGTCTTCGTTCAGGGTGCAGAGCCGGCGTTCGCGCAGCAGGGGCTGGCCGGCCACCCATACATTCTGCACCTGCTGGCGCGAGACGCAATAGATCAGATGCGAGGCCAGGTCGTAGAGCGGCTGGCTTTCCAGCGGGCGCATGTCGATGGTGATCAGATCGGCCTGCTTGCCCGCTTCCAGCGTGCCGATGTGCTCGCCCATGCCCAGGGCGCGGGCACCGTCACGGGTCAGCATGGACAGCACCTGCCACGCCGGCAGGGCTTCCGGGTTGCCGGTGGAGACCTTGGCCAGGAAGCTGGCGCTGCGGCCTTCGCCCAGCAGGTCCAGGTCGTTGTTGCTGGCCGCGCCGTCGGTGCCGATGCCGACGGTGACGCCGGCCTGGGTCAGCGCGTGGATGGGGGCGATGCCGGAGGCCAGTTTCATGTTGGATTCCGGGCAGTGGGCAATGCGCACGCCGGCCTCGGCACAGAAGCGGATTTCCGCTTCGGTCATCTGGGTCATGTGGATAGCCAGGGTGCGGCGGTCCATCAGGCCCAGCCGTTGCAGGCGGGCCAGTGGCCGTTCGCCGTATTGTTTCAGGCTGTCCTCGATTTCCTGCGCCGATTCGTGCAGGTGGATGTGGAAGTCCAGCCCCATGTCGTCACGATGGCGGGCGATGCGTTCCAGGGCGTCATCGTCCACCGTGTAGGGGGCGTGCGGGGACCAGACGGTGCCGACACGGCTGAAATCACGGATTTCCTCGTGCAGGGCCAGGGCCTTGTCGAAGTATTCGTCGATGCTGCCGGCCCAGCGGGTGGGTACGCCGATGACCAGCAGGCTGACCAGCCCGCGCAGGCCGATCTGCTCGGCTTCCCGGGCCACGGCGGAGGCGAAGAAGTACTGGTCGTTGAAGCAGGTGATGCCGCCACGAATCAGCTCGGCCATGGCCAGTCGGGCACCGTCGGCCACGAATGCATCGGATACCCACTGGCCTTCCGCCGGCCAGATATGCTCGTTGAGCCAGGTCATCAGCGGCAGGTCGTCGGCCAGCCCGCGCAGCAGGTTCATGGCCAGATGGGTGTGGGTGTTGACCAGGCCCGGCAGCAGCACCTGCTCCGGCAGGAAAAGGGTTTCGTCACAGGGGCGGGCGTCCGCCTGCTGCCGGGGTTCGATGGCCAGTATGCGTTCGCCCTGGATGATCAGGTCGTGTTCTTCCAGCACTTCGCCATCGGTGTGCATGGGGAGAATCCACTGGGGTTGCAGGCGGATGGTTTTTTCGTGATTCATGATGGTTCTCTTTGTTGTTGTAGGTGTTCAGGTGGTTTCGGGGCGATACGGGTCCAGTGCCGCCGGCCAGAGCGCGGCCAGATTCCGCTCGCCCTCCAGGTAGAGTTGCAGGCGGTCGACGCCCAGGGCCACGCCGGCGCAATCCGGCAGCGGCTGTTGTTCCAGTAGCTGGCACAAGGGCTCGTCCACGGGCATTTCCGCCAGGCCCAATTGCCGCCGCCGGTGGTTTTCCTGCTGAAAGCGCTGGCGGTAGTCGCCGCCGTGTTGCAGTTCATGATAGCCGTTGGCCAGCTCCATGCCGCCGGCGAGCACCTCGAAACGCGCGCCGACCGGCTCACCCGTCTCGTCGTGGTGGATTCGGGCCAGCGCGGCCTGTTCCGGCGGGTAGTCCAGCACCACGTACAGAGTATCGTCATCCAGTTGCGGTTCGATGACCACGGCCAGGAGAAAGTCCAGCGCCGCTGTGCGCCCGTGCCAGCCTTGCAGGCCGTGTCGCTCACACAGGGCCCGCAGTGTCTGTTGCTCGCATGCCAGCGGGTGGATGCCGGCATGACGCTGGAACAGTTCATGGTAGCGCAGGGTCTCCGTGGGCGCCGGCGGCAGGCCGCGAAGCTGGCGCAGGTGCTGGATCAGCGCCAGCACTTCCCCGGCCAGCTGCTGGTGATCCAGCCCCAGCCGGTACCATTCCAGCATGAGAAATTCGTTGCGGTGCAGCGGGCCGCTTTCTTCGTCACGGAACACATGAGAGAGCTGGTAGACATCGCCACTGCCCAGGGCCAGCAGGCGCTTGAGCCCGAACTCCGGCGAGGTGTGCAGATAGCCGTTTCCCGCCGGCAGCGAGGCGATGGCCGGGTCGGTATTGGCCCAGGGCCAGCACGCCGGGGTGTCGGCCTCGAGGATGGCGTGTTCGGTCATCCAGGCACGCAGATCGGCCAGCAGTTGCGCCCGTTTTTGCAGGCGGGTACGGGCCGATGCGGGCATGTCAGTCTTTCACGCGGCTGACGTATTCTCCGCTGCGGGTGTCCACCTTGATGATCTCCCCTTCGTCCACGAACAGGGGCACGCGCACCACAGCGCCGGTTTCCAGCTTGGCCGGCTTGCCGCCGCCGCCACTGGTGTCACCACGCACGCCGGGGTCGGTTTCCACGATCTTCAACTCGACGAAATTGGGCGGGGTGACACTGATGGGTTCGCCGTTCCAGGAGGTCACCGCGCAGATATCCTGTTCCTTCAGCCATTGCACGGCCTCTTCCACCGCGGCACCGCCGGCGGGTACCTGCTCGAAGGTTTCCGGATCCATGAAATACCAGTACTCGCCATCGTTGTAGAGGTATTGCATGTCCTTTTCGAACACATCGGCCGCTTCCACGCTTTCACCGGACTTGAAAGTCTTTTCGATCACCCGGCCGGTCTTGAGGTTGCGAACCTTGACCCGGTTGAAGGCCTGGCCCTTGCCGGGCTTGACGAACTCGTTTTCGACAATGGTGTAGGGCTCGCCGTCCAGCAGAATCTTGAGACCGCCCTTGAACTCATTGGTGTTGTAACTGGCCATGTGTGCTCCTGTGCGCTGCATCTGCCATGGTTTAGAATGACAGCTTGTTCTATGGAATCGGCGGATTTTACCTTGAATGACGGCGCTTTGCCCATGTCGCGGCCTGAAATGCCACCGGCACCTGCCCTGAACTGGCAGCAAGAGATGCAGCAGGCCCTGCGCAATGGCCGGGAATTGCTGGAGTTTTGCCACCTGTCGCCCACTGCACTGGATTTCGATCCGGATCCGGATTTTCCCTGTCGCGTACCCCGGCCCTGGGCGGCGCGCATCCGCAAGGGCGACCCCCGTGATCCGCTGTTGCTGCAGGTGCTGCCACGAATCTGCGAGCAGGAAACCGTGCCGGGTTTTGGCACCGACCCGACGGGAGATTTGCGGGCACTGGCCGGGCCAGGGCTGTTGCACAAGTACCGCTCGCGCTGCCTGCTGGTGACCACGGCAGCCTGCGCGGTACATTGCCGCTATTGTTTCCGCCGCCATTTTCCCTACGGGGAACAGGCCACGCCCTGGCCGGATCTGGGCACGCATCTGGCGGCACATCCGGAAATCCGCGAGGTCATTCTCAGTGGTGGCGACCCTTTGATGCTGCCCACGGCCCGGTTGCAACGGCTGGCCGTCATGCTGGGGCAGCAACCACAGGTGCGCACGCTGCGTATTCACACCCGCATGCCGGTGGTACTGCCCGCCCGGGTGGATGCCGAGCTGCTGGATTTCTTTCGCCGGTTGCCGCTACAGGTGGTGATGGTCTTGCATGTCAACCACGCACAGGAACTGGACCAGACCACGGCGACCACGCTGGCGGCTTTGCGCGAGGCGGGTGTGCACCTGCTGAACCAGGCCGTGCTGTTGCGCGCTGTGAACGACCGCACAGACAGCCAGCAGGCCCTGGCCGAAACTCTGTTCAGCCAGGGGGTTTTGCCCTATTATCTGCATCTGCTCGACCCGGTGGCCGGCGCGGCCCATTTTACCGTGGATACGGCCTCGGCCCTGGCGCTGCATGCCGAGTTGCGCCGGGCGCTGCCCGGCTACCTCGTGCCCCGGCTGGCGCAGGAGAAACCCGGTGAAGCGGCCAAGCGGGTACTGGCCGGTTAGCACCATCAATCTGAACAAGGATCACCTTTGATGAGCACAGAAGTTCTCCGACTGATTCTGTTGCACAGTTCGCTGGAACAGGCCGAGCATCTGCTCAGCCTGCTGCGCAATGCCGGTATCGCCGTGCGCCCGGAGCGGGCGGAAGATCTGGAGGATGTGGAAGAGCTGCTCCAGGCCAAACCTTGCGACCTGATTCTTCATGAGTACGGCAACGCGGAATGCAGCCTGGAGAGCCTGCTGGCCTATCTGCAGGAAAACAACCGCGACCTGCCGGTCCTGTCGGTGGCCTCCGAGCTGAAAATGGAACCCATGTTGGAGGTGATGCGCAAGGGCGCGGCAGCCATGGTCAGTGCGGACCAGCCGGCGTTTCTGGAAATGGCCGTCCAGCGTGAAATGCAGAATCTGGCCTGCCGGCGGCAGGTGCGCCGGCTGGAGGGGTTGTACCGGGAGTCGGAGAAGCGCAACCACGCCTTGCTGGACAGTTCCCGCGATGCCATCGCCTATGTGCACGAAGGCGCGCATGTATTCGCCAACAAGGCTTATCTGGACATGTTCCAGTTCCAGGACAGCGAGGAAATCGAGGGCCTGCCGGTGCTGGAGATGATCGCACCCACGGATCAGGAATCGTTCAAGAAACTGTTGCGCAAGCTGAGCAAGGGCAAGGAGATCGAGCAGGATGTGGAATACACCGCCCAGCGCGCCAATGGTGAGCAGTTCAAGGTCGTGCTCAACTTCTCCAGCGCCACCATCCATGGTGAGCCCTGCCACCAGATCGTCTTCCGCGAAGCCAGCTTCAATCCGGAGCTGGAGCAGGAACTGGAACAACTCAAGAGCCAGGATCTGCTCACCGGCCTGTTGAACAAGGACGCCTTCAACCTGCGTCTGGAACAGGCCATCAAGAAAGCCCAGCAGGGCCAGGGCCAGCAGCAGTTTCTGGTCTATGTGGAGCTGGATCACTTCAAAGCGCTCAGTGATCAGATTGGTATCAGTGGTACGGATTTGCTATTGCGTGATGTGGCCGACCTGCTCAAGGAAGCCTGCCCGGAAGGGCAGGCACTGGCCCGTATCCGCGACCATATCTTTACCTTGCTGCTGGAGCTGCCGCAGAAGGAAGTGGAAAAACTCTGCAATGCCCTGTCGAAGCGGCTGGAGCAGCACCTGTTCGAGGTGGGCAAGCAATCGGTCAACATCACGGCCAGCATGGGCGTGGTCATCGTGGGCGAGGGGGCGGTTTCGCCCGAATCCCTGTTGACCCTGGCGGCGGAAACCACGGCGGAACAAGCCGCGGACGGCGGTAACGGGGTGCGTTTCTACAAGCCCAAGGCCAACCGGGATGACGAACAGGATGGCATGCACTGGGTGCACCTGATCAAGGATGCGATGAAACACAATCGCTTCATGCTGGCACGGCAGAACATTCAGGTGCTCCACGGGGGAGAAGGAGAGTACTATGAGGTGCTCTTACGGATGAAAGGGCCCAAGGACGAAGAAATTGTCGCTGCCCATTTTCTGCCCTGGGCGGAAAAGCATGGCCTGATGAAGCAGCTGGACCGCTGGGTGATCCAACAGGCGGTGCGCGAGCTGTCCACCGCCCAGAAACAGGGCCAGACCCTGACGCTGTTTGTCAATGTTTCCGTGGATACCCTGTCCGACGCTTCGGTACTGCCCTGGCTGGCCAAGTTGCTCAAGGCCGAGCGGGTGCGTGGAGATTCGCTGGTCTTTGAAGTGCCCGAAAGCATGGTGGTGACGCATATGAAACCGGCGCGGCGTTTCCATCGCGGCCTGAAACAGTTGCATTGCGGCATGGCGCTGGAGCAATTTGGCCTGGGGCTGAATTCCTTCCAGGTACTCAAGCACCTGCCCGCCGATTATCTCAAGATCGACCGCAGCCTGATGGAAGGCCTGGCCGAGAACGAGGAAAACCAGGCCAAGGTGGAAGAAATCACCAAGAAGGCACATGCGGCCGGCAAACTGGTCATCGCGGAGTTTGTCGAGGATTCCCTCAGCCTGAGTGTGCTCTGGAACATGGGGGTCAATTTCGTACAGGGCAATTTCATTCATGAAGCCACGGTCGAATTGAGCGAATATTGAGCCTGCCATGAACAGCATCGAACAATTCATCCGTGGTGTCCGCTACCTGTTCGCCGGTTTCCAGTGGATCACCCGCCGGGAACTGCGCCCTTTCGTGATGATTCCGCTATTAATCAACATCCTGTTGTTTGCGCTGGCACTGGGCCTGGGCATCTGGCAGGTGGACGACCTGATCCAGCAGTTCATACCCCAGGGTTGGGAATGGTTGCAGTGGATTATCTGGCCGCTGTTCTTTCTGCTGATACTGGTGGTGGGTTTCTACAGCTTCACCCTGCTGGCCAACCTGATCGGCTCTCCATTCAACAGTGTGCTTTCCGCCCGGGTACAGCGGCTGAAAACCGGTGCCTTTCCCCAGGGCGTGGAGCGGCGCTGGTATCAGGAAATCGCGGTATCCGTCGGCAATGAACTGCGCAAATGGATGCACTACCTGAAATGGATCGTGGTGCTGCTGATCGTCAGTATCGTGCCGGGCATCAACCTGCTCAGCCCCTTTCTCTGGGGCGTGCTGGGCAGCTGGATGATGGCGGTGGAATACACCGACTACCCCATGGGCAATGCCGGCCAGACCCTGCCGCAGCAGCTGCCCTGGCTCAAGGGTCGGCTGCCGCTGGTCATGGGGCTGGGGGCCGCGGTACTGGTGGCTTCCATGATTCCCGTGCTCAACTTTGCCGTCATGCCTGCCGCCGTGGCGGCCGGCACGCTCCTGTGGCTGGACGAACAGGGCAGCCTCTGACTGCATGGGTTATCGCGGTCGCTTCGCACCTTCACCTACCGGTGTCCTGCACATCGGTTCCGCCGTAGCAGCCATCGCATCCTTTCTTCACGCCCGTGCCCATGCAGGCGTCTGGCTGGTACGCATGGAAGATGTGGATGAACAGCGGGCGGTCACCGGCGCGGATCGCGCTATTGTCAACAGCCTGGCACGTCTGGGCATGGTTTCCGATGAACCGGTACTGGTACAGTCCCGGCGCAAGGACGCCTACCAGGAAGCGCTGCAGCGGTTGCAATGCAAGGGCCTGGTCTACCCCTGCGCCTGCACCCGTCGCCAGCTGCCGGCCAGTGGTGTCTACCCGGGCCATTGTCGCGCGGGCTTGCAGGGGCGGCCGGCACGCATGCAGCGGGTGCGCGTGCCGGATGAAAGCTGCTGTGTACAGGATCTGTGGCAGGGGCGGTTTTGTCAGCAACTGGCGGCGGAAGTCGGCGATTTTGTCCTGCTGCGTGCCGACGGTTTTTTCGCCTATCAGCTGGCCTGTGTGGTGGATGATGCCTTTCAGGGCATCACCCATGTGATTCGCGGCATGGACCTGCTGGATTCCGCCCCGAGACAGCGCTGGCTGCAAAGGCAATGGGGCTTTGCCGAGCCGGTCTATGGCCATTTTCCACTGGTAAAGGACGCACAGGGGCGCAAGTTGAGCAAATCGCAACGTGATCGCAGCGTGGATCTGGAATCGCCGGCGGATATCCTGCGTTTTGCCTGCCGCCATCTGGGGCTGCAAACACCGGCGTCCGCGCCTTTGACGGAAATGTGGCGGCAGGCGATTGCCTCGGCCCGTACTGTTTGGGCGGAAAGCGCTTGCAATTTCGGTTTTTTCTGAGAGAATACGCTGTTCACTTTTTACTGCATACGGAATCACCCATGGCACGAGTAACCGTTGAAGATTGTCTGGACAAGGTGGATAACCGTTTCGAGCTGGTGCTGCTGGCCACCAAGCGCGCCCGCCAGATCGCCAATGGCGCGGAGACCTTTGTCGACGAGGAAAACGACAAGCCGACGGTGATCGCCCTGCGCGAGATCGCCGAGGGCAAGATCGACGCCAAGACCATCGAGGAAATCGAAAAGCGCGAACAGGAAATTGCCATGTCCGAGGCGGCCGCCCGCGCGCTGGCGGAAAGCGAAGCCGAGGCCATGGACAGCATCTGACCTTCCGCGGCGGGCACGGACCATGGAGGAGACGCTCAGGCATCCCAAGGTCCGGCCGGTACTGCAAACCCTGCTGAAACAGGCCGCCAGCTATCTGGATGCCCCCAGTGTCGAGCGGCTGAAACAGGCCGCCGAAGTGGCGGCCCATGCCCATCGGGCGCAAAAACGCAAGAGCGGAGAGCCCTATATCGCCCATCCCCTGGCGGTCGCCGGGATTCTGGCCGACATGTATCTGGACCCGGAAACCCTGCTGGCCGCCGTATTGCATGACACCATCGAAGATACCGAGCTGACCGCCGAAGACCTGCGCTCGGCCTTTGGCGATGCGGTCTGCAAGCTGGTGGAAGGGGTCACCAAGCTGGATCACATGCAGTTCAACAGCCGTTCGGAAGCCACGGCGGAAACTTTTCGCAAGATGGTGCTGGCCATGGCGCAGGACCCCCGCGTCATCATGGTCAAGCTGGCCGACCGGGTGCACAACATGCGCACCATTGCCGCCATGAGCCCGGCCTCGCGGCGGCGCATTTCCCGGGAAACCCTGGAAATCTACGCCCCCATTGCCGACAAGCTGGGCATGCACGAATTGAAGATGGAGCTGGAAGACCTGGGCTTTTCCGGCCTCTACCCCCTGCGCCACAAGGTGCTGAGCAAGCGCCTCAGCCAAAACCGCAAGCGGCACGAGCGGCTGATGAGCGAGGTGCAGGCGCAGTTTTGCCGCCGGCTGGAATCCCTGGGCTTGTCGCGGGAAGTGAGCTGGCGGGCCAAGACGCCCTACAGCGTCTATCTGAAAATCCGCGATCGGGGCTATCGCTTCAGCACCATCATGGACTTCTACGGCTTTCGCATTCTGGTGGATACCGAAGATGAATGCTATCGCACCCTGGGCGTGGTGCATGCGCTCTATCCGCCCATGAACGAGCTGTTCAAGGACTACATCGCCCTGCCCAAGCCCAACGGCTACCAGTCGCTGCACACGGTACTCACCGGGCCGCAGCACACGCGCATGGAGGTGCAGATTCGCACCCATGACATGCACGAGGTGGCCGAGCGTGGCATTGCCGCCCATTATGCCTACAAGCATGGCGAGGGCTACCACAACGGCGGCGTGCAGATTGGTGAATGGTTGCAGAGCATCATGGAAATCCAGGGGCAGACCGAAGACTCGGAAGAGTTTCTCGACAGTCTCAAGACCCAGCTGCAACCCGATGAGGTCTATGTGCGCACGCCCAAGGACAAGATCATCAGCCTGCCCCTTCACGCCACCGCGCTGGATTTCGCCTATGCCGTGCATACCGATGTGGGCAACCACGCAGTCGGTGCCTGGATCGACGATGTTCACCAGCCCCTGAGTACCGAATTGCAGAATGGCCAGGTGGTACGCATCATCACCGCCGAAAGCGCCACGCCCAAGCCGCACTGGCTGGAATTCATCGTCACCGCCAAGGCCCGTGCCGCCATCCGCCAGTACCTCAAGCAGCTGGAACACGAAGATGCCGTGGTCCTGGGCCATCGCATGCTCGACCGGGCCTTCAACCAGCTGGGTCACGCATTGGAACAGGTGGATGCCGAACGCATGCAGGCCTATCTGGAGGAAAGCGGCTTCCAGCGGCTGGAGGAACTGTTGCGGGACATCGCCATGGGCAACCGGCTGCCCAGAAGCGTGGCGCGGCAACTGCTGGCGCTGGAGCAGGAACCCGAGGCCCTGAGCCGGGAAGCGCTGGTCATCAGTGGCGAGGAAGGTCAGCTGGTCAACTTTGCCCAGTGCTGCTACCCCATTCCCGGCGATGCCATCATGGGCCACATCACCAGTGGCAAGGGCATGGTCATCCATCGGATCAACTGCCCCAACATGCGGGAGATTCGCAAGGCTTCCGACCGCTGGATCGCCTGCCGCTGGGATGACCGGGTCAAGGGGGAGTATATTGCCGCCCTGCGGGTGGAAACGCTGAACGAACGTGGTGTGCTGGCGGCGGTTTCCGCCAATATCTCCCGCCGCGGCATGAACATCGACCGGGTGGACTACCCGGAGCGGGACGAGGAACGCGCCGTGCTGCTGATTCACGTCTTCACCGCTGACCGGGTGCAGCTGGCCGGGCTGATCCGCAGCCTGCGGCGCATGCGGGTGGTGCTCAAGGTGCACCGTATCTGATCGGCTGGCTATAATGGCAGGCCAGCAGACGACGGAGCTTCCCATGCGAGCAATCATTCAAACCGACGCCGCCCCGGCGGCCATTGGCACCTATTCCCAGGCCGTGCGCGCCGGCAACGAAGTCTGGCTGTCCGGCCAGATTCCCCTGGACCCGAAGACCATGGAACTGGTCAGCGAGGATTTCGCCGCCCAGACCGAACAGGTGTTTCGCAATCTGGCCGCCGTCTGCCAGGCTGCGGGCGGTTCCCTCGATGATCTGGTCAAACTGAATATCTATCTGGTGGACCTGGGGCATTTCGCCCAGGTCAATGAAATCATGGCCCGTCATTTCAACGCGCCCTATCCGGCCCGCGCGGCGGTTGGCGTGGCCGCCCTGCCCAAGGGCGCACAGGTGGAAATGGACGGGGTCCTGTATTTGCCCCAGCGCTGAAACACGACACCATGGCTGAACCGGCCGCCGGCCTGGACGCACCCCTGACCACCCTCAACGGGGTCGGCCAGGTAGTGGCGGCCCGGTTGCAGAAACTGGGGCTGGAGCGGGTCTTCGACCTGCTGCTGCATCTGCCACTGCGCTATCAGGACCGTTCGCGCATCACCCCGGTGGCCCAGCTGCAGCCCGGCCAGCACGCCCAGTTTGCCGGGCGCATCGTGCAGGCACAGGTGCTGCATCGGCGCAAGCGGATTCTGCAATGTGTGCTGGAGGAAGATGGCGCGCAGATCACCCTGACCTTTTTTCGCTTCTACCAGAGCCAGCTGAAACAGATGCAGGCCGGGGACCGCCTGTTCTGTGCCGGTGAGATCCGCGCGGGTTTCAATGGCCGGCTGGAGTGCATCCACCCCGAATGGAAAGCGCTGAAAGGCCAGGCCATTCCCCTGCCGGCCAGTGATCATTATACGGCCATCTATCCGGCTGCCGACGGGGTTGCGCAAAACCTGCTGCAGGAGCTGGCCGCCCAGGCGCTGGCCCGCCTGCCGGAAACACTGCAACCGGCCGTACCGTCACCGCCGGGCCAGGCCATGCAGCTGGCCCGGGCCCTGCGCCTGTTGCACCAGCCGCCGCTGGCCTGGCCGCAGGCGGAACTGCCAGAGCGGCTGGAGCCTGCCCGGCAATGCCTGGCCGCCGAGGAGCTGCTGGCGCATGCGCTGGGCCTGCGCAAACTGCGACAACGGTTGCAGGCCAGTCCGGCTCCGGTGCTGAAACTGCGTGCGGAAACCCGCACGGCTTTCCTGCGGCAATTGCCCTTTGAACCCACTGCCGCCCAGGAGCGGGTCAGCAACGAAATCGCCCGCGATCTGGCCGGGCCACAACCCATGCTGCGTCTGTTGCAGGGGGATGTGGGCGCGGGCAAGACGCTGGTGGCGGCACTGGCGGCACTGGCGGCCATCGACAGCGGCTATCAGGTGGCGGTACTGGCGCCCACCGAAGTGCTGGCCGAGCAGCACTACCAGCAGTTCCGGCGCTGGTTTGAACCGCTGGGCCATCGCGTGGTGCACCTTTCCGCTCGCCTGACACCGGCGGAAAAGCGTCAGAGCCTGGCCGCCATGGCCGAAGGGGTGCCATTGGTCACCGGCACCCACGCCCTGCTGGAAGAAAGCGCGCAATTCGCCCGTCTGGGCTTGGCCATTATTGATGAGCAGCATCGGTTTGGCGTGCACCAGCGCCTGCAATTGCGTGACAAGGGCGAGCAGGCGGGTATCCGCCCGCACCAGCTGATCATGACCGCCACCCCCATTCCCCGCACGCTGGCCATGACCGCCTACGCCGATCTGGATGTGTCGGTCATCGATGAACTGCCGCCGGGCCGCAGCCCGGTGGAAACCCGGGTCATCAGCAACCAGCGCCGGGACGAAGTCATCGCCCGCATCCGCAACTTCTGCGCGCGCGGGCAGCAGGTGTACTGGGTCTGCACTCTGATCGAGGAGTCGGAAAAAATCCAGGCCCAGGCCGCGGAAGACACCTGCCGGCAATTGCAGCAGGCACTGCCGGATTTGCGCGTGGCCCTGTTGCACGGACGCATGAAAGCGGCGGAAAAACAGGCGGTGATGCAGGCCTTCAAGGCCAGAGAAACCCACTTGCTGGTGGCCACTACGGTGATCGAGGTGGGGGTGGATG
>WFUE01000203.1 GCA_015485125.1 Lysobacterales bacterium | reverse complement strand
CGCAGTTCATCAATACATAGCGGGCGGCATTCCAGATCTTGTTGCAGAAGTTGCGGTAGCCTTCCACCCGTCCCAGGTCGAAGCGAATGTCACGGCCATTGGTGGCCAGGGCGGTGAAGGTGAAGCGCACCGCGTCGGTGCCGTAGGCGCGGATGCCTTCGGGGAATTCCTTGCGGGTAGCCTTTTCGATGGCCTTGGCCTTTTTCGGCTGCATCATGCCGTGGGTGCGCTTGGCCACCAGCGATTCCAGGTCGATGCCGTCGATGAGGTCGATGGGATCGAGCACATTGCCCTTGGACTTGGACATCTTCTGCCCGTGGGCGTCTCGCACCAGACCGGTGATGTAGACTTCGCGGAAGGGTACGTCGTCCATGAACTTCAGCCCCATCATGATCATGCGCGCCACCCAGAAGAAGATGATGTCGAAGCCGGTGACCAGCACATGAGTGGGGTAGAAGGTATCCAGCTCCGGAGTCTTTTCCGGCCAACCCAGGGTGGAGAAGGGCCAGAGAGCGGAGCTGAACCAGGTATCCAGCACGTCCTCGTCCTGCCGCAGCGGCAGGTCATCGGCCAGCCCGTAGTGGGCGCGGACTTCGGCCTCGCTCTCGCCCACATAGATGTTGCCCTGTTCGTCATACCAGGCCGGGATGCGGTGCCCCCACCACAGCTGACGGGAAATGCACCAGTCCTGGATGTCGTTGAGCCAGTTGTAGTAGGTCTTGTCCCAGTTCTCCGGCACGAAGCGGATGTGCCCGTCGCGCACGGCGGCGATGGCCGGTTCGGTGATGGCCTTGCGCCCGCCGGGGCGGCCATCGGCCTGGGTATCGCGGGTGAGATCCACATACCACTGGTCGGTGAGGTAGGGTTCCACCACCACGCCGGAACGGTCTCCACGGGGCACCTGCAGGGTGTGGTCCTCGATTTTCTCCAGCAGCCCCTGGGCTTCGAAGTCGGCGATGATTTTCTCCCGCGCCTCGTAGCGGTCCAGCCCGCGGTAGGCTTCCGGAGCCTGATCATTGATGCGCGCGTCTTCGGTAAAGATGTTCAGCAAGGGCAAGCCGTGTCGCTGGCCCACTTCGTAGTCGTTGAAGTCATGGGCCGGGGTGATCTTGACGCAGCCGGAGCCGAATTCCGGGTCCACGTAGTCATCGGCGATGACCGGAATCTGCCGGCCGGTGAGCGGCAATTCCACCGTCTTGCCCACCAGATCCCGATAGCGCTCGTCTTCCGGATGCACGGCCACGGCCTGATCGCCCAGCATGGTTTCCGGGCGGGTGGTGGCCACCACCACATAGCCCTGGCCGTCGCTGCGCGGGTAGCGCAGGTGCCAGAGGTGGCCCTTCTCCTCGTGGTTTTCCACTTCCAGATCGGAAAGCGCCGTGTGCAGCACCGGGTCCCAGTTGACCAGCCGCTTGCCACGGTAGATCAACCCTTCGCGATAGAGCTGAACAAACACCTTGCGCACGGCGGCGGACAGGCCCTCGTCCATGGTGAAACGTTCGCGGGACCAGTCCACCGAAGCGCCCAGGCGGCGCATCTGGCGGGTGATGGTGCCGCCGGACTGGGCCTTCCATTCCCAGACTTTTTCCAGGAAGGCCTCCCGCCCCAGATCATGCCGGCTCACGCCCTCGGCGGCCAGCTGCCGTTCCACCACCATCTGGGTGGCGATGCCGGCGTGGTCGGTGCCCGGCTGCCAGAGGGTCTGGTCACCCTGCATGCGATGGTAGCGGGTCAAAAGATCCATCAGCGTGTGCTGGAAGCCGTGGCCCATGTGCAGGCTGCCGGTGACGTTGGGTGGCGGCAGCATGATGCAATAGGGCCGCGGGCCGGGGCGCGGGCTGAACCAGCCGTTCTTTTCCCAGCGCGCGTACCAGTGTTGTTCGATGGCTTGCGGATTAAAGCTCTTGTCCATGGTCTTCCTGTGGTTTCAGGGTCTTGCCGGCCTGCAGGCAGCGCAGTTCCAGGCGACTCAATGCGGAATGGAGTATGGCATCCTGATGGGCTTCCAGTGCGTCGCGGATGGCCTCTTCCACCCATTGCTCGGGAATTTCGGTGGGCACATTCTGCAACGCCGCACGGGCCTGTTCATGGCTGAGCAGGGCGCTGCGGTCCGCCCAGACCAGGCCGCGCGCCCGCGCCTGGTCACCCGGCAGCACCGGGTTCATCAAGATGGGAATGTCGCGTGTATTCATGGGCTAGCCCACTTCGTGGTAGTTCAGTTCACAACCGGCCTGGCGGTAGCGCCGGTAGCGTTGCCGGGCCGGTTCCACTTCGCCGGGGCGGTTGCGGAAAATCTCCGCCAGCCGGGGAGAGAGCGTGGCAGGCAGGCAGGCCTCACCAAACACCTGAATGGTGAAGTCATAGCCTGCCACCGGCGTCTCGCCCAGGTGAATGGGCGCCTGGCCACTGCGATCGTGGGCGAGAAAGCTGTCCGGACGGAAGGTCCACAGCGCACTGTCGATCTCGTCCAGCAGTGCGGCCTGCGAGCAGAGAATCTGTATGCGTTGCCGTGCCTTCCAGGCCTTGTGGCTCAGGGCGCAGACATAGCGCGCCGGCTGTTGTAGCCAGCGCCCCTGCAGACCGTGGAAATCCACCCGGGCATTCACGGCATTCAGCCGGCCTGGCGACGCAGATATTCCACCAGCAGCTTCACCGGCCGGCCGGTGGCGTCCCGGTTCTTGCCGGATTTCCACGCCGAACCGGCGATATCCAGATGAGCCCAGCGCACCCCTTCGGCAAAGCAGGAGAGGAAGCGGCCGGCGGTGATGGAACCGGCCTCGCGCCCGCCCACATTGGCCAGGTCGGCGAAGGGGGAATCCAGCTGGCTCTGGTAGTCGTCCCACAGGGGCAGGCGCCAGGCACGATCACCCATGTGGCGGCCGGCATCCAGCAGACTTTCAGCCAGTTCGTCGTCATGGCTCATCAGGCCGGAAGCATGGTGGCCCAGCGCAATGACGCAGGCACCGGTGAGAGTGGCCACATCGATCATGCTGGCCGGGTTCATTTCCTTGCCATAGGCCAGCGCGTCGCAGAGAATCAGGCGGCCTTCGGCATCGGTGTTGAGCACTTCGATGGTCTTGCCGGCATAGCTTTTCACCACGTCGCCAGGGCGGTAGCTGTTGCCGTCGGGCATGTTTTCCACCGCCGGCACGATGCTGACCAGGTTGATGGGCAGGCCCAGCTCGGCCACGGCCTGGAAGGCACCGATGACACTGGCGGCACCGCACATGTCGTATTTCATCTCATCCATGCCCTGACCGGGCTTGAGGGAAATACCGCCGGAATCGAAGGTGATGCCCTTGCCCACCAGCACATGCGGTGCCTGTGCCTTGTCCGCGCCCTGATAACGCAGCACGATCATGCGCGGCTTGTTGTGGCTGCCTCGGGCCACGGCCATGAGCGCGCCCATGCCCATTTCTTCCATGCGTTCGTCATCCAGCACTTCCAGATCCACCTTGTCGTGCCGGCCGGCAATCTCGCCGGCCACGGCCACCAGGTAGTCCGGGTTGCAGATATTGGGCGGCAGGTTGCCCAGCTCGCGGGCACGATTGACCCCGCGGCCAATGGCCTCGGCCTGGGCCAGCAAGCCGGCATCGGCCTGGCCATCCACGGCGAAGGCGATGGCATCCAGACCGGTGATTTCCGGCTGCTCCTTGGTTTCACGATAGACATACACGCTTTCCTGGCTGGCAATACCGGCCTGGAACAGTTTTTCCCCGGCATTCAGGTTTTTCACCGGCAACTCCGGCAGGGTGTTGACCACCCGCATGGCCGGGCTTTTCAGCAGACGGGCGGTGGTTTCGCGCACGGCCTTCTGAAAGGCCAGCAGGCCGAATTTTTCCGCCTCGCCCAGGCCAACGACCAGCACTCGCTGGGCCTGAACGCCCGGCAGCTTGAACAACTGGCGGATGCGGCCGGCCTTGTGGCCCAGATCGCCGCTTTCGATCAATTGGGAAATCACACCGCCACAGGCCTCGTCCAGGCGGGCGGCTGCGCCGGTCAGGGGGGTGTCCTTCAGATGGCCGATGATGATGGCGTCGGTATCCGCCTGGGCAATATCACCGGAAAACAGGGAAGTCTGCATATTCTACTCCTGGAATATATCGGGTACGGTACCGGTACGGGCCGGTATGCCCGCTTCGGCAAAAGACATCACGCGGGGACCACCCGCAGGATGGAAAACCCCGTATTCTACTCACAGACCCCACAAAAACGAAGCGCCGCGAGCGGGCTAGTCGGCGGGCCGGCTCCAGCGCAGCAGCAGATAG
Source organism: Lysobacterales bacterium (assembly GCA_015485125.1). Lineage (GTDB taxonomy): Bacteria > Pseudomonadota > Gammaproteobacteria > Xanthomonadales > S139-57 > S139-57. The sequence continues at coordinate 37,466 of WFUE01000203.1, read as the reverse complement.
CCGCTGACCCCGGCCAGTACCGAAGCAGCCAGGATGGCCAGCTTGTCGGTGTACTGGAACAACTGTTCATCCGGAAAGGCCAGCGAAGCGATGAACAGGCTCATGGTGAAACCGATGCCCGTCAACAGCGAAACGCCGTACAACTGCCGGGTTGTACTCCCTTCCGGCATGGGGGCCAACCCCAAACGAATGGCCAGCCAGCTGAAGCCGAACACGCCCAGTTGCTTGCCCAGAAACAACCCGAGAAAAATACCCAGCGGCACACCACTGGTCATCTGCGCCGGCGCGATGCCACGCATATCCACGCCGGCATTGACAAAGGCGAACAGCGGCAGGATAGCAAAGGCTACCCAGGGGTGCAGATCGTGTTCGATTTCCTTCAACGGAGAGGTGACCTCACCCTGGTCGTTGCGCCCGTGCATGGGGATGGTAAAGGCCAGTGCCACACCGGCCAGGGTGGCATGCACACCCGATTTCAAAACACTGATCCAGAGCACGATGCCTACGAGAAAATAGGCTGTCTTGCGGGCCACGCCCGCCCGGTTCATGATCACCAGAACGGCCAGTGCCACGCTGGCCACCGTCAGCGACAAGGTTGAAAGATTGCTGGTATAGAACAGGGCAATGACGATGATGGCGCCCAGATCGTCAAAAATGGCCAGCGTCATCAAAAATACCTTCAGCGAAACCGGCACCCGCGGGCCCAGCAGCGACAATACCCCCAGGGCGAAGGCGATATCCGTGGCCGTGGGAATGGCCCAGCCGTCCAGCGCCACGCCTTCCCGGTTGAAGAACCAGTACACGGCCGCCGGTACCACCATGCCACCCACCGCCGCCACACCGGGCAGCACCACCTGCCCCAGGGAAGAAAGATGCCCCTCCAGCACCTCGCGCTTGACCTCCAGCCCCACCAGCAGGAAAAAGATGGCCATCAGGCCGTCATTGACCCAGTGATAGAGCGACTTGTCCAGATTGAGCGGCCCCACCCGCACCTGTACCGGAATCTCTCGAAAGGTCTCGTACAGCGGGGCCATCATGGTATTGCTCAACAGCAGGGCCAGCACGGTGGCCAGCATCAACAGGATGCCGCCCGCGGATTCGTGATGAATAAAGGCTTCCAGTCGGTTCATGGTCAGGCTCTTGCGGAAAGTGCTGTTTTGGATGGCACCATAGTCTATAGGTTCCCCGATACCCTGCACAAACCCGGTGCTTCATGCTAGCATTTGAATTTTGTAACAGAATTCAAATGCTAGCCATGAGCAAAAAACAGCACGGTGGCCGCCGCCCCGGCGCGGGCCGGCCCAAGGGCGGGCGCTACGGCGAACCTACCCGCACCATCCGCGTACCGGAAAGCCTGCTGCCAGCCCTGCGCCAGCAGCTGGAACACTGGCCGCCCGAACCCGCCGCAGAGGGTGAAGTGCAGCTTCTGCCCCGGCCCGCCTGGCCCGGCCAGCCCCTGTCACTACCCTTGTATGGCAGCCGGGTGGCAGCCGGCTTTCCCTCACCGGCGGATGATCACCTGGAAGACCCGCTGGACCTCAACCGCCACCTGATCCGCCACCCGGCAGCCACCTTTCTGGTGCGCGCCTCCGGCGATTCCATGCTCGGCGCAGGCATTCACCCCGGCGACATACTGGTGGTGGACCGCGCCCTGCAACCCGAACCGGGCCGGGTGGTCATCGCCGTGGTGGATGGCGAGCTGACCGTCAAGCGCCTGTTGCGCGACGGGCAAGGCTGGGTGCTGCAACCGGAAAACCCCGATTATGCCCCCATCCAGATCCGCGAGGGGCAGGAATTGCAAATCTGGGGCGTGGTCGCCCATGTCATCCACAGTCTGGCGGAATCATGACGATTTTCGCGCTGGCCGACTGCAACAATTTCTACGCCTCCTGCGAGCGGCTGTTCCGCCCGGCACTTGAACGGCGGCCGGTGGTGGTGCTGTCCAACAACGACGGCTGCATCATCGCCCGCTCCAACGAGGCCAAGGCTCTGGGCATTCCCATGGGCGCGCCGCTGTTTCAGTGGCGCGAGACGCTGGAACGGCATCGGGTGGTCGTCTGCTCGGCCAATTTCAGCCTCTACGGCGATCTTTCCCGCCGGGTGATGCAGGTGCTGGGGCATTTTTCGCCGGAGATGGAAATCTACTCCATCGACGAAGCCTTTCTCGGCCTGGACGGCTTCCGTCACCTGCATCTGGACACCTACGCCCGCCAGATCCGCCAGACCGTGCGGCAATGGACCGGCATTCCCGTCTCCATCGGCATCGGCCCCAGCAAGACCCTGGCCAAGCTGGCCAATGTGGTGGCCAAGAAAGTCCCCCGGGCCAAGGGCGTATTCGACCTGCGCGATGCCACGGTACAGGCGGCCATCCTGCCCCGAATGCCGGTGGCTGAAGTCTGGGGCGTGGGCCGCAAGCTGGCACCCCGGCTGGCACGGGAAGGCATCGAAAGCGCCTGGGATCTGCGCCAGCGCGACCCGGCCTGGCTGCAAGCCCGCTACAGCATCAGCCTGGCCCGCACCGCCCGCGAACTGGCCGGCGAGGCCTGCCTGCCGCTGGAAGAACAGCCACAACCCCGGCAGCAGATTCTTTCCTCCCGCTCCTTCGGCCAGCGCCTGCGCGACCGCGCGCCCATTGAGCAGGCCGTGGCCCATCATGTGCGCCTGGCCTGGGAAAAACTGCGCGGCCAGCACAGCCTGGCCGGCGCCATCACCGTCTTCCTGCGAACCAGCCCGCACGCGGCCGAACCCTATTACGGCAACCAGCACACCGTGGAACTGCCCGAACCCACGCAGGACCTGGCCCGGCTGACCCGGCTGGCACAACGCGCCCTGCGCCACATCTACCGCAAGGGCCACGCCTACCAGAAATGCGGTGTGCTGCTGAACCTCTGCGAGGCCGGGCTGCATCAGGGTGACTTGTTCACCAACCCGTCAAACAACACCGAACGGGAAACCCTGCATGCCACCCTGGAAGCCATCAACCGGCGCTTCGGCCGGGGCAGCCTGCGCCTGGCCAGCGAAGGCTTTCAAACCCACGGCTGGGGCATGCAGCAGAACCACCGCTCCCCCAGCTATACCACCAGCTGGGGGGCATTGCCGAGGGTATAAGTTACTAAAAAACCAAGGCAGTCACGCTACCTTGGTTTGTGAATGAATAGGGCCTGGATTTAGGGGCATTCGTAAATAAAGATACACCCATTACGATCGCAACGAATACCAACAACCACGCATTCTTCAGGCTGCGTTCCTCCAGAAATAGTACGTCCAAACCGCGTGATCAGATCACGATAGCCTTGCAAGAAAGGCCCGTTCCCACTAATAGAAAACCCATTCAGATCATTACTGGAAAAAGGAATTGGATTTCCTTGAGAATCCAGGCCGGATTCCGGATCTATTTTATAGTCCAGACGCGCCCCTCCTTCCTCCCAGTATATGGACAAACCTGTAAACTCGAATGACCAACTAGACCCATCGGGAAAGTCCACCTTGATTTTCTGTTTAATACCATTTAAGAACTTGCCAAGGACAACTCCTGTAACCTGGTTGGCAACACCCACAAGTATGGACTGACTAGCATATTGACTCACCGCATTGTTCAGTGAGCGTATAGCAATGGGCCTGCCCGCAAAATTCAACGCAGAACCCGCATATTGCTGGCCAACCGGCGCTAGATTCAAAGCCCCCACATCCACCTTCTCGAGCTGTGTTAATTTGTGATAGACCTCCAGCGCTGCCCGCGTCTCCTGCTCTTCTTGCTGCGACAAACCAACCCTTTGCAAAGTCGTATATACTGCATCAGGCTCCAGTTCGCGCGTAACAATGTACTTATAGTAGCGGCTTCTCGGCCTGTCGACCACAATCACGGCATTGGCATTCATTGAAGCTGATTCTGCTCTTTGCGTCATAATTGCATCAGCACAATAGTCACACATTACATAATCTGCTGAATTTGCGGAAAATCCCAATAGCAACCCAAAACATACTAGGGCAAACTTCTTAAACAACATATCAAAAAACTCCTTGTAAATAACTATTAAAAACACCGTTCTCACCAGATACGGCGAGGGAAGAATAATAAAAACAACAATGCCACGTCAAGGCATAAAATGCACCAGTATCTGTATACTTATTTATATTTATATCAATACTTAAATACCACCAAATTCAGCAGTCAATAACTGATTATTTTACGTACAGAATCGAAAGCTTAAATCTATTTTATTTCAAATAGATACTCAGAAACTTAGTGCGTGAATAAACAATCGCTGTCAGATATCATTGATTAGCCACATCCTTCTGTATGACAGTGTGAATCAGATTTTTCCTACGGAAGCAATAACCTCTACTCCGCCATGGTTATGACGACTATCCTTTACGAACAGCACTAAAGTCCAACCCCCAACTGCCGATAATCCGCCATGCACGGAAAATGCAAGGACTTGCAATGGCCACCAAGAACCGCCTGCTGCTGATGGTATTGCTGGGTTTCATGATTCCACCCATGGCCTGGTTTTCGCTGGTATACCTGCTGAATCTGTATACTCTGGAACAGATCATCCAGGTCATTTTCGCCTGGCCAACCCTGCTGTATATCGGGCTGGTGACAGCCTTCTGGCTGGTCTTCTTCCATCAGAAGCTGCGCGCCATCGAGCAGGCCATTGCGCAACGCAAGGCCAGCGAGACGGTCTACCGCCATATTGCCCGCTACCCCTACTGGTTCATGATCGCCCAGCTGCTCTATACCCTGCTGGGGCCCATGGTGGCGGTCAGTGGGCAGGATTTTGTCACCCGCGAAACCTTTTTTGTCGGCGAAATGCTTACCGTGCCGCTGGTGTTTCTGTTCAATGTGCCGGTATTCGTCAAATCCATCCTGCTGCTGGAACACTGGACCCGCCCGCTGCCCCTTTCCAGCCGGCAGCCCTTCCTCAGTCATGTGGCCAAGATGGCCTTTTCCCTGATCGGCGTGGTGCTGGGCATCATCGCCCTGCTGGTCAGCACCCAGATCGCCACCCTGTTGTTCAGCCAGGAGAGTGACACGCAAACCATTGTGCTGCGCAGCATCGCCTTGGGGCTGGTGGCGCTGGTGATCGCCATTTTCGACATTGTCATGGTCATTCGTCAGTCCGCCGCGGCCGTGCGGCACATCAGCCAGGTCTTTTCCCGCGATCACAACGACCTGCGCAAGACGGTTCATATCGACAACCGGGATGAAACCGGGGCCATGGCCGGCAATCTCAACCGTTTCATGGCCTCCATCCGCGAAGCCATGACCCAGGCCAAGCACAATGCCAGCCAGAACCGGGAACAGGCCGAGCGCATGCGTGCCATCAATGAAGGCATCCATCACACCATCGAACGGGATACCGAACGCATGCACACGGTGCGCAATGAAGCCTTGCGCGTCAATGAAATCATCCAGACCAGCACGGCGGATTTCGAGCGGGTGGAACAGTACATGACCCGCAGCGAACAAACCCTGCAACAGGCGCGGACCAATGTGGCGGACATGTCGCGGCAAATGAAGGAGGCCGTGGCCTTTGAAACCCGCCTCAACCAGCATCTGCAACACATGGCCGGGCAAACCGAGCAGATTCGCAGTGTACTGTCACTGATAGCCTCTATCGCCGAACAGACCAACCTGCTGGCACTCAACGCCGCCATCGAGGCGGCCCGCGCCGGCGAACACGGGCGCGGCTTTGCGGTGGTGGCCGATGAAGTGCGGGAGCTGGCCTCGCGCACCCAGGCCAGCCTGGGCGAAATCGACCAGACCATCAGCCAGGTGGCCGCTTCCGTGCAGGAAGCCTGCACCCACATGGCGCAGAATGCCGACAATATCGAACAACTGGCCAGCCTTTCCGCCCAGGTGGAATCACGCATCGAGCAGGGCTCCGGCGGCGTGGGTGAAACCGTGCGCCTGGCTCAGGAAACCCTGAATCGCTTTCAGGATGCCGCCCGGCGCATTCAGGACATGAACCGGAATGTGGATGCGCTGCACCAACTGGGCGAGGAAAAAATCCAGGCCCTCAAGCAGCTGGATGAAATTACCGAAAAACTGGCCCAGGCTTCCACCGAGCTGGACCAGAACCTGAAAAGCTTCGACACCTGAACCGGCACATCACAGCGACGGCAAAGGCGCCTCCTGCTTCGCCACCGCCTCCCCGGCCGGCGGCTTGAGTTGCAGATGGGCGGTCAGGCGCCAGAAACGCCAGGTCAGCAGCACCGCCGCCACCGACAGCCCGGCAATCAGCCCCATCCACAGCCCGCGCGCGCCCAGGCCGGCGTGAAAGCCCAGCCACCAGGCCAGCGGCATGCCCACCACCCAGTAGGCCACAATGTTGATCAGCATGGGGATGCGGGTATCCTTCAGGCCGCGCAAGGCCCCGGCGGCGGCCACCTGCAACCCGTCGGGCAACTGGAAAATGGCCGCCAGCCAGAGCAGCTGCACCACCAGCGCGATCACGGTTTCATCCGCGGTGTAGACCCGGGCGATCTGGCCGGGAAAGAGCAGCATGATAGCGGCGGAAACGATCTGGGTGGCCAGTACCAGCACCAGCCCCACCCAGCCGGCCCGGCGCACGCCATCGGCATCACCCCGGCCCACGGCATTGCCCACCCGCACCGTGAGGGCCGTGCCCAGGCCCATGGGAATCATGAACACCAGCGAGGAATAGTTGATGGCCACCTGATGGGCCGCCACCACCACCGGCCCCAGCGTGCCCATCAGCAGGGACACCACCACAAACAGGCTGCCTTCGAAAAACACCATGAAACCGATGGGCAGGCCCACCTGCAACAAGTGGCGAATCTCCCGCCAATGGGGCCTGGCCCAGCCCAGCAAGCCGGTGGCATACAGATCCGGCCGGAAGCGTACATAGAGCAGAATACTGGCGAACTGAATCCACTCCACCACCGCCGTGGCCATGCCGATACCCGGCGCACCCATGGCCGGCAGACCCAGCTTGCCGTACATGAACACATAGTTGGCCGGAATATCCGCCAGCAACGCCACCATGCCGAAATAGAAAGTGGCACGGGTCACCGACATGCCCTCGCAGAAAAAGCGCAGCACGAAAAACCCGGCCAGTGCCGGTGTGCCCCAGGCGATGCCCTGCAGATAACCTTCCGCCAGCGGATGAATGGCCGGATCCACTCCCAGCCAGTGAATGATGGGCGTGGCGCTTTTCAGATACAGCCAGAACAGGCCCGCCAGCGCGGCGGCCAGCCAGAAGGCCTGCCGTACCAGCGCGCCGATACGGCGCAGTTCTCCGGCCCCGTGCAACTGGGAGACGGCGGCGGAAACGGCCATCAACACCCCCAGCAGAAACAGCAGGCCCGCCGACCAGATGGCCGAACCAATGGCCACCGAAGCCAGCGCCAGCGGCCCCAGCCGCCCGGCCATGACCGTGTCCACAAAACCGGTGGCCATGGTGGCCACCTGCCCGAGAATCACCGGCAGGGCCAACAGGAATGTACGGCGCACATCACGCCAGAAACCGGGAGTGTGCATGAAAGACTCGGGGGACAGGAAAAGCGCACAGTGTAGCCAGCGGTTTTTGCCTTGTCGAACCCCGTCAACCAGTACCGCTTTACAACTGTCCAAAAAAACAGCGAATCGCGTATACTATGACGATTCGTCATTATCCGACGAACACTCCATTGTTCATAATCTACAGGGAATCGAGGGGGTTCCATGTTCAAGAAACTGTTGGGCCGCTTTCTGAGCGGCAACGCTTCCGTAAGCGACCTTCCGCAAAAGGAAAAACTGGAAGGGCTGAGCCTGCGCAGCGCGCTGGATGCCCATGATGCCTGGAAGGACCGGCTGCAAAAGGCCCTGGATGGCGTGGGCGAATACCAGATGCTGGATACGGCCACCATCTCCCAGGATTGCCACTGCGAACTGGGCATGTGGCTGTATGGCCCCGGCAAGAAAAAGTTCGGCAAGATGCCGGAATGGGAAGCCGCCCGCAAGGCCCATGCGGAATTCCACCTGGCCGCCGCCGAAGTGCTGATCGAGCACCACTCCGGCCAGACCGAAAAGGCCCGTGAACTGCTGTCCACCACCTTCCGCCAGGCCTCCAACCGCAACCAGCTGGCGCTGGCCCGCCTGTTCGCCAACGCCAAGCGCTGACTCTCCTCCCGCCGGCCTGCGGGCAGGCCGCTGATCCTGGCGACCTTGCCCCTGCGGGCTACTGCTTTCCGCCGCGCTTTTTGCGACAATACGCCGTTTCCCTCAATCGGACAGCCCCACATGGCAAAGCGAAAGATTCTGGTCACCAGCGCCCTGCCCTACGCCAATGGCCCGCTGCACATGGGCCATGTGGTGGAGTACACCCAGACGGACATCTGGGTACGCTTCCAGAAAATGCGCGGGCACGAATGCTGGTATGTCTGCGCCGACGATGCCCACGGCACACCCATCATGCTCAATGCCCGCAAGCAGGGCATCAGCCCGGAAGCGCTGATTGAAAAGACCTGGCACGCGCACAAGGCCGATTTTGACGGCTTCCACATCGGCCTGGACTGCTTTCACACCACTCATTCGGAAGAAAACCGCCAGCTGGCCGAAACCATCTACCTGAACAACCGTGAAGCCGGTCATATCGAAAGCCGCACCATCACCCAGCTCTACGACCCGAAGGAGCAGATGTTTCTGCCCGACCGCTTCATCAAGGGCCGCTGCCCCAAGTGCGGCGCCGAGGACCAGTATGGTGATTCCTGCGAGGCCTGCGGCAGTACCTACAGCCCGGCGGATCTGGTGGAACCCTATTCCGTGGTCTCGGGCGAAAAGCCGGTACTGAAGGAAACCGAGCACGATTTCTTCCGCCTGCAGGATTTCGAGCCCATGCTGCGCGAATGGACCCGCGCCGGTCATTTGCAGGAGGAGGTCAGCAACAAGCTGGATGAATGGTTCGAGGCCGGCCTGCAACCCTGGGACATCACCCGCGACGCGCCCTACTTCGGCTTCGAGATTCCCGGCAAGCCCGGCAAGTATTTCTATGTCTGGCTGGACGCGCCCATCGGCTACATGGCCGCCTTCCGCAAGCTCTGCGAGGAAAAGGGGCTGGACTTCGACGCATACTGGGCCCCCGGCAGCGAGGCCGAGCTGGTGCATTTCATCGGCAAGGACATCACCTATTTCCACGCCCTGTTCTGGCCGGCCACGCTCAGTGGCGCCGGCTTCCGCACGCCCACCACCATCCATGTACACGGTTTTCTCACCGTCAACGGGCAGAAGATGTCCAAATCCCGCGGCAGCTTCATCACCGCGCGCACCTATCTGGAACATCTGAACCCCGATTACCTGCGCTACTACCTGGCCAGCAAGCTGGGCGCGGGCCTGAGCGACATCGACCTGAACCTGGACGATTTCATCCAGAAAATCAACGCCGATCTGGTGGGCAAGTGGGTCAACATCGCCAGCCGCTGCGCCGGCTTCATCCACAAGCTGGACGGGGGCCGGCTGGCCGACAGCCTGGCCGACGAAGCCCTGTTTCAGCGGCAGGCCGAGGCCGCCGAAGCCGTGGCCGAAGCCTTCGAACAGCGGGATTTCAACCGCGCCTGCCGCCGCATCATGGCCCTGGCCGACGAGGCCAACCGCTATATCGACGAGCACAAGCCCTGGCAAATGGCCAAGGAGGCCGGCCGCGAGGCGGAAGTACTGGCCGTCTGCTCCATGGGCATCAACCTGTTCCGTCAGCTGGCGGTGATGCTCAAGCCGGTGATTCCCGCCACCGTGGCCAAGGCCGAGGCCTTTCTTGGCGGTACATCGCTTGTCTGGGATGACCTGCACCAGCCGCTGCTGGGCCAGCCCATTGAAAAATTCAAGCCGCTGATGTTCCGGGTCGACCCGGAGCGGGTGGCGGCCATGGTGGAAGCCAGCAAGGGCGACAGCCAGCCGGCGGCGAAAAAAACCGAAGAAAAAACCTCAGGCAAGGCGGCCAAGGCCACGGATTCAACCGACGAAAGCGCCGAAATCACCATCGACGACTTTCTCAAGGTGGATCTGCGCGTGGCCCGTATTGCCAAGGCCGAAGCGGTGGAAGGAGCCGACAAGCTGCTGCGGCTGGAGCTGGACCTGGGTGATGAAACCCGCCAGGTCTTCGCCGGCATCAAGGCCGCCTACCGCCCGGAAGAACTGCAAGGGCGGCTGACCGTAATGGTGGCTAATCTCAAGCCGCGCAAGATGCGCTTCGGTCTTTCCGAAGGCATGGTACTGGCCGCCGGTGACGGAAAAGGCATCTACCTGCTCGCCCCCGACAGCGGCGCACAACCGGGCATGCGGGTGAAGTAGGGCATCATGAGTGAATTCTTCCTCATCCTGGTCTCCACGGTACTGGTCAACAACTTCGTGCTGGTGAAGTTCCTGGGCCTGTGCCCGTTCATGGGGGTTTCGGCCAAGGAAGATTCCGCCTTCGGCATGGTGCTGGCCACCAGCTTCGTACTCACACTTTCCTCGGTGGCCAGTTATCTGGTCTGGCGCTGGCTGTTGCAGCCCTTCGGGCTGGAATACCTGCGTACCCTGAGCTTCATTCTGGTCATCGCCGTAGTGGTGCAATTCACCGAGATGGTCATGCGCAAGGCCAGCCCGCTGCTCTACCAGACTTTGGGCATCTTCCTGCCGCTGATCACCACCAACTGCATCGTGCTGGGCGTGGCCCTGCTCAACACCCAGCAATCCCACGGGCTGATGGAATCCGCTCTCTACGGCTTCGGCGCCTCGCTGGGCTTTGGCCTGGTGCTGGTGCTCTTTGCCGGCATCCGCGCCCGCCTGCAAGCCGCCGATGTGCCGGAAACCTTCCAGGGCGCGCCCATCGCGCTGATCACCGCCGGCTTCATGGCCCTGGCCTTCATGGGCTTTACCGGTCTGGTGCGGAGCTGATGCCGCCATGACCGCCGTGGTCATCATCACCCTGCTCGCACTGGCTTTTGGCCTGCTGCTGGCCTGGGCGGCCAGCCGTTTCCGCGTGGAAGGCAACCCGGTGGCGGAAAAACTCAACCAGCTTTTGCCGCAGACCCAGTGTGGCCAGTGCGGCTACCCCGGCTGCGCGCCCTATGCCGAGGCACTGGCCAAAGGCGAGGCGCCGGTCAACCTGTGCAACCCCGGCGGCACCGCCACCATGGAAGCCATCGCCGACCTGCTGGGCGTGCCGCCGCAGGAAGTGGAGGAAGAGCCCGACGGGCCACTGGTGGCCGTGATTCGGGAAGCCGAGTGCATCGGCTGCACCAAGTGCATCCAGGCCTGCCCGGTGGATGCCATCCTCGGCTCGGCCAAGCACATGCACACGGTGATCGAGAGCGAATGCACCGGCTGCAAGCTCTGCGTGGAACCCTGCCCGGTAGATTGCATCGATATGGTGGAACTGCCCCCCAGCCGTGCCAGCTGGATCTGGCCCAAGCCGGCCCTGCCGGTGGAACAGCCTGAAGAGAAGGAGAAGCGTGTTGCCTGATGCCACCCTGCAATGCAGCCAGCCGCCGGCCCATCGCTTCCACGGCGGGCTGGTGTTGCAGCACCACAAGGCCGATTCCAAGGTGGATGTGCTGCTGCCCGTGCCCCTGCCGGAGGAACTGGTGCTGCCCCTGCAACAGCACATGGGCCAGCCGGCCCGGCCAGTGGTGGAAGTGGGCCAGCGCGTGTTGAAGGGCCAGCTGCTGGCCGTGCCCGAAGGGGAATTCTCCGCCGCCGTGCACGCGCCCACCTCCGGCACCATCACGGCACTGGAACGCCGGCCCATGCCCGAGCCCTCGGCCCTGCCCGGCCGCTGCTTCATCCTCCAACCGGACGGGCTGGACCTGTGGGCCGAGTTGCCCGAACCGCTGCACTGTGAACGGGCCCGGCCGGAAGAACTGATCGAACGGGTGCAGCAAGCCGGCATCGTCGGCCTGGGTGGTGCGGTTTTCCCCGCCCATTTCAAATTGCGCCACCACAAGCAGCCCATCCACACGGTCATTCTCAACGGGGCTGAATGCGAACCCTTCATCACCTGCGATGAAACCCTGATGCATCTGGAGGCCGAAGCCATCATCAAGGGCGCGGAACTGCTGGTGAAAATGCTGGATGCCGAACGGGCCATCATCGCCATCGAAGACCCCATGGCCGATGTCTGCACCGCCTTCGAGCAGGCTTTTCAAAAGGTCAACGCGCCCATGGTCAGTGTGCGCAAGGTGCCCACCATCTACCCGGAAGGGGGCGAAAAGCAGCTGATCAAGGTGCTCACCGGGCTGGAAGTGCCTTCCGGCGGCTACCCCGGTGACCTGGGCATCCTCTGCCACAATGTGGCCACCGCCTGGACCATCCATCAGGCCGTCACCCGGGGCCGGCCGGTGGTGGACCGCATCGTCACCGTCACCGGCAAGGGCGTGGCCGAGCCGGGCAACTATCGCGTACCGCTGGGTTGCAGCATCGGCCATGTGGTGACGGCGGCCGGTGGCTACACGCCGCAGGCCCGGCGGCTGGTCATGGGCGGGCCGATGATGGGCGTGGCCCTGCCCGACGACAGCCTGCCGGTGGTCAAGGCCACCAACTGCATTCTGGTGCTGGGCGAGGATGAAATCCGCGATCCGGCGCCGGTGCTGCCCTGCATTCGTTGTGGCGAGTGTGCCCGCGCCTGCCCACAGCAACTGCTGCCGCAGGAGCTCTACTGGCACGCCCGTGCGGAAAACACGGAAAAACTGGTGGCCTACGACCTGTTCGACTGCATCGAATGCGGCTGTTGCGCCTATGTCTGCCCCAGCCACCTGCCGCTGGTGGATTACTACCGCCATGGCAAGAGCCTGGTGCGCGCCGAGCAGATGGCCGAACGCAAGGCCGAACAGGCCCGCCAGCGCCATGAAGCCCGCGAGGCGCGGCTGGCGGCGGAAAAGGCCGCCCGCGAAGCCCGCCGCAAGCAGAAGGCCGAAGCCCTGAAGAACAAGGGCGGCGACGCCGTGCGCGCGGCCGTGGAGCGGGCCAGGGCCCGCAAGCAGGAGAAGGATTGATGCGCTTCGATACCGGCGGCTCCCCCCATATTCGCGGTGACAACCGGGTCAGCCGCATGATGCTCAAGGTATTGCTGGCCCTGCTGCCCGCCGTGGCGGTGCATGTGTGGTTCTTCGGCTGGGGCATCGTGGTGCAGCTGCTCTGGGCCAGTACCGCCGCCGTGGCCATGGAAGCACTGCTGCTCAAGCTGCGCCACCGGCCCGTGCGCCCCTTCGTCTCCGATCTGAGTGCCGTGGTCACCGCCTGGCTGCTGGTACTCTCGCTGCCGCCGCTGTTGCCCTGGTGGGCCAGCCTCACCGGCATTTTCTTCGCTATCGTCATGGCCAAGCACCTCTACGGCGGCCTGGGCTACAACCCCTTCAACCCGGCCATGGTGGGCTTTGTGGTTTTGCTGGTGGCCTTCCCGCGGGAAGTGACCAGCTGGCTGGTGCCGGCCGGGCTGGGCGGCTGGCAACCGGATCTCTGGCAGGCCGTGCAGGTCATCTTTACCGGCCAGTTGCCCGACGGCCTGGGTTGGGACACGGTCAGCGAGGCCACGCCACTGGATCTGCTGCGCCAGGGGGTACAGCAACAGCTGATGATGGACGAAATCCGGCAAAACCCGGCTTTCGGCACGCTGGCCGGGCGCGGCTGGGAATGGCTGGCGGCGGCCTATGTCCTGGGGGGCTTGTGGCTGGTGCAGCAACGGGTCGCCGACTGGCGGGTGCCCACCGGCGTGTTTGCCGCCATTCTGCTGCTCAGTGGCCCGGCCTGGGCCTTCTGGCCGGAAACCAACCCCAATCCGCTGGCCCATTTGTTCCACGGCGGCCTGATGCTGGGAGCCTTCTTCATCGCCACCGATCCGGTGTCCGGCAGCACCACCCCGCGCGGACGGCTGCTGTTCGGCTTTGGCGTGGGTTTGCTGGTGTTGCTCATTCGCCGCTGGGGCGCCTTCCCCGATGGCGTGGCCTTTGCCGTATTGCTGATGAACATGGCCGTGCCCTGGATCGACCGCTACACCCGCCCACGGGTATTCGGCCATGGAGGCCGGCCATGAACTGGCGGCCGGTATTGTTGCTGGGTGCCTTTGCCCTGGCCGGCTCCCTGCTGCTGGCATTGACCTGGCAACTGACCGCCGACCGCATCGCCGAGCAGGAGCGTCAGGCGACCCTGCGACAACTGGCGGAACTGCTGCCGCAACCCCTGTACGACAACGATCCGCTGCTGGAAACCCTGCGCTTGCCGGCTGGCACCATTCCCGGACTGAGCGGGCCGGTGACCGGCTGGGTGGCACGCAAGCAGGGGCACATCACCGCCTGGCTGCTGAACCTCACCACCGCCGAAGGCTACAACGGCAATATCCGCCTGCTGGTGGGGCTCAGGCCAGACGGCCAGCTTCTGGGTGTGCGCGTCACGACCCACAATGAAACACCGGGGCTGGGCGACGGCATCGACCTGCGCCGCAGCGACTGGATTCTGCATTTTGCCGGCAAGGCCCTGGGCCGGCCACCCGCCGAACGCTGGGCGGTGAAAAAGGACGGAGGCGACTTCGACCAGTTCACCGGGGCCACCATCAGCCCACGCGCGGTGGTCAAGGCCGTTCGCAATCTGCTGCAATGGTACGCCAACCACCCGGAAGTACTGCAACAACCCCCTGCCGAGGAGGTTTCCCCATGAATCCGAACTACAAGGACCTGTTCGCCGAAGGCCTGTGGCGCAACAACCCCGGCCTGGTGCAATTGCTGGGCCTCTGCCCGTTGCTGGCGGTGAGCAATTCCGTTATCAACGCCCTGGGGCTGGGCCTGGCCACCCTGTTCACCCTGCTGCTGTCCAACGGGCTGGTCTCGCTCAGCCGCCGCTGGCTGTTGCAGGAGATCCGCATTCCCGCCTTCGTGCTGATCATCGCCTCCACCGTGACTGTGCTGGAGCTGTTGATGCATGCCTTTTTCCACGAACTCTATGGCATCCTTGGCATCTTCATTCCGCTGATTGTCACCAATTGCACCATCATGGCCCGGGCGGAGGCCTTTGCCTCCCGCAATACCCTGCTGCCTTCACTGGTCGATGGCCTGGCCACCGGCCTGGGCTTTCTCGCCGTCCTGCTGGCACTGGGCGGGCTGCGTGAACTGCTGGGCCACGGCACTCTGCTGGCCGACGCCCACCTGCTGTTCGGCGAGGGCGTGGACCTGACCCTGCACCTGCTGCCCGGTTACCGTGGTTTTCTGCTGGCGGTACTGCCCATGGGTGCCTTCATGGGCCTGGGCCTGCTGGTGGCCCTGCACCGCTGGCTGGACCGCCGCTGGCAACAGCGGCAACAGGCCCGCAGCATCGCACTGGAAGTTCGCAGCGCATGAATGCGCAGGAACGGGCTGAGTTTTTCCGCCGGCTGCAGGCCATCGACCCGGAGCCGAAGACCGAGCTGGAATACCACAGCCCTTTCGAGCTGCTGGTAGCCGTCATTCTTTCCGCCCAGGCCACCGATGTGGGGGTGAACAAGGCCACCCGCAGACTGTTCCCGGTAGCCAATACCCCCGAGGCCATCCTGGCGCTGGGCGAGGATGGGCTCAAGCGCCATATCCAGACCATCGGCCTGTACAACAGCAAGGCGAAGAACATCATCGCCACCTGCCGCATGCTGCTGGAAGAACATGGCGGCGAAGTCCCCAACCGGCGCGAAGCGCTGGAAAAACTGCCCGGTGTCGGACGCAAGACCGCCAATGTGGTACTCAATGTGGCCTTCGGCCAGCCCACCATGGCGGTGGATACCCATATCTTCCGTGTCAGCAACCGGACCGGCCTGGCCCGGGGCAAGACCCCGCTGGCGGTGGAAAAGGCCCTGCTGAAGAAAGTACCCGCCCAATACCTGCAACACGCCCACCACTGGCTGATTCTGCATGGCCGCTATACCTGCAAGGCGCGCAAGCCCGCCTGTGAAACCTGCGTGGTGGCCGACCTGTGCGATCAACACAAAAAACAGCTGCGACAACAGGAAAAACGCAAGCAAAGCGCCTCCTGACCGGTCTGGTAAGGGATGAAGCCAATCGCTTACCCATTGAAGGAGGACTGAAATGTCATTGAAAACCCTGCTGCTTTCCACCTACCTCGTCAGTGCATCGGCCCTGGCCGCTTCCCCCACCCATGCCCCTTCACCACAAGGCATCGCCTATCCGGAAGGCTGGCAGCACTGGGCCACCGTTTCCGTCTCCCACCGCCATGACAATCACAC
Organism: Lysobacterales bacterium; assembly: GCA_015485125.1. Classification (GTDB taxonomy): domain Bacteria; phylum Pseudomonadota; class Gammaproteobacteria; order Xanthomonadales; family S139-57; genus S139-57. The sequence goes on along the minus strand of WFUE01000203.1, from coordinate 21,285 downwards.
CCTGCGGGTGATTCTGGGCAACGATATCGCCGTCAAGGCCGCCCGTTCCGGCCAGACCAACCCCTGGCCGGATGGCGCCATCCTCGGCAAGGTGGTGTGGAAGGAAATGGCCGAGGCCAACTGGCCCACGGCCATTGCGCCCAAATCACTGGTGCACGCGGAATTCATGTTCAAGGACAGCCAGTCTCCCAACGGCACCGGCTGGCGCTGGGCCCGCTGGCTGGGCACCGAGCAGAAACCCTTTGACAAGGGAGAAGGCACTGAGCAAGTGTGCATTGGCTGCCATACGCCGGTGAAGAAGCGGGATTGGGTGTTTACTACGCCCGCGCCCTTCCCCCTTTAACTTTTGAGCGGTCTTGTGTTTCCAGCTCTGCGTTACAAGGCTCGGGTCCGTCGGTCACGTACCTTCAAGTACGCTCCCTCCGGCCCCAACCCTTGTGCCTTGATCTGAAAACACAATCCTCGCTCAAAACCTTGCAAGAACAAGTGCTTGCAGCTATCACTCAGCAAAGCTGGCGGGAAGTTGCCGGTACCGGGCTTGCCTGACGGGCAGATACCGGTGATTTCCCGCCGCCTGCGGATCACATCCCGGCTCTGCGTTACAAGGCTCGGGTCCGTCGGTCACGTACCTTCAAGTACGCTTCCTCCGGCCCCAACCCTTGTGCCTTGATCTGAAAACACCATCCTCGCTCAAAAGTCAGTGCCTATTGAAGTTGGATACGAGATGAATATACTTTGATATATCACCGATGGAGAATGGGTAAATCAGTCATGCGACAAACCGCCAAGTTGTTCATGAATGGTCGCAGCCAGGCCGTGCGCCTGCCGGCACGATATCGCTTTGATTGCAAGGAAGTGTATATCCGCAAGGATCCCGAAACCGGCGATGTGATTCTGTCCAGAAGGCCGGGAGGATGGAACAGCTTTTTCGACTTGGTGGATGCCATGGATATACCCGAGGATTTCATGGCCGAGCGCGATAACACTCCCATCGAGGAAAAGGATCTCTTCTAGTGCCAGCACCCCGTTACATGCTGGACACCAATACCGCCAGCTATATCATCAAGGGCAAGCCCGCGGTAATCCGTGACCACCTGCTGCGAGTACCCATGACCAGCCTGTGCATTTCCGTCATCACCGAAGCGGAACTGCTGCGCGGTGTGGCCAAAAAGCCGGAAGCCAAACAACTGCCCATGCTGGTCGAGGAATTCCTGCTGCGGGTAGATATCCTGCCCTGGGATTCCGCCGCGGCTGCGGCTTACGCCCAACTGGCAAGCACTTGTGAACAGGCGGGCAAGCCTCTGGGTGCCATGGACATGCTGATCGCGGCACACGCCATGGCCAGTGAAAGCATCCTGGTGAGCAACGACAAGGCCTTCTACATGCACCGGCAACGCTTGAAGCTGGAAGACTGGACCCGACCGCTACAGACTTGAGCCATCCAGGAAGACACGTCAAATACCAGCGCCATGAGGCAATAAAAAACCCCGCCGAACAGGCGGGGTTTTCGGTATCCGTTGAAAGCCGGGCTTTACTTGATCTTGGCTTCCTTGTACATCACATGCTTGCGCACCACCGGGTCGTACTTTTTCATTTCCATCTTGTTGGGAGTGTTTTTCTTGTTCTTGTCGGTGGTGTAGTAGTGGCCGGTGCCGGCGGATGATACCAGTTTGATCTTCTCACGCATGATGGCTCTCCTCAGATCTTCTCGCCGCGGGCACGCAGATCGGCCAGTACGGTTTCGATGCCCAGCTTGTCGATGATGCGCATGCCCTTGGTGGAAACACGCAGCTTGACCCAACGGTTCTCACTGGCCACCCAGAAGCGGTGGGTGTGCAGGTTGGGCAGAAAGCGACGACGCGTCTTGCGCTGGGAGTGCGACACGTTGTTACCGGTGGCGGGCCTTTTACCCGTGACTTGGCATACTCTGGCCATGTTCTTTCCCCTGAATTCGGTCTAGTCAAAAGTTCTGGAAACTGGGTTTGCGCTTGGCAGCAGCAAAGAGCCGCACTTTATACCAGAACGCGCCAGCGGGTTCAAGCAAATTTGCCCGCTTGTGGGTTTTCTGCCGATACCGGCGGCCAAACCGGGGCATCGAGGGCTATGCATCACTGGCATCGGGCTGGCCATGGGCCTCCAGCAGGGCTTCCAGTTCCGGGATACAGGAGCCGCAGTTGGTACCAGCGGCCAGCGACTTGCCGATGGCCTGTACCGAATCCAGCTTACGCTCGCGGATAGCCTGGATCAGGGTATTGCGGCCCACACCGAAACAGGTACAGACCACCGGGCCGGGGTCTGGCGCATCACCACCGGGGCTGCCGGCAAGAATACGCAGCCGCTCGTTGCGGTCCAGCTTCGCTTTGCCAAACAGGCGGGCCAACCATTCGCGCTCGGGCAAATGCCTGTCGGGGCCGATGAAGATGCAGCTTTCCAGCCGCCCGTCGAGAAAGCGGGCCGCGCGGTAGTGGCCGGTGGCGGAGTCGAACAGTTCCGACCACTGGGCGCCATCGTCTTCGCTGCAGAGCAGCTTGCGGGCGAAGGCGGACCAGTCTTCCTGTGCCTCGCTGCCGGCCAGTTCCAGTTGATGGCAGTGCTCGCGACGAATCCGCACCCAGTAGGCGGCATCGTTGGCCCGCAGATCACGCCGGCTGAGCAGAAAACCGTACCAGGCTGGTTTCCAGGGCGTCACCCGCACGGGCGTGAACTTGAATTCCGGCTGGCCGGAGTCGGGGTCGGTGTCCGGGCTGACCACGGCGTCCACCCGCGCATCACTGGCGGTCTGGTCGTTCCAGTGCATGGGCGCGAACACCTGGCCGGGCAGCTGCCCCTCGTCCAGCCTGACCCGCAGCAGGGCGTGGCCCCAGGCGCTTTCCAGCTGGCACAGGCCATCCTGCCAGACACCACAGGCGGCGGCATCCCGTGGGTGGATGGCCAGAAAGGGTTCGGGCAGGTGTACCGACAGCTTTGGCGATCGCGCGGTGCGGCTCATGGTGTGCCATTGGTCGCGTATCCGGCCGGTGTTGAGAATGAAGGGCCAGGCTTCCGTGGTACTGCGGGCCGGTGGTCTGGGTGTGATTGGCAGAAAACGCCCCCTGCCATCAGGAGTGAAAAAGCCCCCTTCGGCAAACAGCCGCTTGCGAGGCCTGGGGTTGAGCGGCCACTGCACCGGTTCCAGCCGGTCATAATCTTCGTCGCTGATTGCCGCCAGCGGGCCGAGATGGAAATCCCGTCTCTGGCCCTGGGGGTTGTCCAGGCAGGAAAGGGCCGCGTGTTCACGGAATATGGCCGCCGGGCCGTCATAATCAAAACCGGCATAGCCCATGCGTTGCGCCACCTGGGCGATGATCCACCAGTCGGGCCGGGCCTCGCCGGGCAGGGGCAGGAAGGCGCGCTGGCGGGAGATGCGCCGTTCGGAGTTGGTAACGGTACCATCCTTTTCACCCCAGGCGGCGGCAGGCAGGCGGATATGGGCATACTGGCTGCTGTCGGTCAACGCCTCGGTTTCGGAAACGATCACCAGCGGGCAGTGGGCCAGGGCCTGCCGCACCCGGTTGGCGTCCGGCAGACTGACCGCCGGGTTGGTGGCCATGATCCACAGGGCGCGAACCTGGCCCGATTCCACCGCCTCGAACAACTCCACGGCCTTCAGGCCGGGCTGGCGGGCCATGCCGGGGCTGTTCCAGAAACGGCCTACCCGTTCGATGTCTTCCGGTGTGAAGTCCATGTGCGCGGCCAGCTGGTTGGCCAGCGCGCCCACCTCTCGCCCGCCCATGGCATTGGGCTGGCCGGTGAGCGACAAGGGTCCGCAGCCGGGCTTGCCTATCTTGCCGGTGTACAAATGGCAGTTGAGGATGGCGTTGACCTTGTCGCTGCCGCTGGAAGTCTGGTGGATGCCCTGCGAATAACAGGTGACCACCTTTTCCCGGGTGGCGAACCAGTAGTAGAAGGTTTCCACCGTGTCCTTGTCCAGCTGGCAGAGTTCGGCCACGGCCTTGATACCGGGGGCTTGCCAGTGGGCCTGGCGCAAGGCCGGCTCCAGTTCACGGGTGTATTGCAGGTAATCATCGTCGGCAAAACCGCGCTGGTCCAGCCAGCTCAACAGGCCGAGAAACAGGTGGCTGTCACTGCCGGGTTTGAGCGGGATATGCAGGTCGGCCAGTTCGCAGGTGGCGGTCTTGCGCGGGTCGATGACCACGACCCGCATTTTCGGGCGCTGCTTGCGCGCCTGGGCAATGCGCTGGAACAGTACCGGATGACACCAGGCGGCATTGCTACCCACCAGAATGACCAGATCGGCCAGTTCCAGATCTTCATAACAGGCCGGTACGGTATCCGTGCCAAAGGCACGCTTGTGACCCACCACCGAGGAAGACATGCACAGGCGGGAGTTGGTGTCGATGTTGCCGCTGCCGATGAAGCCCTTCATCAGCTTGTTGGCTACATAATAATCCTCGGTCAGCAACTGGCCGGAGACATAGAAGGCCACGCTGTCCGGGCCATAGGTATCGATGGTCTGTCTCAGGCCGGTGGCCGCAGCCTCCAGTGCCGTGTCCCAGCCGGTTACCTGCCCGCGCACCCAGGGCTTGAGCAGGCGTTTTTCCAGCCCCAGGGTTTCACCCAGATGCGTGCCCTTGGAGCACAGCCGGCCCAGGTTGGCCGGGTGCTCCGGGTTGCCCCGTGCCTTCCAGCCGTCCTCGGGCATGGGGTGCATGTCCACGCCACAGCCGGTGCCGCAATAGGGGCAGGTGGTGCTGACCGGCTGAGCGGGCGAGGGCAGGTTCATCTTGTTCAGATCGACAGATAGACGCGGCCGTCTTCCACCTTGGTGGCATAGGTGTGGGTGCAGCCTTCATCCGGGTCCAGCGCCTCGCCCGAGGCGAGGTCGATGCGCCAGTTGTGCAACGGGCAGGTGACGGTGGTGCCGTGCACGATGCCCTGGGAAAGCGGGCCGTTTTCATGCGGGCAGGCATCCCGCAGGGCAAAGACCTGATCGTCCCGGGTACGGAACACGGCAATGTCGGCATCCGGGGTTTTCACCACGCGGCTGCCCAATGGCGGAATGTCTTCCAGTTTGGCGATTTCGATCCAGTTGCTCATGTTGTTTTCTCTCCGGCTGTTGAACACACAGGTTGCAGCAGCCTTCAGGCGCTGATTTTCAATGGGATGAATTCATTCTTGTCATCCGCTTCGGCCAGTTTCTTCCACGGATCCTGCTGGGCCACCTTCTGGCTGATCAGGAAGCGCTCGTACAGGGCCTTGCGCTCGGCCGGGTCATCCACCACGCAGTCCTTGATATATTGCAGGCCGACGCGCTCCACCCAGGGGGCGGTACGCTCCAGATAGTGTGCTTCTTCCCGGTATTTCTGGATGAAGGCGCCACTGTATTCCAGCACTTCCTCTTCGGTGTCCACCTTGCAGAGCAGGTCGGTGACCCGCACCTTGATACCGCCGTTGCCGCCAATGTGCAACTCGTAGCCGGAGTCCACGCAGACCACGCCGAAGTCCTTGATGGTGGCTTCGGCACAGTTGCGCGGGCAGCCGGAGACGGCCATCTTGAACTTGTGCGGCATCCACGAGCCCCAGGTCAGTTCCTCCAGCTTGACACCCAGGCCGGTGGAATCCTGGGTGCCGAAACGGCACCAGCTCTTGCCGACGCAGGTCTTGACCGTGCGCAGGGCCTTGCCGTAGGCGTGGCCGGAAACGAAGCCGGCATCCACCAGATCCTTCCACATCTGTGGCAGGTCTTCCTTTTTCACACCGAACAGGTCGATGCGCTGGCCGCCGGTCACCTTCATCTCCGGCACCTGATATTTCTCCGCCACATCGGCAATGGCCCGCAGGTCATGGGGCGTGCACAGGCCGCCGAACATGCGCGGCACCACGGAATAGGTACCATCCTTCTGGATGTTGCCATGGGCGCGTTCGTTGATGAAGCGGGAGCGCGGGTCGTCCTGATATTCCTCCGGCCAGCGGGCCAGCAGGTAGTAGTTCAGGGCCGGGCGGCAGGTGGCGCAGCCGTCCGGGGTCTTCCAGTTGAGGAATTCCATCACCGCCGGGATGGATTTCAGCCCCTGATCACGGATGGCGGCGATGACTTCGTCGTGGCTGTGTTCGGTACACTTGCACAGGGCCTTCTTCGACGGCGCGGCATCATAGCCTTCACCCACGGTGCTGGCCAGCAGGGCTTCCACCAGGCCGGTACAGGAGCCGCAGGAGGCCGAGGCCTTGGTGTGGCTGCGCACTTCGTCCAGGGTGAACAGGCCCTTCTTGACGATGGCATCGACGATTTCACCCTTGCACACGCCGTTGCAGCCGCAGATTTCCGCGTCATCCGGCAGATTGGCCACGCGGGCCACGTCACCGTGACCGGCATCGCCCAGATCATGCTGCCCGAATAGAATGGTGTTACGAAAAGCCGAAATATCCGTACCTTCACGCAGTAGCTGGAAATACCAGGTACCGTCCATGGTGTCGCCATAGAGTACGGCACCCTTGATACGGTTGTCGCGGATGACCAGTTTCTTGTAGACGCCTTCGGCCGGATCCTGCAGTACCAGGGTTTCATCCCCTTCGCCCTCCATGAACTCACCGGCGGAGAACAGGTCGATGCCGGTCACCTTGAGCTTGGTGGAGGTGATGGAACCTTCATAGCGGGCGATGCCCATTTCCACCAGATGGTTGGCGGCCACCTTGGCCTGTTCGAACAACGGAGCCACCAGCCCGTAGCAGACATTGCGGTGCTGCACGCACTCGCCCACGGCGTAGACCCGCGGGTCATAGGTCTGCATGGTATCGTTGACCAGCACGCCCTTCTCGCAATAGATGCCGGCTTTCTGCGCCAGCTCGATATTGGGGCGAATGCCCACGGCCATGACCACCAGATCGGCCTCGATTTCGGAACCATCGGCAAAGCGCAGGCCGGCAACCCGCTGGTCTCCCAGCACTTCCGAAGTGGAGGTTTCCATGAGGAATTTCATCCCGCGTTCTTCCAGCGAGGCCTTGAGCAGGGCGGCGGCGGGGGCGTCCAGCTGGCGCTCCATCAGCCGGTCCATCAGATGTACCACGGTGACATCCATGCCGTTTTTCATCAGGCCATTGGCCGCTTCCAGGCCCAGCAGGCCACCGCCGATGACCACGGCCTTCTTGTACGTTCTGGCCGCTGCCAGCATGGATTCCACATCGGCAATATCACGGAAGCCGATCACGCCTTCCTTGTCCGCGCCGGGCACCGGAATGATGAAAGGGTTGGAACCGGTGGCCAGCAGCAGGCGGTCGTAGGGGGCTTCCACACCGCTTTCGGAGATCACCACGCGGCGGACCCGGTTGATTTCCACCACCGGGTCGCCGGTGTGCAGGGTGATGCCGTTTTCCTCGTACCAGGCCCGGTCGTTGAGGATGATGTCCTCCACGGTTTTTTCCCCGGCCAGCACGGGCGAGAGCATGATGCGGTTGTAGTTGGTCCACGGCTCGGCACCGAAGACGGTGATGTCGTATTTGTCGGCATCCAGCTTGAGCAGTTCTTCCAGGGTGCGTACCCCGGCCATGCCGTTGCCGATGAGAACCAGTTTTTCTTTCATGATCTTGGACTGCCTTCAGTTTTTGCGTTACCCGATGCGATGCAAAAACCTTGCCATGGTTGAAAGGCCTCTGAAATCAATGTATTGAAGCCCGCTGCGTTTCTCGTTGCACCAATGCGGTGCGTCCTGCCCGTGCACCTGCCCATCATCGGCACGATACGGGCCGGAACCGCTCAGTCGGCGGGCACGGCCCGGCTTTGGCCCCATTCCCGCAGGGCCTGCACCTTTTCGGCCATCACGTGCGACAACGGATGGGTGCTCTTCAGTGCCGCAAGAATGTGGCTGTCGTTCAGCCCTTCCTTGCGGGCATAGGCCTGATACAGGCCGGAAACCACCGCCTGTTCGATTTCCGCGCCGGAAAAACCCTCGGCGTGGTTGGCCAGTTCGTCCAGATCAAAGCCTTCCGGATCCTGCTCGCGTTTCTGCAGGTGGATGCGGAAGATCTCCTTGCGCACCTCGTGACCGGGCAAGTCCACGAAAAAGATTTCATCCAGCCGGCCCTTGCGCATCAGCTCCGGCGGCAGGGCGCTGATGTCATTGGCGGTGGCCACCAGAAATACCGGATGCTTCCGTTCCGACAGCCAGCTGAGCAGCGTACCCAGCATGCGCCGGGAAGTGCCCTCATCCGAATCACTGGCAGCCACACCCTTTTCGATTTCATCCACCCACAGCACGCAGGGGGCCATGATGTCGGCGGTTTTCAGCGATTCCCGCAGGTTGCGCTCGCTTTCGCCGTGGTACTTGTTGTACAGGCTGGCCAGATCCAGCCGCAGCAGGGGCAGGCCGTAGAGACCGGCCACCGCCTTGGCCGCCAGTGACTTGCCACCGCCCTGCACACCCAGCAGCAACACGCCACGCGGGCTGTCCAGGCCCGGCAGGGGCTTGTCGGCAAAGAAGGCCGGCTTGCGCAATTCCAGCCAGTGCTTGAGCTTGCGCAGGCCGGCCACCTCGGAAAAGCGCGCGGTTTCGTATTCGAACTGCAATACACCACCCTGGCCGAGCAATTCGAATTTGGCCTGCATCACCTGCGGCAGGTCTTCATCGGTAATGGCCCCGTCCTGATAAATGGCATTGCGGGCCAGCCGGCGGGCATCCTTCAGGTTGAGCCCGCGCAGGGTGCGTACCAGCTGTTCCAGGCTGCGCTTGTGCACTTTCACCCGTCGACCGTCGTGCCGCCGGGACCAGTTGAAGGCCTCCTCGCGGATCATGGCCTCCAGCTCTGCATCACCGGGCAATTGCAGGTCGTAGCGATGGGCAATGGGTTGCAGGCCCGGCGGCAGCTCGATCTTCGGCCCGATGATAGCCAGCGTGTGTTCCGCCTGTTGCTGCTGGCAGATTTCCTTGATCAGGCGGATATTGACCGGGTCTTCCAGCCAGGGAGCGAAATCCAGCAGCAGATAGACGCTTTTTTCCCGGTTCTGCAGGATACGGCGCAGGGTGCCCTGGGGGCTGGTATCCTGCCCCGGGGCCGGTGGCATGTCCATGTCCAGTCGCACCAGCCCGTGGGTCACCGACCAGCGGTACAGGGGTTTCCAGAATTCGGCCAGACAACCTCTGAAAGCCTCGATGGCTCGCACTTCTTCGTGGGTTTCCACCACCACCAGCGGGGTGGCCGCCCTGAGCAGAATGGCCAGGTCAGGATGTTTCTGCATGCTTTTTCACGGATCCGATGTAAATGCCTGCCAGTGTAATACAAACACCGATAACTTCGCCCATGCTCATGGGCCGATGCAGAAAGAGCACATCCCAGACATAGGAAAAGGTGGGCTGCAGCAATAACAACAGGGCGATGCGTGCCGTGGGCAGTCGGGGCATGGCACCGGTAATCAACACCCAGCCCAGCACCTGGCACAAGCTGCCATAGGCCAGCATCACGACCCATGCACGCAGGTCGGGCAGGGCCAGCGGCTGCCCTTCCTGCCCGGCGGCCAGCCCGAGAAAACCGGCGGCAAACAGGCTCATCCAGAACAGGTTGGCCCGCGTTTCCTCGCGCGCATTGCCCTGTTGCACCCGTTTCATGGTCAGCATGAAGGCCGTGTAAGCCAGCGCAGTGCCCAGGCCCAACCAGATACCCAGCCGATAGTCCGCATTAAAATCTGCCCAGCCCTGCCCCACTTGCAGCCATAACCCGGCCACCGCCAGCAGCGCACCGATGAAATAGCCCGGCCACAAGTGTTCGCGGTACAACGCCCAGGCAACCAGGGGCATGACAAAGACTTGAAAATTGGCCAGCAGCGTGGCCAACCCCGGGCCTACATAGAGAATGGACTGGTGCCAGAGGCTCAAGTCCAGTGCAAAGAAAAAGGCCGCCAGCGCCAATGCACCCCCCTGCCGCCAGGGCAGACGGATCGGGCTGCGGCTGATGAACAGCCACCCCAGCAGAACGGCGGCACCAATGGCCATGCGCCAGAAACCGGAAGTGGCCGCCGACACACCGGCGATGGCCACGAACAGGGAGGAAAAGCTGATCAGGAACGCGCCCAGCGTCATTCGGGAGCTTGCTTGCATGGTCCAGGAACACTCGAAAAATCACCCCACGGATTGCAGCACGAATACCAACAGACTGCCAGAAAAAATTTATTTGCTGATAATTCAGTAAGTTACTTATATATCCTAAAGTAAAGTGTTGCATTATGTGTTAGCTTCAAGTTACTATTTTTTCAGGGATTACTCCCTGGCTTGAATCACCACGATTCAGTCTTGCGGTGAACTTGTCTGTCAAGAACCCACCGTTTACCCCATTTGAAGCCGCGTTCATCGCGGCTTTTTTTTCGCCTGTACCTGGGGCTTGGGGTAAAATGGCCCGCTTTCCCTGATCACAGGCAGACCCACACGTGAAAGAGGCACTGACTCCCCTGCTGCAACAGGCCGTGGACACCCTGAAGCAGGCCGGTGTGTTACCCGGAGACCTGCCGGTGCAGATTCGTCTGGACCACAGCAAGAACCCGACCCACGGCGATCTGGCCACCAACCTGGCGCTGATGCTGGCCAAACCGGCGGGGATGAACCCGCGCGCACTGGCCGAGCGCCTGCTGCAGGCCCTGCCTGAAAATGACCTGATTGCCAAAACGGAAGTGGCCGGCCCCGGCTTTATCAACTTCTTTCTTCAGGCCGACGCCGGTTTTTCCCTGCTTCAGGACATTGTTGCCCAAGGTGCGGCGTTCGGCACCACCCGGGTACCGGAAGCCTGCCGGGTGACGGTGGAGTTTGTTTCCGCCAACCCCACCGGCCCCCTGCATGTGGGCCACGGTCGCGGCGCGGCCTATGGTGCTTCGCTGGCCAATGTGCTGCGGGCCACCGGCTACGCGGTGCAGACGGAATACTACGTCAACGACGCCGGCCGGCAGATGCACATTCTGGCCACTTCGGTATGGTTGCGCTATCTGGAGGCCTGCGGTGAACCGGTGCGTTTTCCCGACAATGGTTATCGCGGTGATTACATCCACGATATCGCCCGCGCCATTCACGCAGCCGATGGCGAGCGCTGGCACCAGCCCTGGGCTTCGATTGCGCAAGACCTGCCGCCCGACGAACAGCAGGGCGGTGACAAGGAAAAGCATGTGGATGCCCTGATCGAGCGCGCCCGGCACTTACTGGGCGAAACCGGCTATGCCCGCTTTTTCGATACGGCGCTGCAAGAGATCCTTGCCGGCATCCGCAGGGATCTGGAAGATTTCGGCGTGGTTTACGATGAATGGTTTTCCGAGCGCTCGCTGGTGGATTCCGGTGCCATTGAGCGGGCACTGGCCGCACTGAAGGCCACCGACGCCGTCTACGAGAAAAACGGGGCCCTGTGGTTTGCCGCCAGCCGTTACGGTGACGAGAAAGACCGCGTGGTGGTGCGGGATAACGGCCAGACCACCTATTTTGCTTCCGACATCGCCTATTTTCTCAACAAGCTGGAGCGGGGCTTTGAAAAGGCCCTGTATGTCTTCGGCGCCGACCACCACGGCTATGTGCCGCGCCTGCGGGCGGTGGCGCGCGGCCTGGGCAAGGACCCGGATGTGCTGGAAATTCCGCTGGTGCAGTTCGCCGTGCTCTGGCGGGGTGGCAAGAAGGTGCAGATGTCCACCCGCTCCGGCCAGTTCGTTACCCTGCGGGAGCTGATGGAGGAAGTGGGCAGCGATGCCGCCCGTTTCTTCTATGTCATGCGTTCGCACGAGCAGCATCTGGATTTCGACCTCGATCTGGCTACCTCGCGCAGCAACGAGAACCCGGTCTACACCATCCAGTATGCCCACGCGCGCGTATGCAGCCTGTTCCGCCAGGCCGAGGAGCGCAACCTGTCAAAACCTGCGGACTGGGCCGATGTGGACACTGCCGTCCTTCAGGCCGACGCCGAACGCGAGCTGGTGAAGTTTCTGGGCCGATACAGTGAACAGCTGATCCAGGCCTCCCGCAAGCGCGCCCCTCATGTGCTGGCCCATTATCTGCGCGAGCTGGCCCACCAGTTCCACAGCTGGTACAACGGACACCCGGTATTGGTGGACGAGACCGGCCTGCGCCACGGGCGCATGCTGCTGGCGGAAGCCTGCCGTCAGGTCATTGCCAATGGCCTGACGCTTCTGGGCGTGCGCGCACCGGAGCGAATGTAAATGGCCCGACGCAGGCGCAAGGCAGGCGGGCGAAAAAAACCAGTTCCAGGCTGGGTCTGGCTGCTGATGGGGCTGGTGCTGGGCCTGGGGCTGGCCACCGGCGCCTGGCTGGCCGGGCTGGTCAAACCGGCGGAAAAGCCCCTGCCCAAACCCGCCGTGCATCCAAAACCACCGCAGGACCAGGGAGAAGACCTGCCCATCCAGCCGTTGAAGAAACCGGATTACAACTTCTATGACGCGCTGGAGTCGGACGAAGCCCAGCTGCCGCAGATCCAGCAGGCGCCAAAAGATGATGGTGCTCAACACTACCGCTACTGGCTGCAACTGGGTGCCTTTCGCAGGGCCAGCGACGCGGATGCACTCAAGGCCCGGCTGGCGCTGATGGGGGTGGAATCCAGTATCCGGGTCAGCCAGCGCGACGGCCAGCGCTGGCACCGGGTACGGGTCGGGCCGTTCGAAGGCAAGCGGGCCCGGCAAGCCATGTTGCGCAAATTGCAGGGCGCGGGTTTCGAGCCGCTGCTGTTGCAGGAAAGGGTGGAAGCACGGCCCTGAACCAGCCCGCTGGGCTTATCCCAACGGAAAGGTTGCAAGCGTGCCCGAGCTGGGAAAGAATCCCTGATTCGTCTTTTCAATTCCGTGCCGGAGTGCCGGGGGAACCTAACGATTTCACATGAGGAGCTAGATCCATGACCATCAAAGTTGCCATCAATGGTTACGGCCGCATCGGCCGCAACGTACTGCGCGCCCTGTACGAGTCCGGCCGCAAGGATATCCAGATTGTCGCCATCAACGACCTGGGTGACGCCAACACCAACGCCCACCTGACCCAGTACGATACCGCGCACGGCAAGTTCCCCGGCGAGGTCTCCGTGGATGGAGACTACATGGTGGTCAACGGTGATCGCATCCGCGTGCTGGCCGAGCGTGACCCGTCCAAGCTGCCCTGGGGCGAGCTGGGCGTGGACGTGGTGCACGAATGTACCGGCTTCTTCGCCAGCAAGGAAAAGGCCTCGGCCCACCTGCAAGGCGGTGCCAAGAAGGTGGTAATCTCCGCACCGGGCGGCAAGGACGTGGATGCCACCGTGGTCTTCGGCGTGAACCAGGATGTCTTGCGTGCCGAGCACACGGTGATCTCCAATGCTTCCTGCACCACCAACTGCCTGGCTCCCATGGTCAAGCCGCTGCACGAGAAGCTGGGCGTGGTCAAGGGCCTGATGACTACCGTGCATTCCTATACCAACGATCAGGTACTGACGGATGTCTATCACTCCGACCTGCGCCGTGCCCGCTCCGCCACCATGTCCATGATCCCCACCAAGACCGGTGCCGCTGCCGCCGTGGGGCTGGTGCTGCCGGAACTGAACGGCAAGCTGGACGGCTTCGCCATCCGCGTGCCCACCATCAACGTTTCCATCGTGGATCTGGTGTTCGAAGCCGGTCGTGAAACCACCGTGGAAGAGGTCAACGCCATCATGAAGGAAGCGGCCGACGGCAAGATTCTCGGCTACAACGATGCGCCGCTGGTTTCCGTGGACTTCAACCACACCTCCACCACCTCCAACTTCGACGCCAGCCTGACCCGCGTCAACGGCAATCTGGTGAAGGTGTGCAGCTGGTACGACAACGAGTGGGGCTTCTCCAACCGCATGCTGGATACCACCGTGGCCCTGATGAACGCCAAGTAAGCATCGTCCTCAAGGGTGCCACGGAAGGTGCCCGAGAGGGATTGGCTGAGCGGCATCGTTGAGCCAATCCCTTTCCATTGCAGGAGTCCCTTCCATGAACATTCTCAAGATGACCGATCTCGATCTGGCGGGCAAGCGCCTGCTGATTCGCCAGGATCTCAATGTCCCCATCCAGGACGGACAAGTGGGTTCGGACAAGCGCATCCGCGCCTCCCTGCCCACCATCCAGCAGGCAGTGGAAGCCGGCGCGGCAGTGATGCTGATGTCGCACCTGGGCCGCCCCACCGAGGGTGAACCGGACGAGGCCTTTTCCCTGGCCCCGGTGGCCACCCGCCTGAGCGAGCTGCTGGGCCAGCCAGTGCGTCTGGTCAAGGACTACCTGCAAAACCGGCCGGAAGTACAGGCCGGCGAGGTGGTACTGCTGGAGAATGTCCGCTTCAACAAGGGCGAAAAGGCCAACGACGAAACCCTGGCCCGCCAGTACGCCGCCCTGTGCGACATCTACGTGATGGACGCCTTCGGCACCGCCCACCGGGCACAGGCCTCCACCTATGGCGCAGGCATGTTTGCCCCGGCTGCCTGTGCCGGCCCGCTGCTGGCCGCCGAGCTGGAAGCCCTGGGCAAGGCGCTGAACGATCCGGCTCGACCCATGGCAGCCATTGTCGGCGGCTCCAAGGTCTCCACCAAGCTCACCGTACTGGATGCCCTGTCCAAGGTGGTGGACCAGCTGATTCCCGGCGGCGGCATTGCCAATACCTTCATCGCGGCCGCCGGTTATTCCGTGGGCAAATCCCTGTACGAGGAAGACCTGATTCCCGAAGCGAAGCGCCTGATGGAAGCCGCGCGTGCCAAGGGCGGTGAAATTCCCGTGCCCACCGACGTGGTCGTCGGCAAGGAATTCTCGCCCCAGGCCGAAGCCACGGTGAAAAAGGTAGAGGATGTGGCCGAAGACGACATGATTTTCGACATCGGGCCGGAAACCGCCGCCCGTTTCGCCGAACTGATGAAATCCGCCGGCACCATCGTCTGGAACGGCCCGGTGGGTGTATTCGAGTTCGACCAGTTCGGTGAAGGCACCAAGGCCATTGGCCTGGCCATTGCCGAATCCAGCGCCTTTTCCATCGCCGGTGGCGGTGACACCCTGGCCGCCGTGGACAAATACGGCATTGAAGACCGGGTCTCCTATATCTCCACCGGTGGCGGTGCCTTTCTGGAATTTCTCGAAGGCAAGAAACTGCCCGCCGTGGAAATGCTGGAATCCCGCGCCGGATAATCCCATGCTGCCTGCATCAGGGCCACTTGCGGGAAACCGCAAGTGGCCTTTTTTTATGCCTGCGATTATTTCTTGAACAATATAAAGTTTTTGTGAATAATAGCGACGCATCCCAAACAATAAGAGGAAAGCCCGCAAATGAGTGAAAAAGATTTGAAAGAACTGGCGCATTTGACCGCCGAGCAGCTGATTGAGTTGAAGAAGGCCGCCGAAAAGGAATTTGAAAACAAGATCAAGCAAGAGGTCAAGGAACTGAAAAAACGCGCCGAGTTTCTGGCCAGCCAGCTGAAAATGACCGTGGCCGAAATGCTGGAGCTGAACAAGAAGCCTCGTGCCGCCAAAACCACCAAGAAGCGCAAGAGCCGCAAGGGCAAGCGTGGCAAGGTGGCGCCCAAGTACCAGAACCCAGCCAATCCCTCGCAGACCTGGACCGGCCGTGGCCGTCAACCCGTCTGGGTTCGGGAATACGTCGAAAACGGTGGCAAGCTGGAAGATCTGCTGATCAACAAGGAATAATCTGCTTCCCGGATTATTACCCACAAAACCCGTGCCCTGCCGGCACGGGTTTTTTTTATAGCATTTCCTCGAGAAAGTCTTTCATCTGCGCCCAGGAGCGTTGATCCGCCCGGGCATTGTATTGCACATTATCAATGCCATAACGGGCCGCATCCGGATTGGTGAAGGCATGTCGCGCATTGGCCAGTATGGTCAATACATAATCCACACCGGCGGTATCCAGCGCCTTGCGAAAGGCCTGCACCCGCTCATCCGGCACAAAAGCATCCCTGGCGCCATGTTCCGCCAGAATGGCCGCCCGGATTTGACCGGCCTGTGCTGCCGTGGCCGGCGGCAGACTGCCATGAAAACTGACCACGGCCTTCAGGGGCAGGCCCGCATAGGCCATCTGCATCACCGTGCTGCCACCAAAACAATAACCAATGGCCGCCAGACGACTGCCATCCACACGCGGATGTTTCTGCAATTGCATCAATCCGGCCCGGGCCCGTGCCAGCCAGGCATCGGTATTGCCAGCGATCTGTTTCATCCAGCCCTGGGCGGTATCCGCGTGTTCGGTCACCTTGCCCTGCCCATACATGTCCATGGCAAAAGCCACATAACCCAACTCGGCCAGCATGCGGGCGCGCTTGCGGGCATAATCGTTCAATCCCCACCACTCATGCGCCACCAGAATACCGGGTCGACGCTCTTCAAAACGGTCATCATAATAAAGGTAGCCTTTCAGCGCGGTGCCATCATGGCTGTATTGAATCACCTCTTCCCGTACCTCGGCCTGTACCCTGGCCGACAGCAGTAATAACAGCCCCAGGCAAAACCATCCTTTTTTCATGATCCGGCACTCCGTCAGGTAAAAAACGGAGTGTTGCACGCACCCCGTATGAAAACAAGACCAATACATTAGCAACTTCTTGAATAACAAGGAAAAGGGCATGTTCATTCGGCGACCCTACGCTTGCGTATGATTCGCTTGCCTTGGATGAATGGCCTGCACTAAGATAGCGCGACAAGCAACCATTCCACAGGGGGAAGTCATGTTACGCAAACTCATGCCGGCACTGGGCCTGGCCACCGCACTGACGCTGGCGGGCTGCGGCGGTGTACAGGACGATCGTGCCGTTCCTGCGCCACCGGCCACCAATGACGATGGCAATCCGACCACCGCCATCATCACCGCCATTTTCAACCCGGCGGAAGGCGAACTGCCCTTCCCGACCAATTTGCTTTTTTCCGGTACCACCGACCTGACACTGAACCCGCCGGTGGCCGATCCGAGCAATTATGGTGACCCATCCGTGGCCCTGAGCGCCATGGACGGCTTCAGCCCCACCAATCCATGGGTAGCCAACTTTTCGGCAGCCATCGATCCAAATACCGTGGTCCCCGGGCAGACTGTCCGGTTCTTCCAGATCACCACCACTCCGCAGGGGGCCACCACTGGGATCGTGCGTGAACTGACACCGGGAGTGGACTACGTAGCCACCATGGCTTCGGATACCACCCTGGCCATCATTCCTCTGCAACCCCTGCAGGAACTGACTTCCTACATGGCGGTGCTGACCAACGGGCTGAAGGATGCCGCCAACAATGCGGTGACCCCGGATCAGGTCTACTTCATCGCCAAGAAGACCGCGCCCCTGGTGGACGCCAACGGCAACAGCACCCTGCCGGCGCTGGACAATGCCACCGCCCAGGCACTGGAACCACTGCGCCAGCTGACCAACTCGCAGGAATACGCCGCGGCCGCCGTGGGCATCAACCCCGATGACATCGTGCTGAGCTGGACGGCCACCACCATGGGCATCACTCCGGTACTGGGAGCGGTGCATTCCATCACCCAGCCCGGACCCATCACTCTGGTGCCCACGGGCCTGAATACTTCCGTGGTCGGTGGTGCCGGTATCGCCGACCTGTATATCGGCACCCTGACCGTGCCGTACTATCTGGAAGCGCCGAGCACGGAAAACCCGCTTGGCCCGCTCAACGGTTTCTGGGAAGCGGCACCCGGTGCCTATGTGCCACCCTTCGACAGCTTCGGCCTGGATCCCGCGTCCACCACCATCACCTATGCCAATCCTTTCCCGGTGGTGAAATCCAACCAGACCATTCCGGTGCTGATGAGCGTACCCAATGCCGGTTCCGGCCAGACCATGCCTGCCAGCGGCTGGCCGGTGGTCATCTTCCAGCACGGCATCACCCGCAACCGGGGCGACATGCTGGCCATCGCCGATACCCTGGCCGCCCAGGGCTTTGCCGTGGTCGCCATCGACCAGCCCCTGCATGGTGTGACACCGAATGATCCACTGGCACCATTGCTGTATATCGAGAACACGCCCTTCGGCCCGGTAGCCTCCGAGCGCACCTTTGATGTGGACTATGTCGACAATACTACCAGCGCGCCGGGAGCCGATGGCCAGGTAGATCCTTCCGGCGCCCATACCATCAACCTGCAAAGCCTGCTGACTTCCCGCGACAACCTGCGTCAGGCCGTTGCCGACCTGTGGGTGCTGAACGCCTCCCTGCCCAACGTGGACATCACCGGTGACGGCGTGGGCGACCTGGACACTTCCCGTACCAGCTTCGTGGGGATTTCGCTGGGCTCCATGGTGGGGATGATGTTCCTTGAATTCGAACCCACGGTCAGCGTGGCCACCCTGTCGGTACCGGGTGGCGGCATTGCCCGCATGCTGGAAGCCTCGCCCACTTTCGGGCCGGTGATTGTCGGTGGCCTGGCCGCGGCTGGTCTGCAACAGGGCAGCGACGACTACAACCTGTTCATGACTGTGACCCAGACGGTGCTGGACGCCGCCGACCCCATCAACCATGCCCGCAATACGGTGCTGACCAATGCCATCCTGTTGCAGGAAGTGGTGGACGACCAGGTGATTCCCAACGCCGTGGCCACCGCGCCACTTTCCGGCACCGAACCGCTGATCCGCTCCATGCAGCTGACACCCATCAGCAGCACCTACAGTGATGCCAACGGTGTACGCGCCGTGACCCGCATTCTGGGCGCTTCGCATGGTTCATTGCTTTCGCCTGCCACTTCCTTGCAAGCCACGATGGAAATGCAGGGGCAAATGGCCAGCATGAGTGCCACCATGGGTACCACGGTGGTCGTCAATGACGCCAGCGTGCTGGTTTCGGAATAAGGGGGAATGACCATGAACACACAGCACACATTCAAGCCCTCGAAACTGGCCCGCGCCCTGAGTCTGGGCGTGGCCATGCTGGCCCTGCAGGGCACGGCACAGGCCTACAGTTACGACAAGGGTGATTTCAGCCTGACCTGGGACAATTCCATCAGCTACGGCTTCTCCATGCGAGTGGAGAACCGGGCGGATGATCTGGTGGGCAAGGCCAACCATAATCCGCTGGTCTTTACCTTGCCTTACCCTGAACAGGTCGCTGCCACCGGCCGCTGGTCGGTGAACTCCGATGATGGCAACCTGCTGTTCGATCAGGGTGACCTCATCTCCAACGCCATCAAGTGGACCACCGAACTGGGCTTTTCCTACGGCAATTTCGGCGGCTTCTTCCGCGCCTCGGCCTTTTATGACGATGTCTATGCCAACCGCAGCGACCTTTCCGATCCGGTGAAGAAGCTGGTGGGTTCCGACCTGCGCCTGCTGGACGGCTACCTCTACTGGGATTTCGATCTGGGCAACCTGCCCGGTTCCATCCGGGTGGGCAACCAGGTGGTCAACTGGGGGGAAAGCGCCTTCATTCAGGGTGGCATCAACATCATCAACGCCGTGGATGTCTCCAAACTGCGTGTGGCCGGCGCCGAGCTGAAGGAAGCCCTGATGCCGCAGAACATGGTCTGGGGTTCACTGGATCTGACCGACAACCTGTCCATGGAAGCGGTCTATCTGATGGAATTCGAGCAGATCGATCCCGATCCGGCACGCACGTATTTCTCCAGCAATGATTTCGCCACCCCCGGTGGGGAATTTGTCATGCTGGGCTTTGGCCTGTTCGATGAACAGTTCCCCGGCCTGACCATCAACCGCCTGCCGGACCGCTATCCGGATTCATCTGGCCAATGGGGCCTGGCCTTCCGCTATTTTGCCGAGAGCCTGAACGATACCGAGTTCGGCCTGTTCTACAACCGCTATCACAGCCGCCTGCCGCTGATCAGTGGCGTGGCCGTGAGCAATGCCAGCCCGGCCTCCGGCGGCTACTTCGTCGAGTACCCAGATAACATCGACATGTACGGCTTCAGCTTCAATTCCAACTTCGACAACGGCGTGGCCGTGGCCGGGGAAGTTTCCTACCGCCCCAACCTGCCCTTGCAAATGGACGATGTGGAACTGCTGTTTTCCGCCCTGTCGCCATTGAATGCCGTTATTCCCGAACCGGTCAACCGCTTCATCAGCCAGATGGGTGAATATGGTTTCGGCGAGGAAATCCGCGGCTGGGAACGGCATAAGGTCACCCAGGCACAAATCACCATCACCAACGTGTTCGGCCCCAACAACCCGTTCAAGGCCGACCAGCTGGCCGTGGTGGCCGAAGCCGGCCTGACCCAGGTGTGGGATCTGCCGCCGCAGGATGTACTGCGCTACAACGGCCCCGGCACGGATACTTCCGGCGGCCCGGATGTGACTTCCGGCCGCTTCCGCAATCCACAGACCGAAACCCGCGGCTTCGCCACCGAGTTCTCCTGGGGCTTGCGTACCTTCATGCGCATGACCTACAACAACGCTTTTGGTACCGCCTTCAACCTCTCGCCGCGCATTGGCTACAACATCGACATGCAGGGCGTTTCTCCGGGGCCGGGTGGCCAGTTTGTGGAAGGTCGCAAAACACTTTCCCTGGGCCTGAACGGCACCTATCTGGAAAAGTGGAGCGCGGACATCAGTTACACCCGCTACATGGGTGCCGGGCGCTACAACCTGTTGCGTGACCGCGATTTCGCTTCCTTCAATATCAAATACTCGTTCTGAGGAGTGCAGCCAATGAAAGCCAAGACAATGAACAGAACGTGGATGCTGGCCCTGAGCCTGCTGGTGTTTCAATCCGGCGCGCAGGCCACGGCAACCGCCGAGGAAGCCGCTGCACTGGGCAAGACCCTCACCCCGCTGGGCGCCGAGAAGGCCGGCAACGCCGATGGCACCATCCCGGCCTGGGATGGCGGCATCACCGAACCGCCTGCCGGTTTGAACTACCAGGTCGGCCAGTTCCACCCCGACCCCTATGCGGGTGATGCAATTCGTTTTGTCATCGATGCCAGCAACATGGAGCAGTACGCCGACCAGCTCAGCGCCGGGCAGAAAGCCATGTTCAAGCGCTATCCCGACTTCAAGATGAATGTCTACCCCACCCATCGCAGCGCGGCCTTTCCCGAACGCACCATGGAAATGACCATGAAGAACGCCACCACCGCCAAGCTGACACCGGATGGTGAAGGGGTACTGGATGCGGCGGAAGGCTTTCCCTTCCCCATTCCCAAGAATGGCTATGAAGTCATCTGGAACCACAAGCTCAAGTTCAAGGGTGTCAGCGCCCGCCGCTACAATAACCAGGTCGCACCGACCGCCAGTGGTGCCTACACCCTGATCAAGCTGCGGGAAGACACCTACGCACCCTATTTTGAAAAGGGCAAGACCATCGCCGACATCAACAACATCCTGCTG
>WFUE01000202.1 GCA_015485125.1 Lysobacterales bacterium | reverse complement strand
GCTGCCTTTTCTTTCTGGTTTTTCTTGGTCCCTGGCTTCATTTTTTTCAAAACTACCTGTCCAACCTGGCAGGGTCAAGAAAAATGGCCGTCAAAATGCTTGCCTGGCGGGCAAATTGTGAGCAAGCTAACAGTATTGTAGCGAGGGAGCGTATCTAGCGGAATATTTCAGAAAGTGGCTGAGGGATGTGCGGTGGGCCATGGGGATTCCCTTCCCCAAAAGGCAGTTTCTAGTTTTCAAAGCTGTCTGCGAATAATCGGTCGCTGTTGTCGCGGACTTGCACGGCCTGATTCAGTCGATAGGTCTGCATGGGTTCGTCAACCGAGGTGATCTGGCCGTCTTCGTCCACATCCAGCCAGAGGGCTACCAGCACATCGTATTGGCCAGCCGGTACCGAGGCGTTGCCGAGGTCGAAACTGCGGCTGCGTGTATCTCGCGTGGCTGCGGGCAGAGTGATGAGGGCATCGTTGGCGGTATCATCCAGATAGCCGGTACCAGCGCTGTACAGGCTGGCGCCAACCAGGATGTGATTGTGGTCACCGGCGGCATGGTTGCTGATATCCAGTTGCAATTGCAGGGTGTCGCCGGTATTGGCTTGCGTGGGGATGACCTGCAGGCCGTGGATTTCCAGCGGGCTGGAGATGTAGGCGCTGCGCTTGCCGGATGGATTGCCATTGTTGTTGTAGTAGTGATTGATAATCCAGTTGAACAGCTTGCTGCCGTTGCTGTTGTAGGTCCAGCGCTGACTGCCCCACTGGCTCAGGCCGCGCCCGTGACCGAAACATCCGTGCCCCTGGGCGACGCTGTCGGCCAGACAGGGCCAGCCGGTGTCGGGAGAACCCACGAAACCATCACCGCAGCTCAAGTCGGTATTGGTGCAGCTCAGCCCATCGTTGGGGTCGTTCCAGCTGTTGTTTTCGGCGGAAAATTCACTGCGCGCCGGGGTGCTGCCATAGGTGAGCATCATGCCCGGGGTGGCTTCTGCGGCCAGGTTGGCGCTGCTGCTGGTATCCGGGTCATTGACCTGGCAGCAGGCATTGGAGCAGATGTCATAGCGGCTGGTTCGGGGATTGTTGACATGCCAGGCACCGTAAGAACGGTAGGCGATGCTGCCGGCACGGAGTGACTGGGTGCTCCAGCTGGGGATCCATTCGTCATTCAAGCCGCGCTTGACATAGGTTTCCAGACTGAAGGTGCAGCTGTTGTCACAGGCACTGCTGCTGCAACAGGTCTGGCTGCAGTTGGCATCGGCAAAACCCACGGTGATCTGGGCCGGTGGTTCGATTACGCTGGCCAGCAGGGCCTTTTCATCAGCCGGCAGGCTGGATTGAGGTAGTGGTGGGTTTTGCTGGGTTTTCCAGGGAAAGCGGGACAGCCGTTCCGCTGGCTCGATGACATCCAGCCCGCGCCCCGGTTGCAGGTAGATGATTTTCTTCAGCCAACCGGCCTGTGGGAAAAAGGCCAGCCGCTGGCTGCGATAGCCCGGCGCGTGGACTTCCAGCCACCGCATCTGCTCGTCTGAAAGCTTGTGGGCGGGCAGGGGCCAGAGATAGAGCGAGCCGGCGCGCTTGTCTGTCGAGGCTATGGGTTCCGCCTGTTGCAGGACCAGTTTTCCGCCTTCGACGGGAAGGGCGGTGCGGGCATCCAGCAGGCGAATGTCCAGCCCCATGTGGCCCTTGGGCAGGGCCGGATAGCGGTTCTTGCCCGCATGGGGCAAGGGGTCCAGTTGCAGGGTCAGGCGGGTTTCGGGAGGCAGCTTGCGTTGCAGAAGCATGGTCTGGTAGCCGTCGGCCTTTGCACGCAATTGCATGATGGCATTGCGGGTATCAATGCTTGCCTTCCCGTTGACGGTGTGGGTTTGTTCCTGGCCGTTCTCATCCAGCAGCCAGATTTCGGCTTCCATGGCCATGCCGGTTTCGCTGTCTCTCAGGTGGAGTTCCATGGCCTGAACAGCGGTCGCAAGCAGTAGAAAGAGTAGTAGGAGGTATCGCATGGGTATCGTTCTGTTTGGGATGAAGGGCGCTTATTCTAACGCCTGTCTTGCGTAAAAAAACCAATGGATACAAATGGATACACGATACAAATGGATACATTTCAAGGGTGGCCCGGTATCTGCGGCTCCCCCGCCATGCAGATGGGGATGCCGCTTGCGGGCTGCTATACTTCGCCGCCATGCATGCACCTCGAAATACAGGAATTACCCCCGGCAACGAGCCTCTGAACGCACGCGCCTTTCTGGGCGCTTTTCGCTACAGCCGCCGCGCGCTGGAACTGGTCTGGTCCACCCATGCCGGCCTGACGCTGTTGTTTGCCCTGTTTGTGTTGCTGGCAGGAACCCTGCCAGCGGCAGCGGCCTGGATCGGACAGCAGATTGTCGATGCGGTGGTGGCGGCCATTCCGCAGGGGCAGGGAGCTGACCTGACCGCCCTCTGGGAATGGGTCTTGCTGGAAGGCCTGCTGATGGGGGGCATTGCCGGTGCCCAGGCCGGCATCAACATGTGCCAGTCCCTGTTGCGCGGGCTGTTGAGCCAGAAAGTCAATGTCATGATTCTGGAAAAGGCACTGACGCTGAATCTGGAGGATTTCGAAAACAGCGAGTTCTACGACAAGTTGACCCGGGCTCGCCGCGAGGCGTCGGTTCGGCCATTGAGTCTGGTGAATCGTACCTTCAGCCTGATTCAGAACCTGATCGCCCTGTTCAGTTATGGCGTGTTGCTGTTCCAGTTCTCGCCCTGGGCGGTGCTGATCCTCACCCTGGCCGGCCTGCCCGGTTTTCTGGCGGAAACCAAGTTTTCCAACGATGCCTACAAGCTGGCACGCTGGCGTTCCCCCGAGGCGCGGCGACGCATGTATCTGGAAACCCTGCTGGCGCGAGAGGACTACACCAAGGAAGTGAAGGTCTACGGCCTGGGGCAACGCTTTCTGCGTTGGTATCGCGAGATTTTCGACAAGTTGTTTACCGAGGAGCGCCGGCTGATCCTGCGGCGGGGGTTCTGGGGGCTGGTCTTCACCCTGCTGGGCACGCTGGCTTTTTATGGTGCCTATGCCTGGGTGGCCTTTTCCACCGTGGTGGGGCGTATCACCCTGGGGCAGATGACCATGTACCTGCTGGTTTTCAAGCAGGGCCAGTCTGCCGTTTCAGCTGCCCTTTCCGCCATCAGCGGCATGTATGAAGACAATCTCTATCTTTCCAATCTCTATGAATATCTGGAACAGGACATCCGGCCCATGGAAGGGGAGCGAACCGAGGGGCCGGACCCGGATGCGGGGGTGGAATTTCGCAATGTCAGCTTTACCTACCCCGGTAGCGACCGTCCGGCCATTGAGGAGGTAAGCTTCAGTCTGAAGCCCGGCCAGTCGCTGGCGCTGGTGGGAGAGAACGGCTCGGGCAAGACCACGCTGATCAAGTTGCTCACCCGTCTGTATGAGCCCACGGCCGGGGAGATCTTTTATCAGGGCCTGCCGCTGAAGAACTGGAATCCACAGGCCTTGCAGCGCCAGATTGCGGTGATTTTTCAGGATTTCGTTCGCTACCAGTTCCGGGTGGGAGAGAATATCGGCGTGGGGGACGAACCCCGGCTGGAGGATGAGCGAGGCTGGGAGGAAGCCGCCCGGCTGGGCATGGCCGAGGATTTCGTCCAGCGGCTGCCCGAGGGCTTTCATACCCAGCTGGGCCGCTGGTTCCAGGGCGGGCAGGAGCTTTCCGGCGGACAGTGGCAGAAGATTGCGCTTTCCCGTGCCTTCATGCGCCAGTCCGCGCGCATTCTGGTATTGGACGAGCCCACTTCCGCCATGGACGCCGAGGCCGAGGCACAAGTGTTCGACCATATCCGCAGTGTGCAGGAAGAGCGGATGACCATCCTGATTTCCCACCGTTTTTCGACGGTGCGGCGGGCGGATCAAATTCTGGTCATGCGCGAAGGTCGCATCATCGAGCAGGGTAATCATTCAAGCCTGATGCAACAGAACGGCCGCTATGCGCATTTGTTCAGATTGCAGGCAAAAGGCTATGAATAACAGATAGTTGTACTGATTTATTGAAGTTTATTCAAACCTCTTCCATGCGATCGGCTTCCACATGAATGACAAAATGCTCGCCTTCCTGGCGGGCAAATTGCTGGATGCGTGAAAGCATGGGTTCACGCAGCACATAGCCCTTGGCCAAAAGCAGCATGCCGTCGGAGTTGAGCAGGTTGCGGCTGAGGATCATGCCTTCCTTCAACTGCTCCGGGCGCAGGCGCAGTTCACGCACGCTGCCCTCGGTCTCCCCTTCGTTTTCCAGTACCTGGATGAATTCGGTCAGCAGGTAGGGATCATAACGGGGGGATTCCCGCATCCAGGCGATGGCGTCCACGGCGCTGAGTTTTTCGCCCAGCAGCTGACCGTGCAAAAGCTTGTCATAGTCATTGGCCAGGGCCAGAATGCGTGCGCCCAGCGGGATATCTTCGCCCTTCAAGCCCTTGGGATAGCCCTTGCCGTTGAACTGCTCATGCATGGCGGCGATGATCTGGGCGGTATTTTGCAGTGGTTCCAGCGTCATCAAAATGGATTCGGCTGTTTGCGTGTGCTTGCGATATTGATCGCGTTCGGCAAAGGACATGTTGCCTTCGTGCTTGCCGGCGATCTCGTCGGGCAGGGTGATCTTGCCAATATCATGCAGCAGGCCCGCGAAATAGATATCGCGGATCTGCTCGCTGTCCAGCCCCAGTTTTTCCGCCACGGCGCGCGCATGGTCGGCCACACGCTTGGAATGCCCTTCGGCACCGCCTTCCTCCCGTAGCCGCACCAGCGAGGCGAAGACCGGAATGGAGGCAAAATAGCTTTCCTTCAGGCGCTTGTGGGCCAGCCGCAACTGCTTGGTGCGTTGCTTGACCTTGTCTTCCAGCGTGGCGTTGAGCTGCTTCAGTTCGGCATTCTGTTTTTGGGTGAGGGCGTAGAGACGGTCGCGCTCATCCCGGAGGGCTTTTTGTTCCAGCGCCTGCTTGACGGTGAGGCTCAGTTCGGTCTCGTTCCAGGGCTTGGCGATGTAGCCGTAGATCTTGCCCTTGTTGATGGCTTCGATGGTGGCGTTGATATCCGAGTAGCCGGTCAGGAGCAGGCGCATGGCCTCCGGCCGTAGTTGCGCGGCCTGCTCGAGAAATTCCGCGCCATTCATTTCCGGCATGCGCATGTCGGAGATGATCAGATCCACCGGTGTTTCTTCAAGTATCTTCAGACCGGCCATGCCGCTTTCCGCGATGTGGATTTCATAGCCGCTGCGGCGAAACAGCCTTTTCAACGCGTTGAGGATGTTGGGCTCGTCATCGACCAGCAACAGCGTGAAGGCCTTTGTCTGGGTGTCGCTCACCGTTGGTGTCTCCTTGCAGGGATTGTTCGATTATACAGGTTGTACAGCCTCTTGCCGCCCGTGCGAGCAGGGCTGGATTCACGGTATCTATCCGGCATAATTTCAGCTAACCGCATGATCCAATGGAAAAATTTCTTTTGTAACAAAATCGTAACAGAGGCCCTATAATATCCGCACATTCCTTTGGGTTCTCGCTCCATGTCCGGCAACATTCTTGCTTCCAATCCCTACAATCGTCTGCGCGCGATCAAGGATCGTCTTGCCAGTATAGCGGTTACCCTGGGCGGTATCGGGGTCATTGTCGCGATTTTGCTGATTTTCATCTACCTGTTCTATGTGGTACTGCCGCTGTTCAAGCCAGCCGAGGTGGTAGACCGTGGTCAGTGGGATTTGCGGGCTACCGGGGTTTCGCTGATGTCGGTGGACGAACAGAATGAAGTGCTTTTTCTGATGAAGCACAACGGTGATGCGACCTTCATTCGTCTGGCTGACCAGAAGGTGTTGAAATCCCTGCCAGCCCCGGTGCCGGCCCGTTTCTCGGTGGAATCCACTTCCAATCCGGATTGGTTGCTTACCGTTACCCGGGATGGCGGGCTGCTGATTGCGCATCAGGTCTACAAGCAGCGTTTTGACGCGCAGGGCAAGCGTACCATCGAGCCCCATCTGGAAACCCCTTTTGGCGACACGCCGCTGGAAGTGCTGGATAGCGCGCAGGAGATTGTCCAGGCAGCCTGGGCCATGAACGAGGATGAGGCCAGTGTGGCCTTGCTGGGCAAGGACCAGCGCCTGCACTACATCCGCCTGAATATCAGCGAAAACATGTTCACCGAAGAACTGGAGCTGGAACAGGAGCAATGGACCTTGCCGGGGCGTTTTGAAACGGCAGCCATTCAGAGCCTGCAGATCAGTCTGGATGGCCGCTGGCTGTATGTCATCGACCATGACGGTGAAATTCTGCCCTGGGACATGAGTGCCCCGGAAAACCCCACACAGAACAACCGGGTGCATCTGCCGGGGCAGGCCGGAGTGACCAGTTCACGCATGCTGTTGGGCGGGGTTTCCTTGCTGGTCGGGGCGGACAACGGCCGCATTTACCAGCTCTTTCCCGTGCGTACCCGTGGGAATGACTACCAGCTGCAACTGATCAGGGATTTTCCGGGTCTGGATGACGCCGTCGTGGGCATTTACCCCGAGCAGCGGCGCAAGGGCTTCGTGGCCGTGAGCCAGCGTGGTCAGGCCGCGCTCTACAACGCCACTGCGGATCGGCTGGTACGCCGGTTTGATGTACAAGAAGATGCCATTCAAGCCATCACCCTGCCGCCACGGGCCGATGCCTTCTACCTGCTCAACGCACAAGGGCGGTTGCATGGCTGGCAGGTTCACAACGAGCATCCGGAAATCTCCTGGTCCGCCTTGTGGGAGAAGGTCTGGTACGAAGGCTATGACCAGCCGGAGTGGGTCTGGCAGTCTTCGGCTTCCAATAATGACTTCGAGCCCAAGTTCTCCCTGACGCCGCTGGCATTTGGCACTTTGAAAGGTGCTTTGTACGCGATGATCTTCGCCATTCCACTGGCCATTATGGGGGCGATTTTTACCGCCCATTTCATGGCGCCGGGCATGCGCAAGTCGGTCAAGCCCATCATCGAAATCATGGAAGCCCTGCCTACGGTAATTCTGGGCTTTCTTGCAGGGCTCTGGTTCGCGCCCTGGGTGGAACATCATTTGTCCAGCATTTTCGGCTTGTTGATCCTGTTGCCGGTGGGTGTGCTGCTTTTTGCCTGGCTGTGGCAATACATGCCTGATCGCTGGCGAGACCGGGGGCAGGCCGGCTGGCAGGGGCTGGTGCTGATTCCGGTCATTGTGGTGCTGGTTGGCCTGGCCGTGGGGCTGGGTGACGAAATGCAGAACTGGTTCTTCGGCGGGGATTTCCGCCGCTGGCTGACCCAGGAAATGGGCGTGAGCTATGACCAGCGTAATGCGCTGGTAGTGGGTTTTGCCATGGGCTTTGCGGTGATCCCAACCATTTTCACCATTGCCGAAGATGCCATTTTCTCCGTGCCCAAGGCGCTTAGTTCCGGCTCGCTGGCGCTGGGGGCCTCGCCCTGGCAAACGCTGATGCGGGTGGTGCTGCCTACGGCCAGCCCCGGCATCTTTTCCGCGCTGATGATCGGTTTTGGCCGTGCGGTGGGCGAGACCATGATCGTGCTGATGGCCACGGGCAACACGCCGGTGATGGATCTCAGCGCGTTCAGCGGTTTCCGTACCCTATCAGCCAATATCGCTGTGGAAATGCCGGAATCCGAGTTGTATTCCACCCACTACCGCGTGCTCTTTCTGGCCGCTTTGGTCCTGTTCCTGTTCACTTTCCTGGTGAATACGGCCGCAGAGACCGTGCGCCAGCGCTTGCGCAACAAATACAGTTCCTTGTGATGGTGAATCCGATGCGTCAATGGTGGAGACAGGGCGAACCGTGGATCTGGCTGAATGCGGCGGCGGTAGCCGTGTGCGTACTGATGATACTGGGGCTTTTGATGCTCATTTCCGCGCGCGGCATGAGCCATTTCTGGCCAAGACCGGTATTGCAGGTAGAATACCAGCAGCGTGATGGCGGCACGGTGCGTTTTCTGGGCGAAGTTACCGATCGCGAGCAGGTGCCGGCACAGATTTTGCGGGACAATGGTGAAGCGGTGCCCGAGGATGTTTTGCAGGTGGAGCGCCTGTTGCTGAAGACCGGCAACCGCAAGCTTACCGGCAAGGATTTCAACTGGTTGCTGGAACCCCGCATCATGGCCGTGGACATGCCCGCCGATGCCATGGTGGTGGAGCGGCATGAATGGGGCAATTTCTACGGTTTTCTCCTGGATATTCTCCAGGACGGTCAGCGACAGCATTTGCAGGGAGAAGCGCTGACGGAAGCCCTCAAGGCCAAGGTGGAATTGGCCCAGACACTGTATGAGCAGATCAAGCACATCGAGAAGGTGGAAATCGGTGGCATCAATTATGAAATGGAGCGCTTGCGGCTGAAAAAACGGCGGCATGAGCTGGATGGCACGCTGACTTCAGAAGTACTGCAACAACTGGCTGAGGAAAAAAAGGTACTTGACGCCCGCTACGCGGAGCTGGAGAAGGCCCGGAATGTACTGCTGGAAAAATCCAACCATGACGCATTGCTGTTCCGTACCGCCGACGGGCGGGAAGTGACCCTGCCCACCAAGGTAGTGGTGCGTTACTACCAACCCAATACCATGGGCTTTGGGCAGAAAGTGCGGCATTACTTCGTCAAGCTGTGGGAGTTCGTCAGCGACGAACCCCGTGAAGCCAACACTGAAGGCGGTATCTTCCCGGCTATTTTCGGTACGGTGATCATGGTGATCATCATGTCCATTATTGTCACACCTTTCGGCGTGGTGGCGGCTGTCTACCTGCGTGAATACGCCCATCAGGGGCTTTTGGTGCGCATCATCCGCATCGCGGTCAACAATCTGGCCGGTGTGCCTTCCATTGTCTATGGCGTGTTTGGCCTGGGATTCTTTGTCTACGCCATCGGTGGCACCATCGACCAGCTCTTTTTCCCGGAAGCGCTGCCGGCACCCACCTTCGGTACCGGTGGCTTGCTGTGGGCTTCGCTGACGCTGGCCCTGCTGACCCTGCCGGTAGTGATCGTCTCCACCGAAGAGGGCCTGAGCCGCATTCCCAAGGCCATTCGCGAAGGGTCGCTGGCGCTGGGTGCCACCAAGGCCGAAACCCTGTGGCGTACCGTGTTGCCCATGGCTTCTCCGGCCATGATGACGGGCATGATCCTGGCGGTGGCGCGTGCCGCCGGCGAGGTGGCGCCGTTGATGCTGGTGGGGGTGGTCAAGCTGGCGCCCACGCTGCCGCTGGATGGCAACGCGCCGTTTTTGCATCTGGACCGCAAGTTCATGCATCTGGGTTTTCATATCTACGATGTGGGCTTTCAAAGCCCGAATGTGGAAGCAGCCCGCCCGCTGGTCTATGCCACCGCGTTTCTGCTGGTGGTGGTGATCGTGGCCCTGAACCTGCTGGCCATCTATATTCGCAACCGCTTGCGTGAACGCTATCGTTCACTGGAACAACATTGAGGCCCATCATGGAATCATCCGCTGCCCAGAGATCCACAGAGCACAATCCGCAACCCGGCGTTGCCATGGAAGCCCGCGATCTGCGTCTGTTCTATGGTGAAAAACAGGCATTGAACGGTATCAACCTGCAACTGCTGGACAAGAAGGTCACCGCTTTCATCGGCCCCAGTGGCTGTGGCAAATCCACCCTGTTGCGCTGTTTCAACCGCATGAACGATCTGGTGGACAACTGCCGTATCGAAGGGGAAATCCTGCTGGAAGGCACGGACATCTATGCGCCGGGCGTGGATGTGTCCGAATTGCGCCGCCGGGTGGGCATGGTATTTCAGAAGCCCAATCCCTTCCCGAAATCCATCTATGAAAATGTCGCCTACGGCTTGCGCCTGCAGGGCATCAACAAGCGCCGCGTGCTGGATGAAACGGTGGAATGGGCCCTCAAGGGTGCCGCGCTGTGGGATGAGGTCAAGGACCGCCTCAATGACAGTGCCTTTGGTCTTTCCGGCGGCCAGCAGCAGCGGCTGGTCATTGCCCGCGCCATCGCGGTTAAGCCGCAGGTGCTGCTGCTGGACGAACCCGCCTCCGCCCTGGATCCCATCTCCACGCTGAAGATCGAGGAACTGATTGCCGAGCTCAAGGAAGAATTCACCATCGCCATCGTCACCCACAATATGCAGCAGGCGGCCCGTGTCAGTGACTACACCGCCTTCATGTACATGGGTGATCTGGTGGAATATGGCGAGACCAGCCTGATCTTCACCAACCCGGTACAGAAAAAGACCGAAGACTACATCACCGGCCGCTACGGATGAGGAACCGGACACGGTTCGGCCAGTCCAAACAATACATGATAGATCAAGTGCATACAGGTAGAAGCTCATGGATCGCAACGACTTAAGCCAACACATCTCCACCCAGTACAACGAAGAGCTGGAAGACATTCGCAGCAAGGTCATGGCCATGGGCGGCCTGGTGGAGGAGCAGCTGGAGAGCGCCGTGCAGGCCCTGGTGGAAATGGACGCCGATACCGCCCAGCGGGTGGTGGAATCCGACTACAAGGTCAACGCCATGGAAGTGGAGCTGGATGAGGAATGCACCATGATTCTCGCCCGCCGCCAGCCCGCCGCCGGCGACTTGCGCCTGATTATCGCGGTCATCAAGACCATCACCGATCTGGAGCGGATTGGCGACGAGGCCGAGCGGGTGGCGCGCATGGCCGAGTCCATGGCCGGGCGTGCCTTTGACAAGGGCATCATGGCGGAGATGGAGCACATGGGCGAGCTGGTGCAGGACATGCTGCACCGGGTGCTGGATGCCTTCGCCCGTCTGGATGTGCAGGAAGCCATCGCCGTAGTGAAAAAGGATGAGAAAGTGGATATCAAATATGATTCCATGCTGCGACAAACCATCACCTACATGGCGGAAGACCCGCGCATGATCCCGTTGGCGCTGAACATGCTCTGGGCCGCGCGTTCGCTGGAACGCATTGGCGACCGTTGCCAGAACATTGCCGAATACATTCTTTATCTGGTCAAGGGCAAGGATGTGCGCCACACGCATCTCGACCAGGTGTTGAAAGAAATGGAAGAAGAACGCGGCAGCCGCTGATCCGTCTTCTCGCCAATCTGACCAAAAGGTGGCGGATATTGCCGCCGTATTGGGTTTCAGGGATTGCTCATTTGCTGATGTGCTGCGGGTTTTGTCTGCTGGCACGGCCTTTGCTGGTTCATCGCTACCTAACCCACAAGGAAATCGACGATGAAATCCAAT
Source organism: Lysobacterales bacterium (assembly GCA_015485125.1). Lineage (GTDB taxonomy): Bacteria > Pseudomonadota > Gammaproteobacteria > Xanthomonadales > S139-57 > S139-57. Next base: position 8,826 of record WFUE01000202.1, on the reverse strand, counting down.
CTTCTTCTCTTCTGTTTTCTCGGATGCGTTTCAGCGGCTGCATTGGCTGCTCAAAGCACCATCATGGGTGATATCACCCTGCCGGCCTCGCAGCAGGCGGATTCACTGCAAACGGTCAGTGGCGATATTCGGCTGCACGAAAAAGCCCGTGCCGAACATGTCGAAACCGTCAATGGCGATGTGCGTCTGGATGCCTTGGCCCGTGCCGGTCACGTGGAGACGGTCAATGGCAATATCGAACTGGCCACGGGCGCGCGAGTGCAAAGCATTGAAACCGTCAATGGCGCGATCCATCTGCGAAAAGACGCACAGGTGGAAAACGGGGTGCAAATGGTCAACGGACAGATCAGCCTGCAGTCACAAAGCCGGATTGGTGGCCATATCGAATTGGTCAACGGAAAGGTCGAGGCCCGTGGAGCCAGCATCCAGGGGCAGATCGAGCTGACCAATGGCACGGTGGACTTGCAAGCGGGCGCGCAGGTGGGCCGTATCGTGGTGCATAAGCCGAAAGGTGGTTGGCTTGCCGGCAAGACCAACGAGCGCAAACCACGCATCATCCTCGGCCCAGATGTAGTAGTTCACGAAGGCATTGTCTTGGAACGCGAAGCCGAACTGGAAATCGACCCGGCTGCCCAGGTCGGGGGGATTCGGCGGTTGTTTTAGAAGGCAAGCCCAGGGAAGGGCTTGACCGGGTGACCCTATCGGCTGGAGAAATGTTGATCCAAAGTGTCCAGCAGCTGCAAACCTTTGTCGATATCACCCTTGCTTGCCAGTGCCCGAAAGCGAACCTCGCTGTCAAACTCGGCAATGGCCTGTGTGGAGAGCTCTTCAATCAATTTGTTCACGCTGATACGCCGGTGTTGCGCCAGTGCTTTCAGGCGACCGTGTTTGTCATCGGGCAATCGTATGGTTAATGTGGCCATGGGTTCTAACCTCTCAAAAACTCCGTGGGTGTCGTAATCTGCAGGGCAGGGAACTGGAGTTCAGCCTGATTCAGATCCTTGGCGTTATTGGTGATGATATGGCTTGCGTTGCCTGCCAGAGCCAGTTCGATCAAAAAATTGTCCGCCTCATCCGGGATGTTGGGTCTCCAAAGATAGTAAATGGGCACCCATTTGCAAACGCAGTAAAACGCGTTAAGCAAACTTCTGATTTCTCTATCAGAAAGCGGGCAAACATCCCGGATCATTTTTCTTTGTGAAACATCCTCATATTCAGCAAACAGGGCATTGCTAACCAATGGCTTATGCATGCCTTGCAAACACTGTCGCAGCACCGCCCGGCTGCCGCCATGTTGGCTGATCAATGCACTGATCATGACACTGGTGTCAATGACGATCGTAAGCGACATGGGTTGAATGATAGCGTATATGGCGTCATTGGCAAAGGCGATTCAAGGGCGAGCCTTGTTGCCCGACGGTGGAATGACACTTAGCTTGAACGGAAGTCTGAACGGAAATGCGCCCCCACCGATGCCTTCCTTTCCAGCGCGGCTTGCAGTATGCCGCGTGCCAGATGGCAGGCGGCGTGGTGAGCGGGCTGGTTGTCCAGGCTCATCAATGTGGCCAGGCCGGTCTCCAGCCCCTGCCGGTCGCGGATGATGCCGGCGTGTTGCCAGAGCAGGGCGCGCAAGCCAGTGGGCACCATGGGTTTGATCGCGGGTGCCGGTGTTACGGCGGGTGCCCGCCTGGCAGCAGTTTCGGCCAGTGCCGCACGGCCGGCCCGGCGGCCAAAGACCACGCCTTCCAGCAGGGAATTGGAAGCCAGGCGGTTGGCGCCATGCACGCCGGTGCAGGCCACCTCGCCGCAGGCGTACAGGCCGGGCAGCGTAGTGCGCCCGTCCAGGTTGGTACGCAATCCGCCCATGGTGTAATGGGTGGCCGGCGTGACCGGGATCAAATTCTGCCTCGGGTCGATGCCCGCTTGTGCCAGGCGTGCATGGATGCCGGGAAACCGGCTGGCAAAGTCCGCGCCGGGGCGGGCGCGGGCATCGAGAAACACCCGGTGGCCGGCTTGCAACTGTTGCCAGATGCCGCGGCTGACAATATCCCGTGGTGCCAGCGCTCCCAGCGGATGCTGCTGGCGCATGAAGGCCTCGCCCAGTTCATTGACCAGTTCCGCGCCTTCGCCCCGGACAGCTTCGGAAATCAACGGCAACGGGTCCTGCTCGCATAGCAGGCAGGTGGGGTGAAACTGGACGAACTCCAGATCACTGGCTTCGGCACCGGCCAGCATGGCCAGTGCCAATCCCAGGCCGTTGGCCAGCGGCGAGACGCTGGTGCGGGCGTAGAGGCCGGCGTATCCCCCCGTGGCCAGAATGGTATTGTCCGCGTCGATGGTCAGCAGAGAGCCGTCCGGTTTAAGAAAATCCGCGCCCAGCACACGGCCATCGGCGCCCTGGCGGAATTGCAGCAACTGGCAGCCGGGCAGGAGGCTGGGTTGTGGTCGCGTCTCCCAGGCACGCATGAGTGCTTGCCAGATTTCCACACCGGTGGCATCACCATGGGCATGAAGAATGCGATTGGCCTGATGCGCCCCTTCGCGGGTGAGCGCAAAATCCCCCTGCGGGTTCCGGTCGAAACAGGTACCCTGCTGCACGAGGAAGTCGACGGCATCCGGCCCTTCAGTGGTCAGCAGGCGCACCGCTTCCGGATCGGCATGGCCGGCGGCCGCGCGCAGGGTGTCAGCCGCGTGGGCTTGCGGGCTGTCGTCCGGGGCGATGGCCGCGGCCATCCCGCCCTGCGCCCAGGCCGTGGACGGCGAGCAGTCCGGCTGATGGGAACTGACGACCAGAACGCGTGCATTCGGTTGCTGGCGAGCTGCCTCCAGGGCTGCGGACAGGCCGGCTACGCCCGCGCCGATGACGAGCAGATCGGCGCGGAACGCGGGTTGGCTGGGCATGCGCTGTGGTTCAGGCGGCTTTTTCGGCAGGTTTGCGGCTCATCTCCAGCATGCGTTCCACCGAACGGCGCGCCTTCCGGGCCACGGCTTCATCCACCTGCACTTCCGGGCCCAGTTCATGCAGGGAACGCAGAATGTTCTTCAGAGAAATACGCTTCATGTGCGGGCACAGGTTGCAGGGGCGGGTGAACTGGATTTCCGGGAACTGGGCGGACACATTGTCGCTCATGGAGCATTCGGTGATCAGCGCGACTTTCTGCGGCTGGTGCCGTGCAATGTGATCAATCATGCCGGAGGTGCTGCCGATGTAATCGGCTTCGGCCAGTACATCCTGCGGGCATTCCGGGTGGGCGATAATGAAGGCGCCGCTTTCCTCGCGGAAATGACGCACCTGCTCGCCGGTGAACTGTTCATGCACTTCGCAGGCACCGTCCCAGAGGATGACTTCCTTGTCCGTGTGATTGGCTACATGCTGGCCCAGATAGCGATCGGGGGTGAAGATGATCCGTTCAGCCGGCAGGGCGTTGACGATGTCGATGGCATTGGCCGAAGTGCAGCAGACATCCGTTTCCGCCTTCACTTCCGCCGTGGTATTGACATAACTGACCACGGGCACGCCCGGATAGCGGGCCTTGAGCGCGCGCAGGCCATCTGCCGTGATGGAATCGGCCAGTGAGCAGCCGGCGCGCTCATCGGGGATGATGACAGTCTTCTCCGGGTTGAGAATCTTGGAGGTTTCCGCCATGAAGTGAACACCGCACTGGATGATGATGTTTTCTTCCACCGCCGTCGCCTGCTGTGCCAGGGCGAGGGAATCACCCGTGATATCGGCCACGCCGTAGAAGATCTCCGGTGTCTGATAGTTGTGTGCCAGGATGACCGCGCCGATTTCCTGCTTGCGCTGATTGATGGCCTCGATCCAGGGCAGATGGGTCAGCCATTCTTCCTCGGGCATCAGATGCGCGATCTTTTCCTGTATGGGCTGGTAACGTTCGATCAGGGCGTCGTTCAGTTCCGGCAGCGGGAAGTGTTCCATAATTATGCTCACTTTGAGTATAAATAGAGGCAAAAAGAAAAGGGAAAACCCTTCAGTAGCGATGATAGCGCCCCCGGCAGGGCGGGTCAAATTTCTGCAACAAATGACCGTTGGATGAAATGTCACGCAGGCGTTTTACACGGAGGCGTTTATGGCGATAATGTGCGGCCCGTAATGTGGAGTTGGACATGGGCAGTTTACAGGAGCAGTTGCTCAAGGCCGGTCTGGCCAGCAAGCAGCAGCTGAAACAGAACAAGAGCCAGAAACGCAAGCAGAAAAAGCAGGGCAAGAGCGACGAGGAGATTTCGCTGGCCCGGGCCTACGCGGAGAAGCAGCGGCAGGAAAAGCTGGAGAAGGATCGTGCCCTCAACCGCAAGCGGGAAGAGGAGCGCCAGCGGCGGGAAATCAACCAGCAAATCGGGCAGTTGCTGAAAGCCCATCGCAAGAACGACCCCAAGGCCGACATTTCACGGTTCTTTGAATACGGGGGCAAGATCCGCAAGCTGTTTGTGACGCCGGCGCAGCAGAAAGCGCTCAACAGCAGCCGCATGGGTATCGTGCAGCATCGCGGGGAATATCATCTGGTGGAGCTGGAAGTGCTGGAGAAGATTCGCGCTCTCAAGCCCACTGCCGTGGCTTTCTGGCTGGATCCGAACGAACAGAACCCGGAAGAGGAAGAGTTTCCGGTGCCCGATGATCTGATGTGGTGATGAACGCCGAAACCGCGCTGCGGGACCGGTTGCGGCTGGTGCTGCTGCACACCACCCATCCCGGCAATATCGGTGCCGCTGCCCGTGCCATGAAAACCATGGGCTTGCGTGATTTGCATCTGGTGGCGCCCAGACATTTCCCGCATGCGGATGCCACCGCGCTGGCTTCCGGTGCCGACGACCTGCTGGCCTCGGCGGTGGTGCACGAAACCCTGGATGAAGCCATTGCCGACTGCCACTGGGTGCTGGGAACCAGCGCCCGCCTGCGCAGCATTCCCGTGCCGGGGCTGGATGCGCGCGATGCCGCACGTGCCGTGGTAGAGCGCCTGCAACAGCATGAACAGCAGATTGCCATTCTCTTCGGTCAGGAGCGTTCCGGCCTCACCAACGAACAATTGGGCCGCTGCCACCGGCTGGTGCACATTCCCACCACGCCGGCGTTCGGTTCACTCAACCTGGCGCAAAGCCTGCAGATCGTCGCCTACGAACTGCGTATGGCGGCACTGGAAATGGACGGGCTGCCACCGTTGCCCGCGCGTGAAGACCCGCCCGCTGCGCGAGAGAAGCTGGAAGGGTTTTACCAACATCTGCAGGGTGTTTCCCGGCGCATCGAATTTTCGGATGAAAAGCAATCCCGTTCCTTGCAGGCGCGCTGGCGGCGTCTGTTCGACCGGGCGGAACCTTCCGATACCGAGCTGCACATGCTGCGTGGCTTTCTCAGCGCGGTGGAAAAGAAAACCCGCGATTGAAAGCGCTGGCACTGCACCATTGTTTATCCATAAGCGTTATAATGCCCGGTTTATCTGAGTGACCCGGAGGCCTGCCCATGTTGCGTATTCAGTCTGAAGCCCTGACCTTTGATGATGTGCTGCTGGTGCCGGATCACTCCACTGTCCTGCCCAAGGATGTTTCTCTCAAGACTCGCTTCACCCGTGACATCGAACTGAACATACCCTTTGTTTCCGCCGCCATGGATACGGTCACCGAATCCCGCCTGGCCATCACCATGGCGCAGGAAGGGGGCATCGGCGTCATCCACAAGAACCTCAGTATCGAGGACCAGGCGCGGGAAGTGCGGCGGGTGAAGAAATTCGAGGCCGGTGTGATTCAAAACCCCATTACGGTCAGCCCGGACACCACCGTGGCTGAAGTGATCGAGCTGACACGCCGCAAGGGTATCTCCGGCGTGCCGGTGATCGACCGGGACGGCCTGCAGGGGATTGTCACCGCCCGTGACCTGCGCTTTGAAACCCAGATGAACCAGCCGGTGGCCAATATCATGACCGGCCGGGACAAGCTGGTAACGGTGGGCGAGGGCGCCAGCAAGGAGGAAGTGCGGCAGAAACTGCATGAACACCGCATCGAGAAGGTGCTGGTGGTCAATGACCGCTTCGAACTGCGCGGCATGATTACCGTCAAGGACATGCAGAAGGCCAAGGACTATCCCAACGCCTGCAAGGACAGCCAGGAGCGTTTGCGGGTGGCGGCGGCCGTGGGCGCAGGCGGCGACAATGACGAACGCGTGGCCGCGCTGGTGGAAGCCGGTGTGGATGTGCTGGTGGTGGATACTGCCCACGGCCACTCCCAGGGTGTCATCGACCGGGTGGCCTGGGTGAAAAAGCATTTTCCCGATGTGCAGGTCGTCGGCGGCAATATTGCCACTGGCGACGCGGCGGAAGCGCTGGTCAAGGCGGGTGCCGATGCGGTCAAGGTGGGCATAGGCCCCGGTTCCATTTGTACTACCCGGGTGGTGGCGGGCGTGGGCGTGCCGCAGATCACCGCCATCAACGATGTGGCCGAACGCCTGTTGAAGCACGAAGTACCGCTGATTGCCGATGGCGGCATCCGCTATTCCGGTGACGTGGCCAAGGCCATCGTGGCCGGTGCCTGGTCGGTGATGCTGGGCGGCCTGTTCGCCGGTACCGAGGAAGCGCCGGGTGAAGTGGAATTGTTCCAGGGCCGCAGTTACAAATCCTACCGTGGCATGGGCTCGCTGGGCGCCATGCAGCAGGGCTCCAAGGATCGCTACTTCCAGGACGAGACCGAAGCGGAAAAACTGGTGCCGGAAGGTATCGAAGGCCGCGTGCCCTACAAGGGGCCGCTGACCGCCATTTTGCATCAACTTATTGGCGGCTTGCGCTCCAGCATGGGCTATGTGGGCGCGGCCGACATGCACACCATGCGCACCCGCCCGCGTTTTGTGCGCATGACGGGTGCCGGCGTGCATGAGAGCCATGTACACGATGTCACCATCACCAAGGAAGCCCCCAACTACCGGATCGAACGCTGACATGCAGAATATCCATTCCCATCGCATCCTGATTCTGGACTTCGGCTCCCAGTACACCCAGCTCATTGGCCGGCGCATTCGGGAAATCGGCGTCTACTGCGAAATTCACCCCTTTGACATGCCCTTCGATGCCATCGTGGATTTCGCCCCGCGTGGTATTATCCTCTCCGGCGGGCCGGAATCGGTACATGCGCTGGGCACGCCGCGAGCGGATGAACGCATCTTCAGCATGGGCTTGCCGCTATTGGGCATCTGCTACGGCATGCAGACCATGGCGCAGCAACTGGGCGGGCAGGTGGCTTCCAGTGATCAACGCGAGTTTGGCTATGCCCAGGTGCGGGTGGAGCAGGGGCGGTTGCTGCAAGGGCTGAGCGACCACGAAGGCCAGGCCTTGCTGGATGTATGGATGAGCCATGGCGACAAGGTGGTGGCCCTGCCACCGGGCTTCACCCGCATGGGCTCTTCCGAAAACGCCCCCATTGCCGCCATGGCCGATGACGAAAAGCGCATGTATGGCTTGCAGTTTCACCCGGAAGTTACCCATACCCGGCAGGGTGGCGAAATTCTGCGCCGTTTTGTGATCGACATCTGCGGCTGTGATGCCCTGTGGAAACCCGGCAACATCATCGAGGATCTGGTGGAACAGGTGCGCCGGCAGGTGGGTGACCAGCCGGTGCTGCTGGGCCTTTCCGGCGGGGTGGACTCCTCCGTGGTGGCCGCCTTGCTGCACAAGGCCATTGGCGAACAACTCACCTGTATCTTCGTCGATACCGGCCTGCTGCGCTGGCAGGAAGGCGATCAGGTCATGGATACCTTCGCCCGTCACATGGGGGTGAAAGTCATTCGCGTCAACGCCGAAGACCGCTTCATGCTGGCGCTGGAAGGCGTTGAAGATCCGGAAGAAAAACGCAAGATCATCGGCCGTCTGTTCATTGAAATCTTCGAGGAACAAGCCAAGGCGGTTGGGGATGTGCGTTACCTGGCCCAGGGAACCATCTACCCGGATGTCATCGAATCGGCCGGCGCCAAGACCGGCAAGGCCAAGGTCATCAAGTCCCACCACAATGTGGGCGGCCTGCCCAAACGGATGAACATGGAGCTGGTGGAACCGCTGCGGGAACTGTTCAAGGATGAAGTGCGCCGTATCGGCGTGGCACTGGGCCTGCCGGCGGAAATGGTCTACCGTCATCCTTTCCCCGGCCCCGGACTGGGCGTGCGCATTCTGGGTGAAGTCAAGGCCCCCTATGCCCACATTTTGCAAAAGGCCGATCACATCTTCATCGAGGAACTGCGCAAGCACGAACTCTACGACCAAACCAGCCAGGCCTTCGCCGTTTTTCTGCCGGTCAAATCCGTGGGCGTCACCGGCGACAACCGCAACTATGACTATGTCATCGCCCTGAGAGCCGTGGAAACCGTGGACTTCATGACCGCCCGCTGGGCGCAACTGCCCTACGACTTCCTCGACCATGTCAGCCGCCGCATCATCAACGAAGTGCAAGGCGTTTCCCGGGTGGTCTACGACATCTCCGGCAAGCCACCGGCAACCATTGAATGGGAATGATTCCACGTCTGGCACTGCTCGGCATTTTGGATGAAGCTTCAAGAATTTTCCGCTAAGCGATAGACCGTATATCAACACAGTAACGCAAGGAAGTAGATCATTAGACCGCTACAATAAACGCGCAAGAGCGGTTATTAGACCACTACATTGGTGATAGGACAGGAGGGTCCAAGCCTGCGAATCTTTTTATTACTTTAATGATAGACCATCTCTATCCCTGAGATAAATTCAAACAATTTCCCAAGTTCTGCGCTTCCTCCTAAGCTGGTCTGCACCATGATGGTAAGGAGGAGCAATGATGAAGAAAACCAACGCATTCATACTT
>WFUE01000201.1 GCA_015485125.1 Lysobacterales bacterium | reverse complement strand
GCGGATGGGCACGCCCAGGTTCTCGGCCAGCGCAAACAGCACGCCGCCCCTGGCGGTACCGTCGAGCTTGGTGACTACCAGCCCGGTCAGGCCCATGGCTTCCTGGAATTGCCGGGCCTGGCTGACGGCGTTCTGGCCGGTGCCGCCGTCCAGCACCAGCAGCACTTCGCTGGGAACTTCCGGGTCCAGTTTCTGCATCACCCGCTTGATCTTTTTCAGTTCCTCCATGAGGTTGTCCTGGGTGTGCAGGCGGCCGGCGGTATCGGCGATGAGAATGTCCACCCCACGGGCGCGGGCCGAATCCAGCGCGTCGTAGATTACCGAGGCGGAATCGGCGCCGGTGTCCTGGGCCACCACCGGTACCTCGTTGCGTTCGCCCCAGGTCTTCAGTTGTTCCACGGCGGCGGCGCGGAAGGTGTCGCCGGCGGCCAGCATGATTTTCTTGCCCTGGGCCTTCCACAAGTGTGCCAGCTTGCCGATGGTGGTGGTCTTGCCGGCGCCGTTGATGCCCACCACCAGAATGACGAAGGGGCCGTCCTCGCGCTCCGGCACCAGCGGCTGCTCACAGGGAGCCAGCATTTCCACCATCAGTTCGCGAATGCGCCGGTACAGCGCGCTGGCATCCTTCAGCTCCTTGCGCTTGACCTGGCGGCTGACCGTGTCGATGATGCGGGTGGTGGCTTCCACGCCTACATCGGCCATGATCAGCTGTGTTTCGATGTCTTCCAGCAACTCGTCGTCGATCTGCCGGGCCAGGCCGAACAGCGCCTTGAGGCGGGCGCCAAAGCCGGCTCGGGAGCGGCTGAGCCGTTCGTTCCGCGGTTCCGGCTTATGGCTGTCTTCCGCTTGCGGGGCGCTTGGGGCGTCTGCTGCCGTTGGCTGGTCTTCGGTGGTGTTTTCCGGGTTTTCCTGCTCGGGGTTTTTCTTGTTCTTGCGGCCGAAAAGGTTGAACATGGTTGGGTTTCCGTAGCTGTCTGAGGTTGAACCGGTGGGAAGAAACAGAGCCGGCCGGCCGGGTTCGGGCCGGGGAGTGCGCATTATAGCCGGCAAGTGGCGCGGCAGGCGATTGCCTGTTGCGGATAGTCCGGGCCTGCGCCCCACGGGCGACCGGGTAAGGGAGATGCTGTTCAACTGGTTGCAGGCTGCGGTGCATGGCCGGCGGGTGCTGGACCTGTTCGCCGGTTCCGGCGCGCTGGGGCTGGAGGCCGCTTCCCGTGGCGCGGCAGAGGTATTGTTGCTGGAAAAGCAGCCAAGGCTGGCAGCCCATCTGCGGGCGCTGGTCGCGGCACTGCCGGATGCCGGCGGCGTGCATGTGCGCCAGGCCGATGCCCTGCGCTGGCTGACCGAACCCTGCCAGCAGGGTTTCGATCTGGTTTTCGTCGATCCACCCTTCGCGGCCAATCTGTGGCTGCCGGTGCTGGACGGCCTGCAATCTTCCGGCTGCCTGCGGGCAGGCGGGCTGGTCTATCTGGAAAGCCCGCTGCGTGAAGCGCCAGCCATTCCGCCGGGCTGGCGGGTGCTCAAGGAAAAGGGCAGTGGCGAGGTCCTGTCCCGCTTGCTGGCAGCGGGGGTGGAATAAGCCGGGTTTTGCCCGTTGGGGATACGCAGGCGTATGGCACAATGCTGGATAGCTTGCGCAAGTTCACATACAATGGCGCCGCAAATCATCAACGGAGGTTAATCCACTTATGAGCAGTATTGAAGAGCGTGTGAAGAAGATTGTTGTCGATCAGCTGGGTGTGAAGGAAGATGAAGTCACCAACAGCGCATCTTTCGTCGACGATCTGGGCGCCGACTCCCTGGATACCGTGGAGCTGGTGATGGCTCTGGAGGAGGAGTTCGAATGTGAAATCCCCGACGAGGATGCCGAGAAGATCACCACCGTGCAACAGGCGATCGACTACGTCAAGGAACACGCTGGCTGAGCCTCCGCACGATCAGAAGAACGGTGCCCGTGACAGCAGGCGGGCAGACAACGGCACAGCAATGGTCTGTGCCGTTTGTTCGTTGAAAGGACCATTTTGTCAGGCTGTATGCAACAGCGGATTCGCATGAGGTAAGACTATGAGCAGGCGTCGCGTGGTGGTAACCGGAATGGGCATCATTTCTCCCGTGGGCAACACGGTGGATGAGGCCTGGGGCAATATCGTCAACGGCAAGAGCGGCATCGGGCCGATTACACATTTCGATGCCAGTGACTTTCCCACCCATTTTGCCGGTGAAGTACGGGATTTCGATGTCACGAAATATCTGAGCAAGAAAGATGCCCGCAAGATGGACCCTTTCATCCACTATGGCCTGGCCGCGGGCATGGACGCGCTGGATGATGCCGGCATCGAGGCCGGAGAGGACGCGCACCGTATCGGTGCCATGATCGCCGCCGGCATCGGCGGTATCGACACCATCGAGAAATCCCGTGACGCCTTCATCAAGGGCGGGCCGCGCAAGATTTCCCCCTTCTTCGTGCCCAGCACCATCATCAATATGGTCTCCGGCCATCTGTCCATCATGCGTGGCTTGAAGGGGCCGAACATGGCCACGGTTTCCGCCTGTGCCACCGCTACCCACAATATCGGCCTGGCTTTCCGCATGATCCAGCATGGCGAAGTGGATGTGATGGTGGCCGGCGGTGCCGAATACGCCACCTCGCCGCTGGGTATCGGCGGTTTCAATGCCGCCCGGGCCCTGTCCACCCGCAATGACGACCCGCAGGGCGCATCCCGCCCCTGGGATCGTGACCGCGACGGCTTCGTGCTCAGTGATGGCGCGGGCGTGATCGTGCTGGAAGAATACGAGCGCGCCAAGGCCCGTGGCGCGAAGATCTATGCCGAGCTGGTGGGCTTTGGCATGAGTTCCGATGCCTATCACATGACTTCGCCTTCCGAAGGGGGAGAAGGGGCCGCGGCTTGTATGGAAAACGCCCTGCGCGATGCCGGCCTCAACCCGGAACAGGTGGATTACATCAATGCGCACGGCACGTCTACCCCGGCGGGTGATCTGGCCGAGACCCAGGCCGCCAAGCGGGTCTACGGCGAGCATGCCTACAAGCTGATGATGACTTCCACCAAATCCATGACCGGCCATCTGCTGGGCGCGGCCGGTGGCGTGGAAGCCATTTTCTCCATTCTGGCGCTGCGTGATCAGGTGGTACCGCCCACCATCAATCTGGAAAACCCCGGCGAGGGCTGCGATCTGGATTATGTGCCCGGCGAGGCCCGGCAGACCGCGCTGAAGGTGGCCATGAGCAATTCCTTCGGCTTCGGCGGTACCAACGGCACCCTGATCTTCACCACGGCCTGAGCGCCCATGCCCGGCCAATGGCTGGAGACGGCTCCCCCCGCGCTGGTGGAACTGGCGCGGGCCTTTCCCGAGCGTTATCCCTTTCTGCTGGCTTCCACCAGCCGTGACGGCAAGCTGGGCCGGTACGACATTCTGCTGGCTCTGCCGGGCCGGCAGGTGCTTTCGGACGGCAAGGATGATTTCCTCCCCCGTCTGGATGCCGCACGGCAACAGGAAGCGCGTGCATTGCCCGATCTGGACCTGCCCTTTTTGCAGGGCTGGTTCGTCTACTGCGGCTACGAGCTGAACGCGGAGGTGGAGCCAGTGCTGCCCCTGCGCCCATCTCCGGAAGCCTTGCCGGTGGCGCTGGCCGTCTATTGCCACGGCAGCGTGGTACTGGACCATCAGAGTGGTCGGGTGCATGTCTGGGGAGAAGACGCGTCCATGCTGGCCCGGTTGCTGGCCGATTGCCGCAGTATTGAAATGGAGGCGGAACAGCCACTGCCACCGGCCACCCGGCTGGAAGAAGAACCGCCGGAACAATACCGGCAGGGTATCGCCCGCATTCATGAATACATCCTGGCCGGGGATGTGTTTCAGGTGAATCTGTCACGCAAGTGGTCACGGCACTATGCCGAACCGCCACAGGCGGCCAGTTTGTTCAAGCGCATGGCCCGCCTGAATCCCGCCCCATTCGCCGCCTGGATGCAATGGCGGGGCACTTCGGTCATTTCCGCCTCGCCGGAACGCCTGTTGCGCCATCATCGTGGCCGGCTCGATACCCGCCCCATCGCCGGTACCCGCCCGCGCGGGCGGGTACCGGCGATGGGGCGG
>WFUE01000200.1 GCA_015485125.1 Lysobacterales bacterium | reverse complement strand
GTGCGCACGGTGGCCTATGCCAATGCCCCCGATTTCGAGGCCAATGTGCCGGCGGAAATCGGCAAAACCCTGGTGGAACCCACCCATGACGAGCCGGGCCGTACCGGTTATGTACTGAACGAAAAGGCCTTCTACGATGGCGCGGGCGACAACCCGGCCTATAACCGCAGCGCCCGGACCGGTCAGATCATTCCGGTAAACGTGGTCAACCCGGTACGGCAGCAGGATGCGGGCAAGGAACTGGTGGTGGCCTGGTATCACAAGAACAGCCGCAAGGTCTTCTGGCCGGAAAAACCCGTGCTCTACAAGGCTTTCTGGCCACTGAACCCGGAACGAATCATCATCGCCAGCCAGGAAGGCGGCGAAGTGCTGGGGCAGGCCCCGCTGGACCCGCAGATCTATACCAACCTGAGCCTGTATCGCCAGCCGGATGTCAACCTGCCGGGCTTTAATCCCAACGAGGAACATGCCTTCTTCGCGCCGTCGCAGACGGGCAGTGGCGTGGAAGCCATCTTCGCTCTGCGGGCCGATTTCGGCAGCGCGGTGGATGAAGTGGATGCGGATTCCGACCCCTGGACGCTAGTGAAATACTTTGACCCGGTCAGTGGCGAATGGAAATTCCGCGTCTACAAGGTGGAAGCCACCGGCGCCGGCTATAACAATTTCCGCTTCAGCGGTGTGGCGGGCACCACAGTGTCTCCGCCCTATCCGCTGCGTCTGCTCAGTGGTTGTGCGCAAACGCTGGTGGATGGGCAAAACAGTGCCAGCGATCCGGTGCCACCACCCTTCTTCCAGGATTACACCAACCAGTTGTGGTCCACTTCGGCAGGTAGCGGCAGCGTGTACTACTACTATCCCATGCAACCGGGCTTTGACGGGCCGGACGCCGGTCTGCAAACCGGGGATTGCATTCCCTGGATGCCGAAACTGCCGGTGGCCCTGGGCGGTACCGCCGATCTGACCCGGCCCATCGAGGTGGCCTACGACATCAGCTGGCCGACGGAAACGCCGCAACTGATTCCGGGTGAGACCCTGCTGGAGCCCAAGCGTGGCCTGCCGGACATCTTCAACCAGGCGGCGGTGCAGGTGGTCTACGACGAAGTCAATGTGAATGGCTCCGGCCCGGCGGACACCGCCGCCCAGCTGCTGGACCCATTGTCACCGCGCAAGGTGGAACTGAATGGGGTCCCTGCCGAAGTCGCCACTGAATTCCGCACCGACGGCAAGGAAGACATTCTTGGCAATGCCTCGGGCACCATCAAGCTGCCCATCGCCCTGCGCAAGCGGCTGAGCTACGACCCCATCAACAAGCGGCTGATCTTCCAGGGCCTGTACGATGCGACCGGTGCTGGCGAACCCCTGCTGCTGCTCAATGTGATGAGCAAGCAGGACCGGGCCGCCCTGCTGGAGCTGGACGACGGCAATACCAATCCGCCCAGCAGCAGCAAGACCTGCGCGCCCGGCGCTGGAGAAAACTGCAGCTGGGACGAGGCGGTACAGGCCCTGTTCCGTCTGAGCCGCAACCCCAATGGTATCCGCAAGGTCCTGGATGCCGGCAACCTGCGGGCCGTCAACGACGATGATGTGCTGGTGGCCTGGCAGGAATTCAATCCGTCCCATCCCACCGGTGACGGCGTGCTGACGCCCTACAAGGCCGTAGGCGTACAGGCCGCGCTCAGTGCCGGTGCCTCCCAGGGCAACGGCTATCTGACCCTGGCCTTCAACAACGACCCCGCGCTGACACCGGCACCCATCAGCCTGAGCGTGATTCGGGTGGATTGCCTGGACATCAACGGGGACGGCTCCGTGTTGTCGCCCTATCAGGGCCAGTTGCAGATCATCACCCCGGACAATGTCTTCGATGAACAGCTGACCCTGCGTCACAGCGGTGATTTTGGCGGCCTGGCCGAGAACCTGGAATTCGAGTGGTACTTCAAGCCGGATCAGGACGGCACGCCGCCGGCCTTGCTGCCGGACCCGGACAACGGGCAGATGAACGGCTGGTTCCCCTTCACCCTGCCGTCCAACCAGGGCGCGGTGGAAATCGTCATTCAGGGCGCCAACATCGTCACCTTGTCGGACAACTGGTTCGTGGCCCGCTATCGTGGCCTGCCCCAGTGTGGCAACAACAGCAACTGGAGCCTCTATGCCGGCCAGCCGGGTGCCACCCCGCTGAACCAGCGGGCGCAACTGGCAGAAGGCTGGGTGAAGCGGGTGCTCAAGCGGCTCAACCCCTTCGAGGCGCGGGTGCAGAACTTTGCCCAGGCGGCCACCAACAACTATGCGTCCATGCTGGTGCAGCTGGGTGAGCGCTGGGAAGGGGATATTGCCCTGAATTCCGACCCCGACAATCTCAACCAGATCGGTCTGATCGAGGCCTACCAGTCAGTAATGAACCGGGCCATGGCCCTGTCCGTGGGAGCCACGCCACCAGTGAACTATGGCCCGGCCAATTCGGCCATCCTGCTGGTGACCTCGCGACTGGTGGACTTCTACACCCTGCTGGGCAATGAAGCCTATGCCGACGCGCAGGACCCGACCATTGGCATTACCACCACCAACAATGCCTACGGCTTCAGTTCCCTGGCACCCACCATCTTCAATTTCCAGAATCAGGTGCCGGACCTGCTGGAAGAGGAACTGGTGTTGCTGCGTGGCCGGGATGACAAGTTCGGCCCGGTGGCCGCCAGCCCGGTGTACAACCGTTTCTTCTGGAACTTCACCACCGGTGATGGCGAGGTGGCCTATGCCCTGTCCTACAACATCACCGACCAGAACGCCGATGGCGTGATCGACGAGAAAGACGCCCGCATTCTCTACCCGCAGGGTCATGGGGATGCCTGGGGTCATTACTTGACCGCCACCACCTTCTATTACAACCTGCTGCGCCATCCCTTCTACACCTGGGAGGCGCGCCCGGAAGCCATCACCGTGGCCGGTACGCCCATTACCGTGGATTTCCTCGATGAACGGCAGTTTGCGGAAACGGCAGCCCAGAAAGCCAAGGTGGGTGCGGAAGTGGTGGATCTCACCTACCGCAGTGCCTATGTGGAAGACCCGGCCGGTCAGTGGCAGGGCTACAAGGATACGGACGAAACCCGTGCCTGGGGTGTCACCGGCTGGGCCCGCCGGGCCGGCCAGGGCGCTTATTTCGACTGGGTGACGGCCAATTCGGTGATTCCGGCCGAAGATACTGATCCGAGCCACCAGGGCATACAGGTCATCCAGCGGGACAATGTATTCGAACTGGCGGATATCGTCGCCTCGGCCAACAAGATCCAGCAGAAAATCGATGATGCCGATGCCGGCCTCAACCCGCTGGGGCTGGCCAAGGGTGTGGTGCCCTTCGATATCGACCCCAGCTTGATTGACGCCGGCAAGACCCATTTCGAACAGGTCTACGAGCGGGCGCAGACGGCGTTGAGCAATGTGGTGCAGGTCTGGGATTTCGCCAACCAGCTCAACCGGATGATGCGCAACAACCAGAACACGGTGGATGACATCAGCCGGGATGCGCGGGCTTCGGAAACCGATTATCGCAACCGACTGATCGAGATCTTCGGCTATCCCTACGAGGATGATATCGGTGCTGGTGGACTGTATCCGGCCAACTATGGTGGCCCGGATCTGTATCACTACATGTATATCAACGCGCCACAACTGGCCGGAACACCCTTTGATATCGATGCCAATGGCAATGTGAATGGAGGCAACAGCCCGAATGCGTCCTTTGGAGCACTGATGCCTACCGAAATAAAGGCCATCACTTCGGTGTATACCGAGGCACCAAGTGGTCTGGGCTTCTTCGGACTGGGCTCATCGGATTCGGCCTCCGACTGCAACCTGCTGCCATTCAACTCGGATTGCCCGCTGGGCATCAAGGATCCAAGCCAGACCTTGCAGGTGGATTACAAGCTGATGAAAACACCGGCCTTCACCAGCTTTGTCAAACCGGCTGAATGGGTTGGCAACCGTCGGGCACAGGGGCGGATTCAGGACATCCTGCAGCAGATGGTACAGGCGCAGGTGGAAGTCAAACGCGCATTCCGTGAATACGACAACCTGCGCAAGGATATTGAGGACCAGATCGGTACCATGCAGGCCACCTATAACCTGAGAAATTCGGAAATCGCCATTCAGGACCGTCAGAGCAATGTGGAAATGGGCATCACCAAGACCCGTCTCGGTTTGAAACTGGCCAGCCTGGCGATGAAGAAGGGGGCCGAATCGATCGAAGAGGTGGAAATCAACGCCACGGAATGTTTGCCAAAGAACCTGGTATTTGGCTTCTCCAATGGCGGTGATACGTTGGCCGGCGTGCGCTGTGCGGTGGAACAATCCACCTGGGCGTCCAAGGCCCTGAGCTGGAGTGCGGCTGGAATCGATTTCGCACTGGAGAACGAGGATGACTGGTTCGACAATGTGGGTGATGCCGCCAGCAGCCAGATCGCCGTCCTCAATCAGCGCATGGACATGTTCAATCTCTATGGTGAACTGGACAAGCTGATCCGGCAGGAACCACTGCTGCGTAGCGAGATTTTCCAGAGAATGGAAGCACTGGAACAACTGCGCCAGCAGTACTACAGCACCCTGGCAGAAGGGCAGCGGCTGTTCGATCAACTGGTGGCCTTCCGCAGAAACGGCGCGGCGGAGATCCAGGAATACCGCTATCAGGACATGGCCTTCCGCATCTTCCGCAACGACGCCTTGCAGAAGTACCGCGCCTCCTTCGACCTGGCTGCTCGTTATGTCTACCTGGCCGCCACGGCCTATGACTACGAGACCAACCTGCTGGGCACGGACGGGCAGGGTGGTCAGCAGTTCCTCACCGACATCGTCAAGCAGCGTTCCATCGGCCAGGTGCTCAACGGTGAACCGGTGCCCGGCTCGCGCG
>WFUE01000199.1 GCA_015485125.1 Lysobacterales bacterium | reverse complement strand
TTTGAAGGCGAGGGTGAAACCATCCCGCTGCTGGACGAGCCAACCCAGCCCGAGGCACATGAATCGGACCAGCCCGCTGGCAAACCCACCCTGGATCTGCTGCCACCGGATCCGGTTGCCGAACGGGCTGAAGTCACCACGAGCCCCGCGGCTGAATCCGGGAATGCATCCCCGAGTGGTACCCCGGCCAACACACCGGCTGACACAGAAGCCGGCACACAGGCCGAAGCGCAACCGCCGCAAACCAGCGAAACGCCGGCGGACAGCGCCCGGCAGGAAACCCCGGTGGTGGTAGAAGAACCCGCTGTCTCCCCTCCGTCAGCCGTGGCCGAACCGCAGCCCCCCGCCGAGCCACAACCCATGGACCGGCCGGAAGCGGCTTCCACGCCGGATAAACCGGCGCCCGTGCCGTCTCCAGACGCTTCCACCCAGGCAAAGGGCTGGTGGGTGCAACTGGGCGTGTTCTCGCGTCAGCGCAATGCCGATCGTCTGGCCCAGCGTGGTGTTCAGGCCGGCTTTCCCTGTCAGGTGGCTGATTTCCGTTCAGGCAGCCGCACGCTGCACCGGGTCCGCTGTGGCGCATGGGCGGATCAGTCCACCGCCAAAAAACAACAGCAGGCCCTGCTGCAACAGCTGGGCTTGAAGGAGGCGCGGGTCTTTCAGGTCGATCGCACCGGGCCGGCCCTGCATTCGAGAACCGATGTGGCCCCCGCCCTGCAGGGCTGGGCGGTGCAGGTGGGCAGCTTCAAGGCGCGCAAGAACGCCGACAAGCTCACCACCCGCCTGAGAAAGCTGGATTTTCCCGCCTATGTGGAGCCGCTGGAAAGCGCGCAGCAGACCCGCTATCGGGTGCGAGTGGGCCCCTATGCCAGCCAGCAGCAGGCAAAACAGGTGAAGGAACGGCTGGCACAGAAAGCCGGGATTTCCAAGGGCATGCTGGTCAAAAGCCCGTGAATGAACAGGAGCAAGCATCATGACCGGATTTGACTGGGCCATCGTCGGCGTACTGCTGCTTTCCACCCTGGTGAGCCTGTTCCGTGGTTTCATCAAGGAAGCCTTCTCCCTGCTGGTCTGGGCGCTGGCCTTCTGGGTGGCCTTTGCCTTTTCCGGCGATTTGCGCGGCTACCTCACCGGCTATGTGGACGAGCCCTCGGTACGGGCCGGCATGGCCTTTATCGGCTTGTTCGTGCTGGTGCTCGTCGTCGGCGGCATTGCCAACTATCTGTTGGGCAAGCTGGTGGAAAGTACCGGCCTTTCGGCCACCGATCGCATGTTGGGCGCGGTTTTCGGGCTGGCGCGCGGGTTGGCCATGGTGGTGCTGTTCTTCCTCATCGCCGGCCTGACCCCCATGCCGCAGGATTCCTGGTGGCGGCAGTCCACGGTGGTGCCCTATCTCATGCCGCTGGTGCGCACGGTGCATGGCTGGCTGCCGGAGTCCATCGGCCGCCATATCCGTTTCGACGCGCCCACGCCGGTGGATCAGGCCAGGGATCTGTTGCTGGATCTGAAAGAAAAAGTCGAGGAGAAAACCTGAGTGTGTGGAATCATTGGCCTGGTGGCGACAAGCCCGGTGGCCTCCAGCATTTATGACGCCCTGACCGTGCTGCAGCACCGGGGGCAGGATGCCGCCGGCATCGCCACCCTGGATGGCCAGCGCATCAACATGCACCGGGGCAACGGCCTGGTGCGGGATGTGTTCGCGGATGTGGACGGGCATTTCCTCCAGGGCAATGCCGGCATCGGTCATGTGCGCTATCCCACCGCTGGTTGCGACTCGCCGGAAGAGGCCCAGCCCTTCTATGTGAACTCTCCCTTTGGCATCGCCTTCGGCCACAACGGCAATCTGGTCAATGCCGAAGAGCTCAAGCAGGAACTGTTCGAGCAGGAACGCCGCCATATCAATACGGAATCCGACTCCGAGGTGCTGCTCAATGTTTTCGCTTCCGAACTGGATCAGCGCCCCGGTGCGCGATTGCGGCCGGAGGATGTCTTCGCCGCCGTGGCCGGTGTCAATCGCCGTTGCGTCGGTGCCTATGCGGCGGTGGCGCTGATCCCCGGCTATGGCGTGCTGGGCTTTCGCGACCCCTGGGGCATTCGCCCGCTGGTGCTGGGCCGGCGTGAGGGGCCGAAGGGCACAGAATACGCGCTGGCTTCGGAGAGCGTGGCCCTGGATGCGCTGGATTTCACCCTGGTACGTGATGTGGCTCCCGGCGAAGCAGTGTTCATCAGCCTGGACGGTCAGTTCCACAGCGAAGTGTGCGCGGAGAACCCGCAGCACAACCCCTGCATCTTCGAATATGTCTACTTCGCCCGCCCGGATTCCCTGCTGGACGACATTTCCGTCTACAAGGCCCGCCTGCGCATGGGCGAACGCCTGGCCGCCAAGATCCGGCGGCAGTTTTCCCATCTGGAAATCGATGTGGTGGTGCCCATCCCCGACACCTCGCGCACCTCGGCTTTGTCCATGGCGCATGAACTGGGGGTGAAATACCGCGAAGGCTTCATCAAGAACCGCTACATTGGCCGTACTTTCATCATGCCCGGCCAGGAAGAGCGCCGCCGCTCGGTACGGCGCAAGCTCAACGCCATCGAGCTGGAATTCAAGGGCAAGAATGTACTGCTGGTGGATGACTCCATCGTCCGTGGCACTACCTCCAGCCAGATCATCCAGATGGCTCGCGAAGCCGGCGCCAACCGGGTCTATTTCGCTTCCGCCGCGCCGCCGGTGCGCTATCCCAACATCTATGGCATTGACATGCCCGCGCCGGAAGAATTTGTCGCCCACCAGCGCAGCATCGAGGAAATCCGTGATTTTCTCGGTGCGGATGAACTGATCTATCAGGATCTGGAAGACCTGATCGCAGCCTGCCGGGAAGGCAACCCGGCCATTACCCATTACGATACATCCTGTTTCACCGGCGAATATGTCACCGGTTCTGCGAAAGATTATCTGGCGCGCGTCTCCGACAAGCGCAGCGAGCAGGCCCGGCAGGCAAGCCGCAAACACTAGAGGTCCAGCATGAACTACACCCATATCCGCTACCCGGAAGGGGGCGAAAAAATCCGTCGGGAAAACGGCAAGCTGGTGGTTTCCGACCAGCCCATACTCGGCTTCATCGAAGGCGACGGCATCGGCCCGGACATTACCCGCGCCAGCCTGCGCATCTGGGACGCGGCGGTGGAAAAGGCCTATGGCGGCAAACGCAAGGTGCACTGGTGCGAGCTGTACATGGGCGAGAAGGCCGCTGGACTCTATGACGGCGACTACTTTCCTGAAGAAACCCTGGACGCCATCCGCGACCTGGGGGTGGCCATCAAGGGCCCGTTGACCACGCCGGTGGGCGGCGGTTTCCGTTCGCTGAATGTTTCCCTGCGCCAGACGCTGGATCTCTATGCCTGCGTGCGTCCGGTGCGCTACTACCAGGGTGTGCCTTCGCCGCTGAAGCACCCGGAGGATGTCAACGCGGTGATCTTCCGCGAAAATACCGAGGATGTGTATGCCGGCATTGAATATGCCGCCGGCAGCGAGGAGAATGAAAAACTGGCCCGCTTCCTGCGTGAGGAAATGGGCGCGCACTTCTTCGAAGGGGCCGGCCTGGGCATCAAGCCGGTCAGCGAGTTTGGTTCCAAGCGGCTGATTCGCAAGGCCATTCAGTATGCCATCGACCATCAGCGGGCCAGCGTGACCCTGGTACACAAGGGCAATATCATGAAGTTCACCGAGGGTGCCTTCCGCAACTGGGGCTATGAGCTGGCCCGCGAGGAATTCGCCGATGTCACGATCACCGAGGATGAACTGTGGCAGCAGTACGACGGCAAGCGGCCTGAAGGCAAGATCGTCATCAAGGACCGCATCGCCGACATCACCTTCCAGCACATGCTGCTGCGCCCGGCGGAATTCGACGTGCTGGCCACCACCAATCTCAACGGCGACTACCTCTCCGATGCGGTGGCGGCGGAAGTGGGCGGCATGGGCATCGCCCCCGGTGCCAACATGAATGATGAAATCGCCGTGTTCGAGGCCACCCACGGTACCGCGCCCAAGTACGCCAACCTCGACAAGGTCAACCCCAGCTCGCTGATGTTCAGTGGTGTGATGATGCTGGAACACATCGGCTGGGTGGAAGCCGCTCAGTGTGTGCACGAAGCCTTCGAGCGGGTCATCGGCCGCAAGATTGTCACCTACGACTTCGCCCGCCTGATGGAAGGGGCCACCGAAGTGCCCACCAGCCGTTTCGCCGACGCGCTGATCGAGGAAATCCAGCGAGGCTGACATGAACAAGCCGCATGTGCTGGTCGTGGATGACAACCTGACCGTCAGCAAGCTGGCGGTCATGGTACTGAAAAAGGGCGGCTACACGGTCACCGCCGCCGGCTCCGGGCGCGAGGCCCTGGGCATGATCAGCGAAGGTCTGCGGCCGGATATCCTGCTGCTGGATCACAGCCTGCCGGACATGCAGGGCGACCAGCTGCTGGAAAGCCTGCCACTGGAACAGCGCCAGCGACTGCGGGTGTTGCTCACCACCGGCTATGACAGTCAGGCCCTGCGGGCCCAGTACCCGCAGGATCTGCCCGTGCAGACCCTGCAAAAACCCTGGGATGCCGGGGATTTGCTGCAAGCCATTTCCGCGTTGGAAGAGACCTGAAAACGGCTGATTGATAACGGACATGCTCAGCGCGGTCGCCGTTGAAACGGCGGCGGCCTGCTTGCCGGTAAACTCCGTGCTGTATCTCGATAAAATATGACATATACTTCTCACGATGGAAGCCGTGAGGGATGGTCATGCGTAAAACTGCCTCGGTTCTGCTTGTTTTTTTCCTGTTGATTACAGCGGCCCAGTCCACGCCCTTTACCTATCAGGGGCGCCTTGCCGATGACAACGGGCCGATCAATGGCAGTGTGGATCTGCTGTTTCGTCTGCTGGATGCGGCGGACCCCAACGATCTTTCCACCAATATCCTGGGCAGCAACCAGTTCCAGGATGTCATGCTGGATGATGGGGTATTCACCGTGACCCTGGACTTTCAGCCCTTCGTTTTCGATGGTAATGCCTATTGGCTGGAAATTGGTGTTCGCCCTGGAGGATCTCAGGGCGGTTATACGCAACTGTTGCCCACACAATCCATACAGCCAGCGCCCGAGGCCCAGGTGGCGCTGTCCCTGGCGGCAAACAGCGTGACGGGCGCGCATGTGGTTGATGGCAGCCTGCGTGCGGAGGATGTGGACAGTACAAGCATTCAGTTGCGGGTCAATGGCAGTTGTGCGGCCGGGTCGGCCATACGCAGCATTGCGCCGGATGGCAGCGTGACTTGTGAAGTGGATGATGACGCGGGTGGAGATATTACCGGAGTGGTTGCCGGGTTTGGTTTAAGCGGCGGTGGTGATGCTGGGGATGTAAACCTGTCAGTGGACAGCAATACCATCCAGCGCCGTGTCAGCAACGGTTGTGCCGCCGGTTCCTCCATTCGCTCCATTGCCGTGGATGGCTCCGTGGTTTGCGAAACGGATGATGTCGCGGCCTTTACAGTCGGTGAAGGTCTGTTGCTGGAAGGCAATACCCTTCGTGTTGCTGCATTGCCCTGGCCTGCGGATCAAAAAACCACGATTGATAACAATGGTGCCGCCACTACGACCCATTCGGCGATTGTCGGGAGCGATGGCCTGACTGTGATCACCTATCAGGATGCCAACATGGGTGCCTTGAAGGTGCATCACTGCAATGATTTGTCTTGCAGCAGCGGAACGACCACGGTGATTGATAGTGGTAATGGCGTTTCCGCGGGCGCCTACAGTTCCGTGACGCTGGGTGGAAACGGTTTTCCTCTGATCTCTCACTATCGAACCGGCGGGGGACTACTGCTGACGCGTTGTCAGGATGTTCGCTGCAGCAATCATGTCACCACGGCAGTGGATGAGAACGGTGATGTGGGGCAATGGACTTCCATCACCACCAATCCACAGGGCTATGCCCTGATCAGCTATTACGATGTGGACAATGGTGATTTGAAAATCCTGTCCTGCAACGATGAACCCTGCAGCAGCCCACAGATCTGGCTGGCCGACAGTGGCGGGGATGTGGGGCAGTACAGCTCTATTGTTCGTGGCATCTACGATACGGTCTATGTGGCCTACTACGATGCCACTGGCGGCAATCTCAAAATGGCACGATGCAGTGCGGCCAACTGCGCCACACCAGCCCTGTTGATGCTGGATGGTCTGGATGTGCCGGATGTGAATGAAGAAGATGTGGGCCAGTGGGCAAGTATCAATCTGCTGGGAAATGGCCTGCCGGCCATCGTCTACAACAACCGGGATGTGGGAGATGCCAGTAACTTTTTTGTCTATTTCTTGCGCTGTCTGGATTACCTGTGTACGACAACCAGTGTGCAAAGCCTGGCCAGTTATGCGAGCTTTCAGACTATTTATGGCACCAGTATCAGTACGGGGCTGCATGGTGCCGTGGTGTTGAGCTACAAGATGAATAATCAAACCCAAATTTCTCGATGCATGAACTACGATTGCAGTGAGAGATTGTATGGTACACCCCCTTCTCTTTATTGGGGGGGCTATGCCCTGGTGTCGTTGAACGCGGAAGGCTTGCCGCTGCATATTGCCCAGTTGGGCAACAACTTGGTAGTCGACTATTGCATGCAAAACAGTTGTCTTTCCAATCTCCGTACACGCTAGGGGGCAGGCCATGAACCGAACTGTTCAGTGGACCGCGCTGCTCTGGATGCTAATCGCTTCCGTACACGCATTGGCCGAGGTACTGGTGTATCAGGGGCAATTGAGTGAGCAGGGTGTCCTTTTCAGCGGCAATCGGGATTTCTATCTGCGTTTGATTGATGCGGATTCCATCACCGCCAGTGAAGTCGTGCTGACCGATGTGCCGGTTTCGCAGGGCCGGTTTCAATTGGAGGCGGACTTTCCCGGCTGGCAATTTGATGGTCAGGCTTACCGCCTGGAAATCTCCCTGCGCCCTTCCGGCAGCAATGATGCCTGGACAGCTTTGTTGCCAAGGATTCCCATTACCGCCTTGCCACAAGCCCAATATGCCATGGCAGCGGCAGCCAACAGCGTGGATGGCCAGGCCATGGCCAGCGGGCTCCAGGCCGTGGAAACGGATGGCAGCATTCAGCGCAGGATCACGGGCGCTTGTCCTTCTGGCAGTTTCATGCAGGTGGTGGAAGCGGCGGGCACGGTCATCTGTGTGCCGGATGGTCAGTCTAGCGGTGATGTGACCGGTATTCAGGGTGGTGCGGGCATGACGGTTGTTGGCAACAGCGGTGATGTGACGGTATCCCTGGAGAGCATGACCTGGCAGGCACGGGTTGGAACCGGTTGTGCCAGTGGCAGTGCTGTTCAAAGTATCGCCGCTGATGGCAGCGTGCTCTGCCAGCCAGACAATGCGCAGGATTTTCAGGCCGGTGAGGGCCTGAAACGGGAGGGTGAAGTCCTGTCCATGGCCACCATTCCCCTGCCCGTGGAGGAGCCGAGACTATTACGCAGTGGTTTGAGTCAGCCGGTCGAATTTGATTTTCTGATCGGGCGTGACGGCTTGCCCGTGGTCAGCTACTTTGAGCCGGTGGCTGGTGATTTAAGACTGTTCCACTGCGATGAGCGTAATTGCAATAGCGGCAGTGACCAGTTGGTGGACAGTGCCGGCGTGGTGGGCGAGTTTAATGCCCTCACATTGGGCAGGACCGGCTTGCCGGTCATCGCCTACTATGATCGCGATAACGGAGATCTCAAGCTGGCGCTGTGTCAGAATGAAAGCTGCAGCAGTGCCACGATTCAAACCGTGGATAGTGCCGGAGATGTAGGCGCGTGGGTGGCCATGACCACCGCCAAGGACGGCTATCCTGTCATGGCTTACCATGATGCAGGCAATGGCAGCCTGAAACTCGCCCGTTGCGAGACGGATGACTGCTCCAGCACCAGCTTTCAACAGGTGGATACGGCCGGAAATGTGGGGGAACATGTGGCTATTATGCGTAGTGCCATCGGCAGCTTTTATATTGCCTACCACGATGTGACCCAGGGGGATCTCAAGCTGGCCTACTGTCATCTGGGCGACTGTTCCACGCCCACGATTAATGTGGTGGATGGCAAGGATCTCATCAATGGCGTGGAAGAGAATGTGGGGATCTGGGTGGATATCCTGTTGATGCCATCTGCTGTCGGGCCGTTGTTGGTCTATACTTCGGTGGCGGATCAGGCCGGAAGTGGTTCACGGGTATATGTGGCACGGTGTACCAGTGGAACTTGCGCATCAGCGAATGTCAGTCAATTGTTTCGTTTTTCATCATCCGGCTATCAGATTCAAGGTACATCCATTACACGCGCACCCGATGGACGGCCCCTGATCTCCTTTGCGCTGGCGCAAGGTTCCAGGCTGTATCTGGAATATTGCCAGGACACTGCCTGCACCAGCACGCTGCTTCTGAGCCAGAATGTGGCTGGCAGCAATGTGGTGAACAGCCGGCTGACTTATCGGGATGGTCGCCCCCTGTTGATCTATCAGGACAGTGGCAACCAGGCACTCTTCTTGAACCAATGCGGCAATAACTGGTGTATTCCCTATCAGCGACTGCGTTAAAACATCGTGTTTGATGGATGCGAGTTTACGAGCGGGAATTGAGTGCCTCGCTCACTTCCCTGTAATGCCGCTGTAAAATGGCTGTCTGAATAGGCATGCTCTGCGGTCCGCTCAGGGCCTCTTCATCCATCAGCTGGTGGGCGTAGTGGCGCAGCCGGGTGGCGCCGATGCAATCGGCCGCGTTCTTGATGGCGTGGCAGGCCTTGCGGAAGGCTTCCACATCACCGTTTTCCGCTGCCTGGCTGGCCTGTTCCAGGTTGCGCTGCATGTCCTGATGAAAAACCTCGATCATGTCCGCGAGGAACTGGCCGCTTTCGTCCAGGCCCAGCAGATTGTTCAGGGTTTTTTGATTCAGCAGGTCTTCTTCAGCCATGCTGATCGGCTTCCTTGCCGGGCTTGGTGGAATAGTCGAGCCAGTCGAGGATGGCCGCTTCTTCCTTTTCGAAAGCGGCCACCACCGCCGGATCGAAGGTGGTGCCGGCCTGGCTGAGTACCCAGTCCTTGATTTGTCCGGTGGGCCAGGCCGGTCGCCAGGGTTTGGCGGTGCGGAGGGCGATGATGGCATCCACCAGATGAATGATGCGGGCTTCCAGCGGAATCTCTTCGCCCTTCAGCCCTTGCGGGTAGCCGCTGCCATCGTGGTTTTCCCGGTAGTGCAGGGCAATCTGCGCGGCCAGGTTCATGGCCGGGTCGTCTTCGGCGGGCCGCAGGGCCTGATGGCCCCAGTTCGGGTGTTGCTGTACCCGCTTTCGCTCTTCGTCCGACAACTTGCCGGGCTTGGTGAGAATGTGCTCGCCGATGCCGTCCTTGCTCAGGGCATAGAGCGGGGCGGCCTGATATAACTGGTTCAGCCGGGTGACATCCAGTTGCAGCTGCTGGCCCAGCAGGCTGGCGATTTCGCTGGTGGCGCGGGCCTGTGCCGGGGTGAGAATGGCTTTCTGCCCCAGCAGGGTGAGCAGCATTTGCCGGTGCTGTTCGCGCTGGGTTTCAAAGGACTGGCGCAAGGCGTGGATCTGGTCTTCCAGATGGTGCAGTCGTTCACGGGTACTGGTCT
This sequence comes from Lysobacterales bacterium, assembly GCA_015485125.1. GTDB lineage: Bacteria > Pseudomonadota > Gammaproteobacteria > Xanthomonadales > S139-57 > S139-57. Next base: position 6,228 of record WFUE01000199.1, on the reverse strand, counting down.
GGTGCCGGCGCAGGGTCAGCAGGTTGTGTACCCGCGCGCGCAGCTCGAAGTGGTCGATGGGCTTGTTGAGAAAGTCGGTTGCGCCCACATCCAGTGCTTCCAGCTTGACATCCTCGTCATCGGAGATGGTGATCATCACCACCGGCACATCCCGCAGGGCGGGCATGCGCCGCAGGGTTTCGGTGAATTCGATGCCGTTCATGCCCGGCATGGAATAGTCCACCAGCACCAGGTCGGGAATGTGGTCTTCGCACCAGGCCAGTGCCTCGCGGGCGTTGTCGAAATCCTCGATATCGAGATTGCTGTCCAGCTGGTTGAGCAGTTTGGCCAGCAGCAGGCGGCTGGTGGACTGGTCGTCGATGATCAATATCTGTGACATGGCTTGTCCATTCCCTATGAGCGGGGCTATAGTGACGAAGGTCTTGTTCACGGAAATATAGCATGAGAACGCTGTTTCGCGCCCTGTTTCTCCACTGCCTGCTCACCCTGCCTGCCATGGCGGCCGGCCAGATGGTGGCCAGCAACCCCTGGATACGGGAAGCTCCGCCCGGTGTCAGTATGTGGGCCGGTTTTGTCAGCCTGAAAAACACCTCGGAAAAACCGGTGGCGCTGGTACGAGCCAGTTCACCGGCATTTCATATGGTGGAAATGCACCGCAGCGTGGTGGAAAACGGCGTGGCCCGCATGCGCGAGCAGGAAAGGATCGTCATTCCCGCTGGCCAGACGGTTGCGTTGAAGCCCGGTGGCTATCACCTGATGCTGATGCATGCGCGGCAGCCCATCCGGGCCGGTGTCAGCGTGCCCATCACGCTGTCGTTCGACAACGGCCAAAGCCTGCGGTTGACCTTCCCGGTCAAGCGCGGTCAGTGATCGTCTTCCCAGGGCCTGCCATCGGCATGATAGAAGCGCCAGCGGCCCTGGGCATCGGCGCGGGCCAGTAGATCCTCGCCGGGGTAGGCCACCTCGTCCAGCGGGGTGCGGTCGCCCATTTCCAGATAACGGGCCGGCGCGTTGCTTTCATTGACCAGCCGGTGCGCCACCCCGCTGCCGTGGGGAAAGCCGATGCAATCCCCGGCGACGAGCGGGTGGCGGGCTTCGTCCAGCTCCAGTGTCAGCCTGCCTTCCAGCACATAGATGAATTCATCCTGTAGTGCGTGGTGATGGGCCAGGGCGGAGGCGGCACCCGGCTGCAACTCGGTGAGGTTGACGCCGAACCGTTGCAGGCCGAAGGCTTCTCCCAGTTTGCGCTTGTGCCGCCCGGCTACCGTGTCTGCGAAAGGTGCCGGGTAGCCGGTGGTGGTCTGCACGGGTACCGTGTTGGCGGCCATGGGCGGGTGTTGTTCCTTCATGTCGAACCTCCAGTGTGGGCCAGTATGTGTGCTTCCGCGCGGGCGATGCGCGTTTCGGTGCCGAGATCGAACCAGTGGCCGGGGTGCAGTTCCGCCGTGATTTCCCCCTGGGTCATGGCCGCCTTCAGCAGTGGCGCCAATGGCCGGGGCTGGCCGTCGGGCAGGGCCTGGAAAAAGTGCGCCGGGTAGAGGGCCAGTCCGCTGAATGTGTAGCGGGGCTGGCCGTTGGTGCCGGGGCGGTTGCCGGTCAGGGAGAAATCACCGTCGTGGTCCGGCGGGTTGTTCACCAGCACCAGATGAGGCTGGTTCACCGCCCGTTGCAGGTGGGCATAGTCGTAGTCGGTCCAGATATCGGCGTTGATGACAGCGAAATGGCTGCCCAGCAACGGCAGGGCGTGGCGGATGCCGCCGGCGGTTTCCAGTGCCTGCGTCTCCTCGCTGTAGTAGAGGCGCAGGCCAAAGCGTTGACCATCCCCCAGATGATCGCGAATCCGTGCCCCCAGCCAGCTCAGGTTGATGACCACCTCGGTGAAACCGGCACGGGCCAGTTTTTGCAGATGCCATTCGATCATGGGCCGGCCGGCCACCGGCACCAGTGGCTTGGGGGTTCGGGCGGTCAGCGGCATCAGCCGCTGCCCCCGGCCCGCTGCGAGAATCATCGCCTTCATCAGCTGCCGCTCCCCGGATCGTTGCGGATCTGTGCGGTGGCGCTGTTGGGCCGCGGGCGGGTCACCTGCGCCGACAGGTATTGTTTTTTCAGCAGCATGAACAGGGTGGCACCGGTGAGGCACAGGGTCCAGGGCAGCCAGAGGGTGGCATCCTGCATGCCGGGATGGTGTGCTTTCAGCCATTCGTACAGGCTGACGCCGATCACGGGCATGATCAGCCCGCGCAGGCCGGTGAGGGTGACATGAATGCCCATGTACTGGGCGGCCAGTTCCGGCGGGGCGAAATCATGGTGACCCAGGTTCCAGCCCAGCAGGCCGCCGGCGTAGGCAATGCCCAGCCCCACTGCCGCCAGCCAGTACAGCACGGGCCAGTGCTGCCAGGCCGCCAGCGCGAAACAGAAATGAGTGGCGACGAAAAACCAGCTGTGAAAGGCGCGAAAGAGGATGATGTGGCTGGCATCCAGCCGTTTGGCCCAGATGGGCACGAACAGGGGGATGACCGCCAGCGGCAGCGAGGAGGTGATCATCATCTGGGCGAAGCTGCTCAGGCCCTGTTCGTTGAGAATGAGAATCAGCGGCGCGGTGACCATCAGGTTGCCGGAGCCGAAGACGAACATGGTGAACATGTAGTTGCGGAAGGGGCGGTCCTGCCGCAGGATGCGCCAGGCCTGCGCCAAACCCACGCCGGTGGCGTCCACCAGCGCCTGCTCCCGCTTGACCAGCGCCCGCTGCCCGCGCATGCCCACCTTGCGGTAGACCAGCGCCCCCAGCGCGCCGGCCAGTGCCGCCAGCGGAAACACCCAGTGGTAGGCCAGCGGGTCGCGATTCATCAGCCATCCGGTGAGCATGCCGCTGCCGGACATGAGCATGGCCGAGGCCGCCGCCAGCCGCCCGGCCAGGGTGGCGCGCACTTCGCGGGGGAAATTGGCCCGCCACACCGTGGCCCGCAGGGTGATGACTCCGGCCCAGCCGACGCGGGCCAGAATGGCGGTGCAGACGAACCAGAGCAGGCCCAGCGGGTGCAGCGGTGCGGCTGCGGTGAGCAGCACCATGGCCACGGTGAACCATTGCAGCCGGTTGAGAAAGGCTGTCTTGCCCTTGCCATGGCTCTTGCCGGACCACCACAGGCTGGAGAGATTGGCAAAGGCCGGCGCGCCGGAGACCAGCGCCACGGCCTGATGCAGCCAGAATTCTTCCACGGTGCCGGCGAATGCCTTTTTCACGATCACCCCCAGCACACCGCCCTCCACCACGCCCAGGGTGATGGCCAGCAGGGACCAGGTCAGCAGCTCCCGGGGCATCTGCGCCCGCGCCAGGGGCGGGATGCGCGCCGGCAACAGCCAGTCACGCAGCATCAGGGCGCCTCTGCAGGGTCATCACCCGCCCAGGCCGGCAGCAGCAATTGCCATTGTTCCGGCGGCAGGCACTGTTTCAGGTCGCAGGCCTGCAACTTCAGTTGCAGTGCCAGATAGGGCGGGTTAGCCTGCCAGCTGAAGGGCAGACGGGTCTCGCCGCTGTACAGGGCCAGCGGTTGCGACGAGAAACCGGTGGGCTGCTGTTGCGCCTGGGGCCAGTGTATCTGTAGCGTGGTACCGTCCACTGCGTGCAATTCCAGCCCGATCAGCCCTTCCACGCCCGGTTGCGGTGCGTTGATATGCCAGCCGGCCGGCAGATGCAGGCGGATTTCTCCCTGTCGCGGGCCGATACGGTGGATTTCCAGCCGCAGCTTGCCGCCGGCGGCCAGCACCACCGGTCGGCTGTCATAGCCCTTCAGGCGCTGGCGGCCCAGCAGCAGGCCGGGAAAGAGCATGGGCTGGGCGCGTATTTCTTCGCTGAAGGCGGCCAGGGTGGCCTCGGCCTGGGTCTTCCAGCGGCTGTCGCCGGTGGCGTGGTAGAGATCGGTCAGTGCCAGCAGGGCGGCGGCATTACCCGAGGGCAGGGCGCCGTCCGGCCCTTCCTTGACCCGGCTGATGGCCGGGGTGCCATCATTCTGCGGACGGTCCATGAAAAAGCCGCCCTGCGGGTCGGCAAAGGCCTGCAGGGCTTCGGCCAAGGTGGTGCTGCGTTCCAGCCAGCGCGGATCGGGGCGGTAGCGGTGCAGCTCCAGCATGGCCTGCATGAGCTGGACATGGTCATCGAGAATGGCGGGAATGGCCGCCTCGCCCTGCAGGTGGATGCGCCGCAGGCCCGCTCCCGGGCTGTATTGCAGCGCCCAGAGCCGGTCCAGCCCCCGTTCGGCCACATTCAGCCAGTCGGGCCGTTGCAGGCGGGCACCGGCACGGGCGAAGGCCTGCAGCAGCATGGCGTTCCAGGCGGTGATCATCTTGTGGTCGGTGGCCGGCGGAATGCGCTGTTGCCGCAGTGGATAGAGCTGGGCATCGATGCGCTGCTTGTCGGCCAGCAGGGCGGGCAGGGGGCGTTGCTGTTGTTCAGCCAGTTCATTCGCAGGCGCGCGCAGGGCGGGAATGATTACCCCTTCCCAGTTGCCGCCGGGCTGGATGTCATAGAGTTTCTGCGCCTGTGCAAACCGGTCGCCCAGCGCCGCTTGCAGTTCGTCATAGCGCCAGACGAAGAACTTGCCCTCCTCGCCTTCGCTGTCGGCATCGGTGGCGGAGTAGAACAGGCCGTCTTCCCGTTGCATTTCCCGCAGGGTGTATTCCAGTGTGCGGGTGAGCACGTCCGCCAGCCAGGGGTTGGCTTCCAGCGCGAGGGCATCGGTCAGCGCCAGCGCCATCTGCGCCTGGTTGTAGAGCATCTTTTCAAAGTGGGGAATCAGCCAGGCCGAATCGGTGGCGTAGCGGTGCCAGCCACCGCCAATCTGGTCGAAGATGCCACCGGCGGCCATGTGGCGCAGGCTGTGCAGGGCCGGTGCCGCCGCGCGGTTGTCGTCGGGGTTTTCCATCGCCCAGGCGCTGTTGAGCAGGAATTGCAGCAGCACCTCATGGGGGAACTTGGGCGCCTGGCCGAAGCCGCCCTGAAGCTCGTCCCAGGCACCATGGGCCTGACGCACGGCCCGTTGTACCACACCGGCGTCTAGGCGGGCGTTCTGTTGTTCGCTCTGGTTGCGCTGTTGCAGATGCTGGCGGATGGCGGCGGCCTGTTCCAGCAGGTCCTTGCGGCGCTTTTGCCACAAGTCGCCAATCTGCTTCAGCAACTGGATGAAATGCGGGCGGGGAAAATAGGTGCCACCGTAGAAAGGCTCGCCTTCCGGAGTGAGAAACACATTCAGTGGCCAGCCGCCATGGCCCTGCATGGCCATCACCGCCTGCATGTAGATGCTGTCCACATCCGGCAGTTGCTCGCGATCGACCTTGATGGCGATGAAATGCCGGTTGAGCACCTCGGCCACCTGCTCGTTGTCGAAGCTTTCCTCCTCCATCACATGGCACCAGTGGCAGGTGGAATAGCCGATGGAGAGAAAGATGGGCCGGTTCAGCCGGCGGGCCTCGGCAAAGGTTTCCGCTTTCCACGCATGCCAGTTCACCGGGTTGTGGGCATGTTGCAGCAGATAGGGGGAAGATTCCAGGATCAGCCGGTTGGTGTATTTGGGGCTGCCGTCGGCATTGAGCAGATGGGTGCGCGGGCGGTAGTCCGGCCCCTTGGCGGCCAGCGCGGCTTGGAGTTTTTCCTGCAGGGTTTGGGGTTCAGTGGACATGACAGCTCCGGTTATGAGGCATAGCCATAGCAGCCACAGGGGCTTCATGGCTGCCGTTGAAAGGGTTGGGCCACAGTCAGCATCGCCGGGTGCAAGGGGCCGTTGCTGGCGATGATGTCGCCGGGCGGGAAGCGGGCGGGGTGGCCGTCCAGGCCGCTGATTTTCCCGCCGGCTTCTTCGATGAGCAGGGCTCCGGCGGCCACATCCCAGCGGGCCAGGCCGTATTCGAAAAAGGCGTCGAAGCGGCCGCAGGCCAGCCAGGCCAGATCCAGCGCCGCCGCGCCCGGTCGGCGGATGCCGGCGGTGTTGGCGCGAATCAGGGCGGTCATCCAGCCGGCGTAGGGATCGATGATGGAGGCGTCCCGGTAGGGCGTGCCGGTAGCCAGCAGCGCGCCTTCCAGCACCGGCTGGGCGGAAACGCGGATGGGTTTCCCGCCCAGCCAGGCCCCCTGGCCGCGAATGGCGGTGAAGTATTCCTCGCGTTCCACATCCGCCACCACCGCCAGTTGCGCCTGGCCATCCATTTCCAGCGCGATGGAGACGGCATACTGGGGCA
>WFUE01000198.1 GCA_015485125.1 Lysobacterales bacterium | reverse complement strand
TTCTCCAGCAGGGCGGTGGAGTCTGTCTTGTCCGCTGTAGCTTTTTGGGCGCTGGGTTGGTAACCGGGCTTGTGTTGTTGCAGTTGTTGCAGAATGGTTCTGGCCAGCTTCGGCTGCTGGCTTTCACAGGCCAGATACAGCTTCTCCATGGCGCGAAAGCGACCCGGATTGTGCGGCAGTTTCTTCAGCAGGTTCCAGGCGGCTTGCCACTGCTGCTGTGTCATCAGGCTCTGCGCCAGCTGCAGGCGAGTGTTCTGCAGGGCCTTGTCGGGATGGAGGGAGAAAGGGCTGTAGCGCAGCCAGTGCATGGCCTGCATCAGGATCAGCGCCAGTGCCGGCCAGGCAGGTTGTATCCACCAGTGCAGCCAGCCTTGCAGTACTTGCGAAGCCACCAGATTGAGCAGCACCAGCGCGATGAGGGTGAAAGTCCATCCCGGTTTCAGTGCGTTCTGGCCATTTCTGGACAACAGCCAGGCCAGTAATGCAAGCACCAGCCATTGCAGCAGCGGCACAAACCAGGGCGTGATGCTCTGGTTGTGCTGGAACAGCGAGGCGGTGGCCTGGGCTTCCAGCCATTCGTCCCGGCTGTAGGGCGTCTGTTGTACATGCAGCAGTACCCAGCGGCCCTGGAGGTTTTCCGGGTGGTTGAGCAGTTGGCCCAAGGGGATGCTGGGCAGGTTGTCCGGATGCAGGGAGGGCCAGTAGCCGCCACCTTGTTCCACGCGCCATCCCAGCTTGCCAGCCTGTATCCGACCCGGCTCGATCTGCAAGGATGTTGCCGGCATGCCGGCCTGTTCCAGTTGCAGACGCAGGGCCAATGCCGGTGTTTGCCGTTGATCCAGCACAAACCAGGCCGGGCGGTGGGCCTGCCCCGGCCATGAGCCACGCAGCAGGGGGGCCTGGATCAGGGCTGCGGGCCGGGGATGGAGCTGGCCGCCTTGCTCCAGTGCATGAGGCGGGCTGGCTTCCAGTGATGCCAGCACGGACTGGCGCAGTTGCGGCCAACGATCCATTTTGGGGGTCGGGATGGCGGGCAGGCCTTCGGGCCAGTTCTGCGGGCCGGGGCCGGGCAGGCTGGCGTAGCGCAGACCGCGGAGCTGGTAGAGGTGGGCCGGGCTGTCCAGGTGCCGGCTCAAGTCCTGAAGGATCGGGCCGGGCTGCTGGCTGTCGAGCTGTTGCAGCAGTTGCAGGCTTTCACGCGACCAGTGGGTAGGCGGTTGTTGCAGCAGTACCAGCGCGGCCGGGTGCAGGGCCAGAATCTGTTCGACAATCAGGCTGAACTGGTGTTGGTCCCAGGGCCAGGCACCCAGTTTTTCCTGGCTGGCCGGGTCGATTTCCACCAGCAGCCAGGGGGTCTTGCGGGCGGGTGCCGGGTGAAAATGGGCGGTGAGCTGGTACCAGCTGCTTTCCAGCCAGGCGCGCTGGGGCAGAAAGAAAACACCGATGAGCAGAACCAGCAGGACCGCCATGGGCCAGTCCAGCCGTTGGTGCCAGGCAGGACGCTTTTTGCTGGATTTTGCCGGCTTGCGCTTTGCCCTGGCGGCCATTTCAGCGATCCGTGTCGGGCGCGGTGCTGGATGCGTCGTTCAACAGGCGAATCTGAGCCAGCGCGCCAAAATGCCGATGGTCGTAGTAGTAGAGTTTGCCCGGCTGCACCCGGTAGTCCTGTTGCAGGCGCCAGCAGTCCGGCTCCAGCCCCAGTGAACGGGGTGAAGCGGGCTTGCAGTAGCGAAGGTCCAGCTTCAGGTGCAGGTAGCTGCCCCGGTACAGGCTGGCCTGTCCGTCCAGCCGGGGCGGCGATGGATCACCCGCATCCATGGTGGTTGCCGAGGGAAAGTCCAGGGTCAACAGGGCATCTTCCACCTTTTCTTCAGGGGCCGGCGGTTGCAGGCGCACGGGCTGCTGTGCCCGCCGGGGCGCGGCCGGTTGTATCCAGCTGAAACGGGCCAGTACGGCATAACGGGGGCTGTGCTCCAGGCGATGGGCTGCCTGTTGCAGGCCCTGGTCCTTTTCCGGCAGTTGCTGCCAGAAGGGAGGATGGCCGGGTTCGGGGTTCATTGGCGGCAGGAGCACCGGCTCGGCGGTGGTTTCCGCCGGCTGCAATGGCCGTGCCTGGCTGTAGTCTGCCGCAGCGGGCTTGCGTGCGGGGAAACGATCATGGCTCAGCGGGCGTTCGAACAGCAGGATATCGACCTGGTAGATTTTTTCCGTCGCTGCGGGTTCGGCCTGTGCCGGAGGTTGGGTCAGCAGCAACAGGGGGAGCAGCAGAAAGAGGGTGTGGATGGGGCGCGTGGCGTTCATTGAGGCTCCTGCAGGCGCTTGAGCAGGTTTTCAATAAAGGCGATGCGTTGTTCCAGCGTGTTCATGGGGGCAGTAAAACGCAATTTGTCCTGTCCGTCAAAGGCCAGTTGCCGGGGGTATTGCTGGATCAGCGCCACTACCCGCATGGGGTCTACCGGGGTAGTGGGCGCGAACACCAGCCGGCCACGCTGTTCGTCGGCGGAGATGCGAACCAGCCCCAGTGCCAGCGCCTGCTGTTGCAGACGGGTGATGGCGAACAGGTTTTTCACCGCTTCCGGCAGCAGGCCGAAACGGTCGATCATTTCGATCTGCAGGGCCTTGAGGGCTTCGTCGTTCGTGCTGGCGGCCATGCGCTTGTAGAGAGTGAGGCGGGTATGGACATCCGGCAGATAGTCTTCCGGGATCAGGGCGGGCACGCCCAGGTCGATTTCACAGCTGCGCGCCGGCTGTTCCAGATCCGGTTCCTGCCCGTTTTGCATGGCGGTGACGGCCCGTTGCAGCAGATCCATGTACATGCTGAAACCCACCTGATGAATCTGCCCACTCTGTTCGTCACCCAGTAGTTCGCCGGCACCGCGGATTTCCAGATCATGCGAGGCCAGGGTGAAGCCGGCACCCAGTTCCTCCAGCGACTGAATGGCTTCCAGCCGCTTGCGCGCGTCGGCGGTCATGGCCCTGGGGTGGGGGGTAAGCAGGTAGGCATAGGCCCGATGGTGGGAACGGCCCACCCGCCCGCGCAGCTGGTGCAGCTGGGCCAGGCCGAAGCGGTCGGCCCGGTGAATGATGATGGTGTTGGCGGTGGGGATGTCGATGCCGTTTTCGATGATGGTGGTGCACAGGAGCACATTGAATTGCTGGCGGTGGAAATCCAGCATGACCTGTTCCAGTTGCCGCTCGGGCATTTGCCCGTGGGCCACGCCGATGCGGGCTTCCGGAATGAGTTCTTCCAGCTTGCGCTGCATGCGCTCGATTGTTTCCACCTCGTTGTGCAGGAAGTAGACCTGCCCGCCCCGCTGCAATTCGCGCTGGAAGGCATCACGCAGCAGGTTGTCGTCCCACTGGCTGACCTGGGTTTTCACCGCCAGCCGCTTTTGCGGCGGGGTGGCGATGATGGACAAGTCCCGCAGGCCGCTCATGGCCATGTTCAGGGTGCGCGGAATGGGGGTGGCGGTGAGGGTGAGCAGGTCCACCTCGGCGCGCAGTTTTTTCAGCTGCTCCTTCTGGCGCACGCCGAAGCGCTGTTCCTCGTCGATGATGACCAGCCCCAGATCCTTGAATGCCACATCGTTCTGCAACAGGCGGTGGGTGCCCACCAGGACATCGACCAGGCCTTCGCGGGCCGCTTGCAGGGTCTTGCGGTTTTCGGCGGTGGACTGGAAGCGGGAGACGATGCCGGTGCGGATGGGCCAGTCGGCAAACCGATCACGGAAATTGTCGTGGTGCTGCTGGGCCAGCAGGGTGGTGGGTACCAGCACGGCCACTTGCCGCCCGGCCATGGCCACGGCAAAGGCCGCGCGCAGGGCCACTTCGGTCTTGCCGAAGCCCACATCGCCACAGACTACGCGGTCCATGGGTTGCTCGGCCTGCAGATCGTCCAGTACCGCCTCGATGGCCTTGAGCTGGTCGTCGGTTTCCTCGAAGGGAAAGGTAAGGGCGAAATCGCGCAGGGTTTGCGGATCGATGCGGATGCCACGGCCCTGACGGGCGGCCCGGCGGGCGTAGAGATCCAGCAGCTCTGCGGCCACATCGCGGACCTGCTCGGCGGCCTTGCGCTTGGCGCGTTTCCATTGCTCGCCACCCAGCCGGTGCAGGGGGGCGCTTTCCGCAGGCCCGCCGGTGTAGCGGCTGATGAGGTGCAGACTGGATACCGGCACATAGAGCCTGGCGCCTTCGGCATATTCGATGGCGAGAAATTCGGCGGCCTGTTCGCCCACATCCAGCTTTTCCAGCCCGAGATAACGGCCCACGCCGTGATCTTCATGTACCACGGGGGCACCCGGATGCAGTTCGGTCAGGTCGGAAATCAGCGCATCGGCATCACGGGTGCGGCGCTGTTTCAAGGTTTGCCTTTGTGCCCGCTCCCCCAGCAGCTGCTTTTCGGTCAGGACCGCCAGGTCTTCCAGCACGAAACCGTCGGACAGGGGCAGTTCCGCCAGTGACAGGCGCTGCTCTCCCTGAACGAATGCCGGCCAGTCGTTGACGCTTGCCGGGTGGAAGCCGGCCCCGCGCAGGGTTTCCAGCATGGCTTCGCGCCGGCCGGCGGAATCGCAGGCCAGCAGCAGGCGTTGGGGGTGTTCATCCAGCCATTGCCGCAGGGCTTCGCCGGTGGGACGGTCTTTCACATGCAGGGGCAGTGCCGGAGCCTCCCGGGCCAGTTGGGGTGCTTTGGCCCGGCCAGGTCGTATGGCCGGGTGCGTTTTCAGTTGCGCTTGCAGCGATTCCGGCGGGTAGTACAGTTCTTCCGGTTTGAGGATGGGGTGTTGCAGGTCATGGCGAAACTGCTCGTATCGTGCCTGCACTTGCAGCCAGAAGCGTTCCATGGCTGTTTCCACGCCGGCTTCCAAAACCAGCAGCGGCGGCTGGCTGAAATGTTGCAGCAGGTTGGCGGTCTGCTCGAAGAACAGTGGCAGGAAATATTCGCTGCCGGCCGGGACGATACCCTGCTTGAGATCCTGATAGAAGGCACAGTGGCGCAGGTCGATGTCGAAGCGTTCCCGGTAGCGGCTGCGGAATGCTCGCAGGGCCGCTTCGTCGGTGGGATATTCCTGTGCCGGCAGCAGGCGGATGGCCGAGACGGGCTCGGCACTGCGCTGGTTTTCGGGGTCGAAACTGCGCAGGGTGTCGATTTCGTCATCGAACAGTTCGATGCGGTAGGGCACCGCGCTGCCCATGGGGAACAGATCCAGCAGACTGCCGCGAATGGCAAATTCGCCGGGGTCGTGCACTTCCGGCACCGCATGGTAGCCCTGGTCGGTCAGGGACTGGCGCATTTGCTCCAGATTCAGCCGCTGACCGGGCTGGAAGTCGAAACAGCGCCCGCGCAGATACTCCACCGGAGCCAGCCGTTGCATCAGGGTGTGGATGTCCACCACGCACACACCCTGTTGCAGTGCGGGCAGCCGGTTCAGTACCCGCAGCCGCTGGGAGATGGCTTCCGGGTGAGGTGAAAAGCGTTCATAGGCCAGGGTTTCCCAGCCGGGAAAGTGCAGCACCTCCAGCGCCGGCATGTTGAGCAGTTGCGTATCCTGCCAGGCCAGTTGTGCCTGCAGGGCGTTTTCGCATACCCAGAGTACCGGCCGTTGCTGTTGCGCGGCCTTTTCCAGCAGCGCCAGTGCCAGCGCGCCACCAGGCAGTGCGGGCCAGTCCTGCCAGTCGTTTTCCGGCCATTGCAGTTTCTGAAAGTGTGTCGGATTCATGCGCAGGCTCGTGTTGCTGATACCGGCGTTTGCGAATGTGCGGGAGCGAGGGTTTCCGCCCATCGCCGCTGGGCCGCCGCCGTTTGCAGGGCCATGAAGGGCTTGCGCAGGGCTTCCAGCTCCAGCGCTTGCAGGTACCAGCCCACATGTTTGCGCGCCATGCGCAGGCCGTGTTCTTCGCCATAGAAGGCATGAATGGCTTGTAGATGCCGTTGCAGGGTATGGATTTTTTGCGCGGTGTCCACGGTGGTCACTGGCTGGCCCTGCACATGCTGGCGGATGGCCTGCAACAGCCAGGGCCGGCCCAGTGCGGCCCGGCCAATCATGATACCGGCCGCGCCGGTGTATTCCAGCACTTGCCGGGCTTGCTCCGGGCCGTGGATGTCGCCATTGGCCAGTACCGGCAGGCGGGTGTGCTTGCAGACGCTGCGGATGGTCTCGTACTCGGCCTGACCGTTGAACTTGTCGGCGCGGGTACGGCCATGGACGGACAACAGTTGCACGCCGCAGCCCTCGGCCATGCCGGCAATCTCCACCGCGTTACGGTTTTCCCGGTCCGGGCCGGTGCGGATTTTCAGGCTGACCAGGGGTACGGCTTCGCAAACCGCCTCCAGAATGGCACGGACCCGGCCCGGGTCGGCCAGCAGCGCGGAGCCGGCGGCCTTGCGGCAGACCTTTTTTGCCGGGCAGCCCATGTTGATGTCGATCCAGTGCGCGCCCAGCCGCTGCTGGTGGAGGGCGGCTTCGGCCATGGCTTCCGGTTCGGAGCCGGCAATCTGCACCACCACCGGTTCCGGGTCCTGGGAAAAATCACAGCGGCTGAGTGATTTGCGGGTATGCCAGACGGCGGCGTTGGCCAGGGTCATTTCCGAGAAGGCCAGTTGCACGCCGAAAGCGCGGCAGATCTGCCGGAAGGGTGCGTCGGTGATGCCGGCCATGGGAGCCAGCACCACCGGATTGTCGAAGCGGTACGGCCCGACGCGAATCATGTTCAACTCAACTGGTGAGCAATGCTGAAGCCGGCCACCCAGGTGCCGATGGCCGAGCCCAGATTGGAGAGGAAAAAGACCAGAAAGACCCGGGAGACCCGGTTTTTCCACCAGCCCTTCCAGTGCATCACGTCCTCGCGCAGCTGGTCGAAATCGGCCACGGTGGGCTTGCGCAGGGTGGCTTCCACCAGGGCGGTGACCATGCCCGCGCCCACGGCCGGGTTGAGGGAAGTCAGCGGCGCGGCCACGAAGGCGGAGAGCACGGTGAGCGGGTGCCCGCCGGCCAGCGCCGCGCCGACGGCGGAGAGGCTGCCGTTGACCAGCACCCAGGTCTTGATCAGGTTCCAGCCCAGTTCCGGGCTGCGCTGGAAGCCGATAACAAAGCCGGTCAGTACCACGGCGGTGATGATCCAGGGCAGCCAGCGGGTCCAGCGGGCCGGCGGCGGGTTTTCTTCCAGTCGCAGGCGCTGCGCTACCGGGTTGTCCATGCTGGCCAGATAGCGGGCCAGGCCGCGCAAATGGCCGGCACCCACCACCACCAGCAGGTTTTTCGGCGGCTGGATGCTGCCTTCACCGGCGATTTCGATCAGTTTGGCGGCCATGTAGCGGTCGCGTTCGTCGATCAGCGCCTCGTACAGGTGTTCCGAGCGTTCGGCAAATTCGGCAAAGGTGCTTTCCAGCAGGTCGCCTTCCTTGAGCTGCTCGATTTCCGCCTCGTCGATTTCTTCCCGACTGAACAGGCTGGCGACCAGGCCCGTGATCAGGTTGAGCTTGTCGAAGAAACCCAGCTTGTGACGCACGCGCCGCAGGGTCAGGCCCACATCACGGTCGATGCAGTAAAGGTTGAGTTGCTGTTTTTCCGCCTGGCGGATGCCGGCCTTCATCTCGGCACCTGGCTCAATGCCGAACTGCTCGGCGATACGGCGCTGGTAGGCGCTCAGGGCCAGGTTGGCGGCCACCAGCCCGGCCTTGCCATTGCGAATGATCTCGAACAGGTCCATTTGCTTCCAGGCTTCGGGTTTGAGCATGGCTTCATAGCGGCCCTGGCACAGCTCCAGCGCCACCGCATCGTAGTGGCCGGAAGCCAGCAGTTGATCCACGGCTTCGGCGCTGGCGCGGGAGACATGGGCCGTGCCCAGCAGGGTGAAGCGCACGCCATTGCGCTCCACGATTTCATGGGGATTGTTCCGCAGGATGTCCTGCGGGGATTCCGAGTCTGCTTCGCTTGGAGAATTCATCGGTTTGCTGGTCGAAAAAACGCCACATTCTACCAGCCTTGACCGGCCCGTGTGTGAACGCGGCGCTCAGGTCGACGGCAGCAGGAACACCGTGCCCAGCCCGAGAAAGATGACAAAACCCACCACATCGGTGATGGTCATCAGAATCACGCTGCCGGCAATGGCCGGGTCTATGCCCAGCCGCTTGAGCGCCAGTGGTACCAGCGCGCCGGCGGTGGCGGCCACCAGCAGGTTCAGGCCCAGGCCACCGGCTACCACCAGTGACAGCGGGATGTCGTGGAACCACAGTGCGACCACGGCACCCATGATGGCCGACCAGACCAGGCCGTTGAGCAGCCCCACCAGTACCTCCTTGCTGAACAGGGCAGAGATGTTGCCCTTGCCGATAATGCCCGTGGACAGGCCGCGAATGACCAGGGTCATGGTCTGGTTGCCGGCATTGCCGCCCATGCTGGCGATGACCGGCATCAACACGGCCAGGGCGACGATCTGGTCCAGCGTGGCTTCAAAGCGGCGAATGAACCAGGCCACGGTCAGGGCGGAAATGGCGTTGACCCCCAGCCAGACCCAGCGTTTGCGCGCCGAGCGCAGCGGTGGTGCGAAGGTGTCTTCCTCCTCATCCAGACCGGCCATGCCCAGCACGGTCTGGTCGGCTTCCTCGCGGATATAGTCCACCACGTCATCAATGGTGACCCGGCCCACCAGAATGCCGTTTTCGTCCACCACCGGCGCGGAAATGAGATCATTGTTTTCGAAATCCTGGGCAATGACATTGGCCGGTGTATCCAGACGGTAGGCCTGCAAGCTGGTGTCCATGTGTTCGGAAACCAGGTCTTCCGGGTCATGGGTGAGCAGATCGCGGATGGACAGGCGGCCGATGTAGTGGCCGGAACGGTCGACCACATAGATATGGTCGAAGTGTTCCGGCAGTTCTTCATGACGGCGAATATAGCGCAGCACAGCACCCAGGGTCACATCGCTGCGGATGGTGATGACCAGCGGGTTCATCAGGCCGCCGGCGGAATCCTCCGGATAGGAGAGGACCTGGGTCAGCTTTTCCTGATCTTCTGCATCCAGGCCGTCCACCACCTGGCGGATGACATCATCCGGCAGATCATCGAGAATATCGGCCAGGTCATCGAGATCCAGATCCTCGGCGGCGGCGACCAGTTCATGGGAATCCATGTCCTCGATCAGGCCGGCGCGAACCTCGTCGTTGACTTCAACCAGCACCTCGCCATCATGTTCAGCATCGACCAGACGCCAGACCTTGAGGCGTTTCTCCGGTGGCAGGGACTCCAGCAACACGGCGATTTCACCGGGCTGGAGCGAATTGACCAGCATGCGAACCGGTTCGGTGCGCCCGCTGGCCAGGGCCTCGGCCAGGCGCTGGCGCAGGCGGTCGGTCTTGATGGGCGCGTGGGTTTCAGCCATGCCGAAATCCTCAAGTAAATTGATAGGAATGGGCGATATGTGCTTATTATGCTTGTTTTTCAAGGGGAGCGATAGCGAGGCATGAGTCAGGAGGAACGTTTTGCCGGCGTGCAGCGGCTACTGGGGCGGGATGCGAGCCTGCACCTGAGCAAGGCCTGCATTTGCGTGGTCGGCCTCGGTGGTGTGGGTTCCTGGGCGGTGGAAGCGCTGGCACGCAGCGGGGTGGGACGGTTGATTCTGGTGGATGGGGATGACATCTGCATCAGCAACACCAACCGGCAACTGCACGCGCTGGAAGGCCAGTATGGGCGCATGAAAACCGATGCCATGGCCGAGCGCATGCAGGCCATTCATCCGCAGTTGGAAATTCAGTGTCTGCCGCGCTTTGTACTGCCGGAAGGGGTGGATACTCAACTCCCCTGGAACGATTTCGACCTGTTGCTGGATGCCATCGATCACGTGCCGGCCAAGGCCGCGCTCATTGCCCATGCCCGCCGCATCTGCAAGCCGGTGGTGGTCACCGGTGGCGCGGGCGGCCTGCGCGACCCCTTCGCCATCCGCCGGGCCGACCTTTCCCGTACCCGGCAGGATGCCTTGCTATCCCGCGTGCGCAAGCGCTTGCGTCAGCAGTATGGCTTCCCCGCCAACCCGCAGCGGCGATTCGGCGTGCCCTGTGTCTATTCCGAGGAGCAGCCGCGTTTTCCCGACGGTGCGGGCGGGCTGTGTGCGCGGCCAGTATCGGGTACGCGGGGCAACATGGACTGCGGTGGCGGGCTGGGAGCCTTCATGCCGGTGACGGCGGCCTTTGGTCTGGCTGCGGCGGCCATGGCCATGGAAAAATGCTTGCAGAGCGATCAGTCCGATGAAACCGGTTGAATCTGCCAACGATGCAGCCACCAGCGGGCATTCAGGCGCAGGGTGAACC
>WFUE01000197.1 GCA_015485125.1 Lysobacterales bacterium | reverse complement strand
GGTCTGGAATAACCGGCCATGAACAGGCGATAATGCGGGCTATCCCAATTTACGAGCCTGTAACGATGACAACGATTTTTGAACGCAGCCGGGCAGGCCGCGCCGCCCAGGCGCAATGGCCTTCTGCCGCGCAGGCACCGGCATTGCCGGCTGATCAGCTCCGCGAGGCCCCGCCCGCACTGCCGGAAGTCTCCGAACTGGATGTGGTGCGCCACTACACCGGGCTTTCCCAGCAGAATTTTTCCATTGACACCCAGTTCTATCCGTTGGGCTCCTGCACCATGAAATACAATCCGCGTGCCTGCAACAGCCTGGCCATGCTGGATGGTTTCCTGGCCCGGCATCCGCTGGCGCCACCAGCGCTTTCCCAGGGCTTCCTGCAATGCATGCACGAACTGCAGGACATCCTGGCGGAAGTCACCGGCATGCAGGCCGTCTCCCTGACGCCCATGGCGGGTGCGCAGGGGGAGCTGGCCGGTGTAGCCATGATTCGTGCCTATCACGAATCCCGTGGTGACAAGGCGCGACGGGAAATTATCGTGCCCGATGCCGCCCACGGCACCAATCCGGCCACGGCGGTGATGTGTGGCTACAAGGTGCGCGAAATCCCCACCGGCCCGGACGGTGATGTGGACATGGACGCGCTGGAAGCCGCGCTGGGCCCGCATACCGCGGGCATCATGCTCACCAATCCCTCCACCGTGGCCGTGTTCGAGCGGCGCATACAGGAAATTGCCCGCAAGGTGCACGATGCCGGCGGCCTGCTCTACTACGATGGTGCCAATCTCAACGCCATCCTGGGCAAGGTGCGTCCGGGAGACATGGGTTTCGATGTCATCCACATGAACCTGCACAAGACCTTCTCCACCCCGCATGGTGGTGGCGGTCCCGGTTCCGGCGCGGTGGGCGTGGGCCCGCGGCTGGAACCCTTCCTGCCCTTGCCGGTGGTGGCAAAAAACGATGCGGGCTACTACCTGCAGGATGCCAGCGAACGGCCCCTGAGTATCGGCCGCCTGTCTGCCTTCGCCGGTAACGCCGGCGTGTTGCTGCGTGCCTATGTCTATGCCCGCATGCTGGGCCGGGAAGGCATGGAGCGGGTGGCCGAATATGCCACCCTGAACGCCAACTACCTGATGAAGGCACTGGAAGAGGCCGGTTTCGACCTGGCCTATCCCGGTCGGCGGGCCAGCCACGAATTCATTGTCACCCTCAAGCGGCAGGCCAAGGAACTGGGGCTGACCGCGCTGGATCTGGCCAAGGCCTTGCTGGACAAGGGTTTTCACGCGCCCACGGTGTATTTCCCGCTGCTGGTGCCGGAGTGCCTGCTCATCGAGCCGACGGAAACCGAAAGCAAGCAGACGCTGGATGCCTTCGTCGAGGCCATGGCGGAAATCCTGGCCCAGGCCGAGGCGGACATCGCACCCATCAAGGCCGCGCCGGTGACCCTGCCGGTGAAGCGGCTGGATGAGGTCAAGGCCGCCAGGGAACCGGATCTGGCCTGGCATGGTTGAGCGCAGCGACCCCACCCGTTTCCACCTGCTGCAACTGAAGCCACGGGAAGAAAAACGCCTGCTGGCCGGCCATTTGTGGGTCTACAGCAACGAGGTGGACAACCGCAAGACGCCGCTCAAGCGTTTCAAGCCGGGGCAGCCGGTGATGATTGTCTCATCAAGTTCTCGGGTGATTGGCACCGGCTATGTCAACCCGAACTCGCTGATCTGCGCGCGGCTGGTCACCCGTTCACTGGAAACCGCACTCGACGGCGTGCTTATCCGCCAGCGTCTCGGGCAGGCACTGGCTCTGCGTCAGGCCATCTACCCGGAGCCCTACTACCGCCTGTGTTTTGGTGAGTCCGACGGCTTGCCGGGGCTGGTGCTGGACCGCTTCGGCCACTACTACAGCGGCCAGATCACCACCGCCGGCATGCAACGCTTTCAGGCGGAAATCGAAAACGCGCTGGAAGAACTGCTGCAACCGCGCAGCCTGATCTGGCGCAATGATGTGGCGGTGCGGCAACTGGAAGGACTGTCGCCGGAAAACACACGGGTATTCGGGCAGATGCCCGAGCAGGTGGAAGTGCATGAAGCCGGCCTGATCTTTCAAACCTCGTTGATCCAGGGGCAGAAAACCGGCTGGTTCTACGACCAGACAGCCAATCGCCACCGGCTGGCCAAGTATGTGGCCGGCGCGGATGTGGCCGACCTGTACAGCTATCTGGGGGCCTGGGGATTGCGTGCGGCCCAGGCCGGCGCCCAGTCGGTGGTGTGCGTGGATTCTTCCCCGACCGCCGTGGAAGGCGTGCGGCACGCGGCGGAAGCCAATCAGTTGAGCGACCGGGTGGCCGCTTGCAAGGCGGATGTACAGGCATGGATGCAGCAGGCGCTGGAAGCAGGGCGGCAATTCGATGTGGTGGTGCTGGACCCGCCCGCATTGATCAAGCGCAAGCGTGATCAGCGGGATGGCCAGCGCGCCTATCAGCGTCTGAATGAACTGGCCCTGCGGATCGTGCGCCCCGGCGGGGTATTGTTCAGTTTCTCCTGTTCCCAGCACCTGAGCCGCGACGAGCTGCGCAAGACCATCAATCGCGCGGGCATGCGCCAGGGTATTCCCCTGCAGGTACTGGAAAACCTGCAACAGGGCCCGGATCACCCGGTTCACCCGGCCATGGTGGAGACCGAGTACCTCAAGGGCTTCGTGGTACGGAGACTGGCATGCTGACCCATCCGGGCTGGGACCCGGTGGCCCTGCGCCTGGGGCCCTTGCAGATCCACTGGTACGCGTTGATGTATCTGGGTGGTTTCACCGCCTTCTACCTGCTGGGCAAGCGGCGGGCACGCAGGCTTGGCGGCTGGACGGCCGAACAGGTCATGGATGTGCTCTACTACGGTGCCATTGGTGTCATCGTTGGCGGGCGCGTGGGCTATATGCTGTTCTACAACTGGCCCGAACTGCTGGCCCGGCCCTGGAGCCTGTTCATGGTCTGGCAGGGGGGCATGTCCTTTCACGGCGGCCTGCTGGGCGTGCTGCTGGCCCTGTGGTGGTTCGCGCGCAAGCAGCAACGCTCCTTCTGGGCGGTGATGGATTTTGTCGCTCCGCTGGTGCCCATTGGTCTGGGCCTGGGCCGGTTGGGCAATTTCATCAATGGCGAGCTGCCCGGCCGGGTCACCGATGTACCCTGGGCCATGGTCTACCCGGCCTACGACGGGCTGCCACGTCATCCCTCCCAGTTGTACCAGGCCTTTGCCGAAGGCGTGCTGCTGTTTGCCCTGCTGTGGTTCTACAGCCGCAAGCCCCGGCCCACCGGTGCCGTCGCCGGCCTGTTCGCGCTGGGCTATGGGGTAGCGCGTTTCTGTACCGAGTTTTTCCGTCAGCCCGACCCGCAACTGGGCTTTGTCGCCCTTGGCTGGATGAGCATGGGGCAACTGCTTTCCCTGCCGCTGATGCTGGTGGGTGTGGTGCTGATGGTTCGAGCCTATCGTTACGAGGGGAGAGCGACCGCATGAGAGCCTATCTGGATTTGATGCGCCATCTGCTGGAATCCGGCAGTCGCAAGGGAGACCGTACCGGAACGGGCACCTATTCCAGTTTTGGTCACCAGTTGCGTTTCGACCTGGCGGAAGGTTTCCCCATGGTCACCACCAAGCGGTTGCATCTGAAGTCCATCATTCACGAGCTGCTCTGGTTTCTCCAAGGCGACACCAACATTCGCTACCTCAACGAAAACGGGGTACGCATCTGGAACGAATGGGCCACGGAGGCCGGTGAGCTGGGGCCGGTCTACGGCAAGCAATGGCGCCGCTGGCAGACCCCGGACGGGCGGGAAGTGGACCAGATGGCCGAGCTGGTGCAGCAAATCCGCCACAATCCCGACTCCCGCCGTCTGTTGCTGTCGGCCTGGAATGTGGCCGACTTGCCGGACGAATCGCTTTCGCCGCAGGAGAACGTGGCCCGGGGGCGCATGGCATTGGCACCTTGTCATACTCTGTTCCAGTTCTATGTGGCTGACGGGCGACTGTCCTGCCAGCTCTATCAGCGCAGTGCCGATATCTTTCTCGGCGTGCCCTTCAACATCGCCAGCTATGCCCTGCTGACCCTGATGATGGCGCAAGTGACCGGTCTGGAACCGGGGCATTTCGTGCACACCTTCGGTGATGTGCATCTCTACAGCAACCATGTGGAACAGGCCCGGGAGCAGCTGACGCGGGAACCCTATCCGCTGCCACAAATGCGTCTGAATCCGGCGGTGAAGGATCTCTTTGCCTTCCGTTACGAGGATTTCGAACTGGAGGGCTACCAGCACCATCCGCACATTCCCGCGCCGGTGGCGGTATGAAGCTGACGCTGATCGCCGCCATGGACCGCAACCGCGCTATTGGCTGCAACGGGTCCATGCCCTGGCATCTGCCGGCGGATCTGCGCCATTTCAAGGAGAAGACCCTGGGTCACCCGGTGCTCATGGGGCGCAAGACCTTCGAATCCATTGGCAAGCCCCTGCCGGGGCGGGAGAACCTGGTACTGACCCGCAGCCGGAATTTTGCCGCCGAAGGCGTGACCGTGCTGCATTCGCTGGATGCGCTGAAGGAACGCGAGGAAGAAATCATGGTGATCGGCGGCGGCGAATTGTATGCCAGCCTGTTACCGCAGGCCCGGCGCATGTGGCTGACCCGCATCGACACCGCCGTGGCCGAAGCCGATACCTGGTTTCCGGCCTGGGAAGCTGAACCCTGGCAGTGTGTCGAACGCATCCCCCATCCGGCGGACGAACGCAATCTCTACTGGATGGTCTTTGAACGCTGGGAGCGGAAAACAGGCTGAGGCCGGTTTCAGCCGCGGTGATAGGGGTGCCCGGCCAGAATACTGTAGGCCCGGTACAGTTGTTCGTAGAGCACCACCCGCACCAGCGGATGGGGCAGGGTCAATGGCCCCAGGGACCAGCGTTGCCTTGCCTGCTGGCGGAAGGCCTCCGTATAGCCGTCCGGCCCGCCGATGGTCAGCGCCACCGGTTGGCCCAGCTGTTGCCAGCCATCCAGTTGTTCCGCCAGTTCCTCGGTACTCCAGGTCTTGCCGCGCACATCCAGCATGACCACATGCGCCTGGGGTGGTAGCGCCGCCGCCAGCCGCTGGCACTCTTCCTCGCGATAGTGGCTGACCGGTTTCTTCTGTGCCCGCTGGGCCGGAGGAATTTCCTGCAACTGGATTTTCAGATGCGGTGGCATGCGCTTGTCATATTCGGCGCAGCCCTGTTGCACCCAGGTGGGCATCTTCTGTCCCACGGCCAGCAGGTGGAACTTCATGAATTAAAACTCCGGTTCCAGTTCCGACCAGAGTTTTTCCAGATTGTAGAAGGCGCGGGTGGCCGGCAGCATGACATGCACCACCACATCGGCCAGATCCACCAGAATCCACTCGCTTTCCCGCTCTCCTTCCACCCCCAGTGGCGGGTAGCCGGCTTCCTTGGCCTTGAGGCTGACACGCTCGGCGATGGTATTCAGGTGGCGCTGGGAGGTGCCGGAAGCGATGACCATGAAATCACAGAGAGAGGTCTTCCCCTGCAGATCGAGCACGGTGACTTCCTGCGCCTTGGCATCTTCCATGGCGGCCACAACCAGATTCTTGAGCGTATCGCTGTCTTGCATGGGCATTTCTCTGAACAAAAATCCATGATACCACCACCGGTCAAGGGGTAGCAGCTGTATGGACGGGTTGCCGTTGTTGTTTTACAGTGCAGGGCATCAAGTATTCGCCAAGAAGCCATGACCATTGAACTGCGTGATGCCGAACACCCTTCTCTGTCGCAATTGCTGGCCCTGTATCAGGCGCTTGGCTGGAGCGCGGCTTCCAAGCCGGAAGCCCTGCGTCAGGGGCTGTTGCACTCCGATACCCTGATTACCGCCTGGGCGGGAGATCGGCTGGTGGGCCTGGGTAATGCCATCAGTGATGGCCATCTGGTTGTCTACTACCCGCATCTGTTGGTGCATCCAGCATATCAGGGGCAGGGGATTGGTGCGCAAATCATGGCCCGCATGCAGGAAAAATATGGTCATTTCCACATGCAGATGGTGGTGGCCGATGGAGAAGCCGTCGAGTTCTACCGCAAGGCCGGTTTTGTACCGGCGGGCCAGACTCAGGCCATGTGGATTTATCACGGCAACGAACACTGAGAGGATGCCGGGAAGCCTCTTGCCTTTTCTTTGGATCGATAGCAAAACCGCAGGAGGACAAGCGCATGATTGCACGCATTTGGCACGGCAGAACCCGTGCAAGTGACTACGAAGCCTATACGGAATTCCTGCGCCAGCGCGCCATTCCCGACTACCAGGGTACGGAGGGCTTTGTACGGCTGAGTTTTCTCCGTCGTCTGGAAGGAGAGGTGGCCCATTTCACCCTGATTACCTGGTGGGAGAATCTGGAGGTGATCCGCAATTTTGCCGGTGAGGATCTGGAAAAGGCCAAGTACTATCCGGAAGATCAGCGCTATTTGCTGGAGTTCGAGGAGAAGGTGGTACACCACGAAGTGTTTGCAGAAGCTTTCGCGGAACATTGAAGGAGGATGGTGCCGGCACACGGATTCGAACCGCGGACCTACTGATTACAAATCAGTTGCTCTACCAGCTGAGCTATGCCGGCCGGGCATCGGGACGGCAATTCTAGGGAAATCCACCGACCGATGCAATAGCAAAGCACTGTTGCCGGAGCCTTCGAGCGGCTGAATTGTGCTATTTTGTACCCATGGAATGGTGGCAGAACCTGCAAACCTGGATCAATCTGGAAATGGCCCGCCCCGGTTTCTGGTGGCAGTGGCCCAGCCTGTTTGTGGCCGGTTTGCCGGCCTGGTGGCTGGCCCGGCGCTATCGCCGCTGGCTTGATGGCCACATGGGCGACAAGCTGGCCGGCAACCTGCGCGAGATTGGCCTGCGCCTGCTGGAACGCCTGCTGCTGCCACTGACCTTTATCCTGCTGGTTGGTCTGGCACGCGCGGTTCTCACCGCGCTGGGTGAGCCGGTGACCGTGTTGCGGCTGGCCATGACCCTGGCCACCGCCCTGGCACTGGTGCGCTTTGTGGTGTATGTGCTGCAACGCACCTTCCGCCCCACGCCGGGTCTGCGCGCGTGGGAGTCAGTGATCAGCACCCTGGTCTGGGTGGGCGTGGCCCTCTATCTGCTGGGCTGGTTGCCGGCCATCACCCAGGCCCTGGATGGCCCGGCCATCGTGATCGGGCAAAGTCGCATCTCGTTGCTGTCGGTGCTCAAGCTGCTGATTTCCGCCTCGGTCATGGTGCTGCTGGCGCTGGTGCTGGGCAATGTGCTGGAACGCAATGTCAACCGTGCCCGCTATCTCAGCCCGCGCATGAAGGTGGGCATCGTCAAGTTCAGCCGGGTGATCATCATCATTCTTGCCCTGCTGCTGGCCCTGGAGAGCGTGGGCATCGACCTGACCGCGCTCACTGTCTTCGGGGGCGCGCTGGGTGTGGGCATCGGTTTCGGCCTGCAGCGCATCGCCAGCAATTTCATCAGCGGTTTCATTCTGGTGCTGGACCGCTCCATCAAGCCGGGGGATGTCATCTCCCTCGGCGGTACTTTCGGCTGGGTGGAAGAACTGCGCGCCCGCTATCTGGTGGTGCGCGACCGCGATGGGGTGGAGCGGCTGGTGCCCAATGAAAACCTCATCACTTCGGAAGTGATCAACTGGAGCTACTCGGACCCGCGTGTACGCCTGAAAATTCCGGTGTCCATCAGCTATGATGACGAGCCGGAACAGGCCATGCAATTGATGGAAGAAGCCGGCAGCAAGGTGGAGCGCGTGCTGGCACACCCGGCACCGGCGGCGCGGCTGGTGCGTTTTGGAGATAACGGGATCGAACTGGAGTTGCGGGTGTGGATCAGTGACCCGCAAAACGGCGTGACCAACGTGCGTTCCGCCGTCAACCTGAACATCTGGAAGGCCTTCAAAGATCATGAAATTACCATTCCCTATCCGCAGCGTGTGCTGCATGTGGTTACTGACCGCGCTGGTGGCCCAGGCGCAGAACGTTCCTCCGCAACAGGTGACGGAGCGCACGGCCCGTTTTGATACCGCTCTGGTCAGCACAGGGTTCGACCAGCCGTTGAAACTGCTGGGCACGGCCACCTGGAAAGAGCGTTTTTTGCCCCTGTTCATGGCCGGTCTGTATGTGCCACAGGGGCAGACGGCGGATTCCGTCGTGGATGAACTCACACCCAAGCGGCTGGAACTGGTCTGGCGCAACAAGCTGCTGGCCGCCGATCGCATCGGCCAGTGGTGGGCCAGAAAACTGAAGGAAGGCTTTGCGGACCCGGAAAACCTGCAACGCAACCAGGCTCGTATCGACCAGTATGTCAGCGTGTTGGGCAAGCAACCGGCCAACCAGCGCTGGGTGTTTGAATACCAGCCGGACACCGGCACGATACTCTATGTGGGTGGCAAAAAGGCTTTGCATTTTGTCGGCTCCGACATCAACCGCGCACTGTGGAACATCTGGCTGGGCACGGGTGCCAACGGCGGTTTTCGCAATGCCATTACCGGGAGAACCGGCCTGTGAACCGCCTGCGGCAGCAGATGGCCTTTCTGCGCGAAATCGACCGGCTCAAGCAGGTTCAGCGGCGTTCCCTGCTGTTGCATGAAGAGCGCTGGGAAAACAGCGCCGAGCATTCCTGGCATGTGGCCATGGCCGTGTGGGTACTGGCTGAACATGCCAATGAAACGGTGGATGTCTGCAAGGTCATCCAGATGATGCTGCTGCACGATATCGTCGAGATCGATGCCGGCGATACCTATGTCTACGACGAGGCCGCCATGGCCGCCAAGGCGGAAAAGGAACAGCGGGCCGCCGAACGGCTGTTTGGCCTGTTGCCAGCCGATCAGGCTCGCCGATTCCGGGCCATCTGGGATGAATTCGAAGCGGGTGAAACCCCGGAAGCCCGTTTTGCCGCCGCCGTGGATCGCCTGCTGCCCGTTACCCACAACCATGGCACCGGCGGCAAGAGCTGGCGCATGCATGGCGTCAGCCGCGAACAGGTACTGGCTCGCAACCGGGCCATTGAAGCCGGTTCCCACCCGTTGTGGCAGGAAGCCCGAAGCATGATCGAAGAGGCGTTGCCGGACGAGGGCGCAAACCGCGAGGATTGAAGCGATCTGCGCAATATATTAGAATTGTCTGAACTTTCAACAAGGAACCCCCCATGGCAACCGTCAACCTCACCAAGGACAACTTCAACGAAGTTGTGGAAAACAACGATTTCGTCATTCTGGATTTCTGGGCACCCTGGTGTGGTCCCTGCAAGAATTTTGCCCCCATCTTCGAAAAGGTCTCGGAAAACCACGAGGACATCGTCTTCGGCAAGATCAACACGGAAGAGGAGCAGGAACTGGCCGCCTACTTCCAGATCCGCTCCATTCCCACCCTGATGGTCATGCGCGAGCGGGTGATGATCTTCTCCCAGCCGGGCATGCTGCCGGAATCCGCCCTGGAAGAAATCATCAGCAAGGCCCGTGAACTGGACATGGCCGAAGTGCACAAGCAAATCGCCGAACAGCAGGCACAGCAGCAGGACCAGTAAGGAAGCGCCGTTCCGTTCACGAGAAGCACAAGACCAGTCTATGACCGGTTTCATTTCGCACCCTCGCGTGAAGAACAATCCGCTCAAAAATCGTAGGGTGCAATAGCGCCAGCGTATTGCACCAGAACCATTTTAGTTTCCACGGCGGAATACGGCTTCGCCTATTCCGCCCTACGACATCAGTGACACGCAGCCGGGCTGAACGGTCGGCAGGGATGCCGGACCGGGTGCAGTGACGGGGGAGGAATACCTCATCCGCAAAAAGGCGCTATGACCGAGCAAGATGACTATTGCAAGAAGCGTTGCGGAAAACAAGCTGTTCATTTATCTACCAGCAAAGATTTTGGGCGAGCGTTTTTACGTAGATCAAGGCGCAAGGGATGAATCGCGAGGGAGCGTACGATTCAGTACGTGACCGAGTGAGGCAGCACTTGCAACGCAGAGATACGGAAAACAAGCCGCCCAAAAAAAGCCGCTCAAAATCAGAAGGTATACCCTAGCTTGACAAACACCGTCTGATCCATGGTCACCCGGTCGGGTACATCGTCGTCGCTGAAGCCCTGGTCGGAGTAGCCGAGAAAGGCCACGCTCTTGGCGTCGAGCTTGTAGCCAAACAGGAGCTGGTTGGAAAGACGCTGGTAGTTCCGATCCACATCACTTGCATACAACTCGGGGTTGCGCTGCAGCTTGCGGTACTGGCTGATCAGGCGCAGGTAGGCCCGACTGGTGAATTGCCATTTGGCGCGCAGTTCTCCCAGATCGAGGCGGTAGAGGCGGCCACCGCTGACATCCAGATCCTGACGCAGGTGGCTGAAATCCACCTTCAGGCCGGTGCCGAGATTGAGGCTGAACGAGGGGCGGAACTGGGTGCGGCTGGCCGGGCGGATATGGGTGTAGTCTACATCATCCCCTACTTGCGCCTGCATGCCCAGTTGCAGACGTGCATGAGGACGGAAGTTGATCTGACCTTCCATGAAATCCCGCGGGAAAACCCGGCCCTGATAGACCGTGGTTCTGCGGATGAAATTCCAGTCAGCCTTGGTCTGCAGCGCGCCTTCAAATTCAAAACGCAACTGGAAATTGCGTTCCAGCAACAGGGCATTGTCAGCCCGCTGCATCATCCAGTTGCGGGTAGAGATGCCGAAACGGCTCCACCAGGCCTGTCCGTCCGGGTTGATCCAGTCATAGCCACCGCCACCGGCGAAGCGGTCCAGGTTGACCCGCCGCAGAAAACCCAGATCGGCACGATAGCCGGGATCATTGCGGGTGATGGCTGTCCAGTAGAACAGATTGCGGCCCCGATGGTTGAAGCGGAACTGGTAGCGGCCACCGGAAAAACGCTGCTGAGCCAGATCATAGGATTCGACTACCGTTTCCGGGTATTCACTCTGGCTTTCCACCCATTGCAGTTGCAGACGGTCTGTTTCGTTGATGTTCCAGCGCAGATCGGCACCGGCCAGACCGCTATAGTAGTCGCTGGCCGAGCGGTAGGTGGTCACCAGTCCCAGGGTCAAATCCGGGGTGGCTTCGTAGCGATAGCGGCCTGCCGCGGCCAGGCTGCTACTATCCAGGCTGGCCAGCGAGGAGCCTTCCGGCCCGGGCACGAAGAAACTGGTCACGGTGTCGTTGCTGGCAAAGAAGCCATACTGGTGCGGGCCGGTCTTGCCGGTAAACTTAATGCCGATATCCGGGTCGGCCACATTGCGGGTGTAGATCAGCCGTGACGGGGCGGCGAAATAGTCGGCGTTTTCCAGAAAGAAAGGCCGTTTTTCCGGAAAGAACAGCGCAAAGGTGGTGTTGACATCCACCTGCACCGAATCGGCCTCGATCTGGGAGAAATCCGGGTTCAGTGTGGCATTGAGGGTGAGGTTGGGGCTGATGCCCCAGTTCACATCCAGCCCCGCTTCGGCGTCCGGCTTGTCGGTTTGCATGGAACTATCGGCATCCTCACGCCCGCGGTGCTGGGCCACGGTGACAGTGGGTGTCAGCTCCAGATCCAGCCCCTGTTCGATTTCACGGAAGCCGGTGAACTTGGCAAACTGGCAGACCTGGCAGTTGCGATTGCGGTCCACTGGAATGATGGACAGGCGATGCACCTGCGCCCGTGGCCAATAGCGGATAGCTTCCAGCCCCCAGGTCAGTGGCTGGCCCTGGGGCTTGGGCATGTTGATGGAGGAAAACGGAATGGCCATTTCCACCACATAGCCATCCTCGACCCGGCGGGCGGCACTGTCCCAGAGCGCGTTCCAGGACGGGTCGTCGGAATTGCGCCGGGTGTCGTCCAGGGTGGCTTCGGCCTGCACCCCCAGCGGATTGACGAAAAACTGGTAGGCGCGGCGCTCGTCATTGAAGGTATCCAGCAGCACGCCGACAAAATCGTCCTCCCAGAATTCATCCCGGTCGTGCAGGTGGGCGATGATCCGTTCCGGGTTCGGGTCATGGGCATGAAAGGCCAGCAGCAATCGCTGGCCGTCTTCAGCCACCCAGAAATCCGTCTTGACCGGTGCCGGCGTGTTCTCGCCGGGCCGGGTTTCATAGCCCAGTTGCAGATGCAGCGCCTGCTGCCAGAGGGCGTCATCCAGCCGCCCGTCCAGTTGCAGGGGCAGGCGGGTGTGCGGAATTTCCTGCTGGGCGGCAGCGGCCAGCCCCGGCAGGAGCAGCGCCAGTAACCAGGCTTTCATGGGGAAGACAGATCCGTTCTCATCAAAATGTATCGAATTGTATCAGTCTTTTCCGGGCGTGGATTCGGCCAAAGGTAACGGTTGCCACAGGCGCTGCCACCAGCCGGCCAGATCATCCAGCAGAGTGTAGAGCCAGGGCATGAACATCAGCCCCAGCACCGTGGCCACGCTCAGGCCACCGATGATGGCGCGGGCCATGGGGTAGTAGGGCGGGCCGTCGCCACCCACCTGGGTATCGCCCAGTGCCAGCGGCAAAAGCCCCAGCACCGTGGTGGCCACCGTCATCAGGATGGGCCGCAGGCGATCGGCGCCACCGGCCAGCACTGCGGCATCTCTCGCCTGGCCCTGCCAGCGCAGCTGGTTGATATGGTCGATGAGCACGATACCGTTGTTCACCACCACGCCAATGAGAATCAGGATGCCGATCATGGCCATGAGCGAGAAGGTGGTGCCGGAAATCCAGAACAGCCAGAACACGCCCAGCACCCCGAAGACAATGGAAAACACCATGGTCACCGGCAACAGCAGGGATTCGAACAGCGCGGCCAGCAGCAGGTAGATCAGGGCCACGGCCACCAGCATGTTGAACAACATGGTCTGCTGGGTTGCCCGGTCATCCTGAAAACCGCGCCCCAGCGCCCAGCCATAGCCATTGGGCAGCTTCATCTGCCCCATGACCTGTTCGATGGCCTGGCGCACGGCCTTGAGATCCGCGCCCTCTTCCAGCCCCAGGCGCACCCGCAGGGTGGTCTGCCGGTTGCTGCGCCGGATCACGCCGGGAGAATCCACCACCTGATAATGGCTGACCGCGCCCAGTGGCACGCGCCCGTCCAGGCGCAACTGACGCAGGTCGTCCAGATTGCGGGTCTGCTCTTCGCGAAATCGCAACTGGATGGGCACTTCACCCTCCGGCCCGTGCCATTCGCCCAGCTGCACACCACGCAGGCCGGCGCCCACCCGCTGGGCGATATCGCGGCTGTTGAGGCCAAAGCGCAGGGCCTTCTCCCGCTGAAACAGCAATTGCACTTCCTTGCTGGGCGGGCCGCTTTCCACGGAAGCATCCACCACGCCCGGCACATGGGCCAGCTGCCGGCGGGCCTGCTCGGCCAGCCGGTAGAGTTCACTGGTGGATTCTCCCCGCAGTTGTACCGCCAGCGCGTCCCGCCCGCCCTGGCGGCGAAACTCGAAGCCAGGCCGGCCAATGGACAAGGCGGGCAGGCCCTTGAGAATGTCCCGCTTGATCTGTCTGGCTGCGCGATGGGCCTTGTTCTGCTCGGTCAACAGAATGGTGGAAGAAGCCTGCCGGTGGTTGAAGAAGCTGTACACCGCTTTGATCTCAAAGCGTTTTTGGTTGGCATACAAGTATTTCTCCACCCGCAGTACCTGTGCTTCCACCACTTCCAGCGGGTAGCTGCCGTGCAGGTTGTACTGCAATTGCAATTCACGCCCGTCTTCATCGGGAAACATGTCCATGTGCACGCCGGATACGGGCACCGCGCTGGCCAGCAGCACCAGCAGCAGTATCAAGCCGGCGCGCCCCCGGCGGCGCAGGGACCAGGCCATCCAGCGTTGATACCACCGCTGCAGACGGTGAAACAGTGCGCCTTCGCGTACCACGGGCACATGGCGCATGCGCGCGGTGATCATGGGAATCACTGTCAGGGAAATCAGCAGCGACACGCCCAGTGCCAGGGTGATGGCCAGGGCCACATGGGAAAGAAACAGGCTGATCTGATCCTGATCACCAAAAATATTGGGCAGAAAAACAATCATGGAAGTCAGTGTGCCGGCGAATACCGCCACGCCCACACGGGCGCTGCCCTGCTCCGCCGCCTGGAAGGGCGTGTGGCCACCTTGCTGACGCAGGGCGAAAATGCTTTCGGCCACCACCACGGCATTGTCCACCAGCATGCCTACCGCCAGCATCAACCCCATCATGGAGAGAATGTTCAGTGACACGCCAAGAAAATACATGGCTCCCAGGGTGATCAGCACCGAAACCGGCACCGCCAGCGACACGGTCAGGGTGGTGAGCCAATCGCGCAGAAAGGCATAGAGCACCAGCAGCGAAAGCAGCGCCCCCAGCAGGCCGGACTTGAGCAGATCCGCCAGTGAAGTCTTGACCCCTTCCGCCTGATTATTGAGAAAAAACAGCTGGATGCCCTGCATTTCCGGCGACTGGCCGATACGATCGATTTCTTCCAGCACCCGCCGGCCTACATCCACCATGTTGGCACCGGATTCCTTGAACACCTGTACGCCCACCGCATAGCGCATGTCCAGATGCCGGCCATAGTCCCGTTCCTTCGGCGCGTAGCGGATCTCCGCCACATCCCCCAGCCGCAGGCCCTTGCGCCCCAGAGGCCAGTCACGCAGGGTCTGCGGATCGGTCCAGCGGTCGTCCACCATCACCTGCCAGCGGGTTTCCCCCTCCAGCTGGCCGGCGGAAATATTGAAGTTGTGCTGGCGCAGGACGCGCAACACCTCCACGGCCTGCAAACCGTGCGCATCCAGACGCTCGCGGTCGAGCTGGATGCGGATTTCCATGGGCTCCACGCCTTGCAGTTCCACCCGTGCCACCCCTTCCAGCCGTTGCAGCGGGCGAATCAACCGCCGTTGCAGCAGTTCCCAGGCCTGGCTCAAATCCCGCTGGCTGGAAATGCGCAAGGTCATCACCGGCGCATCCGAACTGTTGAAGCGGAAGATCTGGATGCGCTGCACATCATCGGGCAGCAGATGGCGAACCGCGTCGATGCGGGCACGGGCCTCCAGCGCCTTGGGGCCGATCTTCTCGCCCCAGTCGAAGCGGATGAAGATTTGCGCCTGATCGGCCCTGGAATTGGAGTTCATTGAGTAGATGCCCTTCAGGGTCGCCAGGGATTCTTCCAGCGGCCGGGTGATGCTCTCTTCCACCTGCCGCGGGCTGGAGCCGGGGTAGGGCACCTGAATGAACAGAAAGGGCACCTCCACTTCCGGGAAAAACTCCAGCGGCAGGCGCTGGGCCGCCACCAGCCCCAGCACCAGCAGGGAGACGAAGACCATGCCGGTGGTCACCGGCCTTCGTATGGCCAGGCGGGAGAGATTCATGCCGAGGCGCTCCGGCCGCCATGGTCCGGAGTGACCAGACTGTAGATCACCGGCACCACCACCAGCGTCAGCAGGGTGGACAGCAGCAGGCCACCGATCACCGTTACCGCCATGGGCGCGCGAATCTCGGCTCCCTCACCCAGCCCCAGTGCCAGCGGCAGCAGGCCCAGCACGGTGGTCAGGGTGGTCATCAGAATGGGGCGCAACCGCTGGTGGCCGGCCTGCTCGATGGCGTGCAACAAGGAGCTGCCCTGCTGGCGCAGCTGATTGATCAGGTCCACCAGCACGATGGCGTTGTTGACCACGCTGCCGGCCAGCATGATGCCACCGATCAGGACCACCACGCTGACGGTGGCCCCGGTCAGCCACAGGGCCAGCACGGCCCCGATCAGCGCCAGCGGCACGGAAAACAGAATCACAAACGGCTGCAGCAATGATTCAAACTGCGAGGCCATGACCAGATACACCAGAAACACCGCCAGCCCCAGGGCAAAATACAGCGACTGGAACGAAGCCTGCATGTTCTCGTTCTGGCCGGTCACGCGCAGGGAAAAGCCCGGGGGCAGGGGCCAGTCCCGCAGGGCGGCGCGTACCGCCGTCACCGCGCTGCCGAGATCGCCCTCACCCACTTCCGCCAGCACCTGCGCCACTCGTTCCTGATCCACCCGACGGATTTCCGCCGGCCCCATGCCGGTCTCGATTCGGGCCACGGCGGCCAGTGGCAGGGGATGTTCCGCCTCGGGGTTGATCAGCATGTCGGCCAGATCGCGCACGGAATCCCGTGCCTGTTCGGCACCCTGCACGCGGATGTCGATCTTGCGCTCGGCCTGGCTGTAGCGGCTGGCCACCTTGCCCTGTACCTGCTGCACCACCCGCTCGGCCAAAGCGCGTACCTGCAAGCCCAGGGCATGCACCCGGTCCGCATCGAAACGGATGCGCACTTCCGGATAGCCCTGCTCCACGCTGGAACGCACATCCACCAGCATGGGCAGTGCCCGCAGTTTTTTCTCTATCGCCGCCGCCAGCGCCTGCAGCCGCCGGAGATCATGACCGGCGATTTCCACCTCGATGGCCGGGCCGAGGGTGAACAGCGTTGGCAGGCGGGCTTCCGCCTGCAAGGCCGGCTGCCGGCTGGCCCAGTCCCGTGCCTGTTGCATCAGTTGCGTCGTGGCGGTACTGCTGCGGGCGTTCACCCAGATCTCGCCGTGCTGCTCGCCGGACTGCACCGGGTTGGCATCCAGCCGGTTGCCGGTGCCGCTGACCGCAAAGCTGTTCTTCAGCCCCGTTTGTGACTCCAGCGATTGTTGCAGCGCGCGCACCCGCTGGTCGGTCTGTTCCAGCGGCGTGCCCGGTGGCAGGTCCAGCAGCACCTGAAACTGGCTCTGCCCCAGCCGGGGCAGCAATTCCAGCCCCAACTGGCGTGCCAGCCCCAGTGCGGCAACGAACAAAAGGGCCGCGCTCAGCAATACGGCCCCCCGGTGGCGCAGGGCCCAGGGCAGCAGCCGGCCATACAGCGCCTCGGCGGCGTGCATGAAGCGTTGCATCAGCCAGACACCGGGCCGCATCAGGCCACCCAGCCCACGCCCGGCCAACCGCCACAGACCGCGCAAGCCGGCAGTCATGCGCCGGGGCAGGTCGGTCAGCAGCACCCGGCGCAGACGTGACAGGCGACCCGTGGTCGGCGGGTCTTCCGGATGAACGGGCTCGGGTGCCGGCCCGGTCGCCGCCGGTTTGCCGGCGGCCAGCATGGGGATCAGCGTCAAGGCCACCGCCAGTGACACCAGCAGGGCGATGGCAACCGTCAGGGACTGGTCACGAAAGAGTTGCCCGGCGATGCCTTCGACAAACACCAGTGGCACGAAGACCGCCACGGTGGTCAGGGTGGAAGCCACCACGGCGCCGGTGACTGCTTCCGCCCCCCGACGGGCCGCTTCCCGCTGGCCGTGCCCCAGTTCCCGCTGGCGGGCGATGTTCTCCAGTACCACGATGGCGTTGTCCACCAGTAATCCCGCCGCCAGCGCCATGCCGCCCAGGGACATCATGTTCAGGCTGATCTCCCATTGGTAGAGAAAAAAGAAGGCGGTGATCAGTGACAGGGGAATGGCCAGGCCAATAATGAAGGTGGGCCGGGCGCTGCCCAGGAAGAAATACACCACCAGCACGGCCAAAAGCCCGCCCAGCCAGGCGGCATTGGCCACTTCCCGGATGGATTGGCGCACAAAATCGGACTGGTCGGCCACCACTTCCAGCTCCATGCCTTCGGGCAGGGCCTTGCGCAGCCTTTTCAGGGCCCGATGCACGCCATCGGCCATCTTGACCAGGTTGTAGTCCCCTTCCTTGTACAGCGCCAGTTCCACCGCCGGGCGGCCATCCAGACGAATGATGGCCTGGGGCCGGGCATGGCCCATGCGTACTTCGGCTACATCGCGCAGGCGCACGGGCACGCCATCCACATCCCGCAGAATCAGATCGGCCATTTCTTCCACCGAGCGGAACTGGTTGAGGCTGCGCAGCAAATACCGCTGTTGCCCCTGTTCCAGCTGGCCGGCGGAAAGATTGACATTCTCCTGTTCCAGCCGCTCTGCCACGGTTTCCGGCCGCATGCCCAGACGGGCCAGCGTGGGCAAATCCAGCCAGACCTGTACTTCATCCTGCAAGCCACCACTGACTTTCACCGCCGCCACGCCATCCAAAGGTTCCAGCCGCTTGCGCAAGCGGTCTTCGGCATAACGGCGCAGGCGTTTCTGCGCGCTTTCCGTTTGTTCGCCCGCCGCGCCTGCCCAGGCCAGGGCCAGGCGCATCACCGGGTCACTGGAGGGGTCGAAGCGCAACAGCAAGGGTTTTTTGGCATCCAGCGGCAGGGTCAGCATTTCCAGCCGTTCACGCACCTGCAACGTGGCCTGTTCCATGTCGGTGCCCCAGGCAAATTGCAGGCGCACATCGGATTGGCCGGTACGGGAACTGGAGACCAGCTTGCGCACACCCCGAACCACGCCCAAGGCTTCTTCCACCGGCTCGCTGATGGCCGTTTCCACTTCGGAAGGCGCCGCGCCCGGCCATTCGGTGCGCACGGTCAGGGTGGGGTAGGACAGTTCCGGCAGCAGGTTGACCGGCAGCTCGTTCAGGGCAATGAACCCGAACAGCAGACCGGTGACCGCCGCCATCATCACCGTCACCCGACGGCGAATGGAAAAGGCCGCCAGACTCATTCGCCGGCCTGCCCTTTGCCGCTTTCAGCGGTCTTTTTTTCGGTTTTCCCTTCTGCCGTTTCGGCCAGCGGGTCGATGACCTGCACCTGCGCCCCTTCCTTGAGGCTGTGCCGGCCCAGGGTCACCAGCCGGTCACCCACGGCCAGGCCGTCCAGCACTTCCACCCAGCCCTGTTCCCGGTAGCCGGTCTGGACCGGCTGCCAGTGTACCTGGCTGTCGGCATCGATGCGCCAGACGCCGGTCTGGCCATCCCGTTCCACCAGCGCCTGTTCCGGCATGACCACGGCCTGGGCATGGGTGTCATAGGGAATGTCCAGACGTGTAAACATGCCCGGTTTCAGCCGTTCATCGGAACGCACGGCCACG
This sequence comes from Lysobacterales bacterium, assembly GCA_015485125.1. Lineage (GTDB taxonomy): Bacteria > Pseudomonadota > Gammaproteobacteria > Xanthomonadales > S139-57 > S139-57. The sequence continues at coordinate 26,078 of WFUE01000197.1, read as the reverse complement.
GTCACCGCCACCGTGCCGGAGCTGGCGTCCACCACCGGGCTGATGCGCGCCACGGCTCCGGCAAAACGCTCGCCGGGCCAGGCATCCACCGTCAGGCTGGCCGCCAGGCCGGTACTGAGCAGGGCCAGTTCCCGTTCCGGCACGTAGACCCGCGCTTGCAGGCTTTCCGGGTCATACAGGCCAAACAGCTTCTGCCCGGGATTGACCAGCATGCCCACCCGTGCTTCCCGGCTGTCGATAACGCCGGCGAAAGGGGCGCGAATGCGGGTGTATTCCAGATTCAACCTTGCCAGCGCCACTTGTGCCTGTTGCACTTCCAGATCATGCACCAGCCCTTCGTACTGCTGGGTGCTGCCCAGCTTGCGGTCGTGCAGGCGCTTTTCCCGCTGCAGGTTCTGGCGCAGTTTCTCCAGCGTGGCCTGGGCCCGTTCCAGCTCCAGCTTGTAGCGGGCATCATCCAGTTGCGCCAGCGCATCGCCGGCGGCGACACGATCCCCTTCCTCGGCCAGCACCTGTTCGACAATGCCGCCCACCTGCGCAACCACATCCGTGCGCCGGTCCGCCTCCAGGGTGGCGATGCCCTGATAGCGTGCGCTGATGTCGCGCTGCTCCACCCGGGCGGCTTCCACCGGAATGGCGGTGGTTTTTTTCTTCTTGTCCGGCTTGCCCTGGTCACTGCCGTTGCAACCGGTCAGCAACAGTGCCATGGCCAGCACCATGAACCCTACAAAGCGTGCTTTCATGCCATCAATCCTTGCCATTTTGATTCGATCGCGCCCATTTTCTGCAAGACAAGCCGCCGGGGACAGTGCCAAAGGGCACGAAGCAGGCGCATGACTTTTGACCCGGCCCGTTACAGTCAATGAATGAGCACTGCGCATTAGTCTATTCTAATATGCTGAAAAGACTACGCTTTTATGCCAGGTTGTGGCTATAATCCTGCGCTGGAATCACGGGACCGGCCTGGCCGGATACCACAATCTGTATGAGGGGAGCGTTGATGAAACAAGCACTACAATACGCAACTGCGGGGCTGTTGCTGGCCCTGGGGGGCAGTACGCTGGCGGCGGATATCGAAGCCGGCAAGGCCAAGGGCAATACCTGCCTGGGTTGTCATGGCATCGCCAATTACCAGAACACCTATCCCACCTACCGGGTGCCCAAGCTGGCGGGGCAGAACGCGGAATATATCGTGGCCGCCCTGAAAGCCTACAAGAACGGTGAGCGCCAGCACGCCACCATGAGCCCGCAGGCCAAGAGCCTGAGCGAACAGGACATGCAGGACATTGCCGCCTGGTTCAGCCAGATGGAGGTGAAGTGATGAAGAAGCTGCTATTGGCCAGTCTGGCCCTGACCGTTTCCACCGCCGTCTTTGCCGGCAAACCCGATGCCGCGGCTGGAGGCACCAAGGCGGAACAAGTCTGTGCATCCTGCCATTCCAAGACCGGTGACAAGCCGGTGATGCCCGCCTACCCCAAACTGGCCGGGCAGTATCCCGACTATCTGGAAAAGGCCCTGCACGACTACAAATCCGGCAAGCGCAAGAACCCCATCATGGCCGGCATGGCCGCGGGCCTGAGTGACGAGGACATTCGCAATATCGCCGCCTGGTATGCTTCACAGACCCCGGCAGTGGGTATTCTGCACAAGTAAGCCTCTTGGCGGCTTCCAGTAAAAACCCCGGCCATTCGTGACCGGGGTTTTTTTATTTTCAGGTCTCGAATACGTTACTCGAAAGAGTCGGCAAAGATGGCGTCTTCATTCTGCCCGTAAAGCACATAGGCCGATGGGCTGTCCCCAAGGTTGCTTCCTCCAAGAATCAGGTCATTGACACCATCGCCATTTACATCACCGGCCCGATCCAGGGAAGGATGCCTGTCCAATACGACGAACCCGACCGAACCGGAAACACTGGACAGATCCCAGTTGGCCGGATAGGGGTCAGACTGGCCGTAGACCACATAGGCCTGTGTCTGCCCATATATGGTCTGGACAGCCAGTTCCGCAAGCCCGTCCCGGTTGAGATCACCGATGCCGAACACATTCATGTTGGTCCCCTGGAAGCCTCCCTCTCCATCCAGACGAAAGCCGTTGCTGCCGTCCAGACCGGCCAGATCAAAGGTCGCTCCCCAGCCCGTGGCACGACCGAAAAGCACATACGTGGAACCGGATCTGGTGCCTGTGTAATTTTCTCTGGGGGCTCCCAGGGCAATATCCGTGAGGCCATCTCCGTTCATGTCGCCGAGGGTATCGCTGACCTGCCCCAGCCACGCACCCGTGTGTTCACCCAGCACCCGGAAGCCGTTATTGCCATCCAGGGTACTCAGATCCAGCGTGCTGCCGTAGCCGCCACTGCGGCCAAAGATCACAAAGACGACCCCCAGCTGGTCTTGGTTGATATTGGTGCCAACCATCCAGTCATCGATGCCATCTCCATTGAAGTCGCCAATACCACTACCGCTCGTACCCAGTTTATCCACATCACTGAACCCATAGGCCCGGAAGCCATTGTTCCCGTCCAGCGTGGACAGTTCGAGGTTGGCGGGAAAACCACCCGCGCGGCCATAGATTCCGTAGACCACGCCGCTGGGTTCGTGCTGGTAAGTTGGCAGCAACAGGTCGTCATAGCCATCGCCATTGATGTCCCCGGCAGCGGCAATCACCAGACCCAGCTGATCCAGTGCCGCTTCACCTTCCATGCGAAAGCCGTTGCTGCCATCCAGGGTATTCAGATCCAGCACGGCCGGATAGGCGCCGGCATGGCCAAAGATCACGTAGACTGCGCCCGCCCAGGTCAGCGTGCCATCCACCGTGACCTTCTGCTGTTGGGGTGCGCCGATCATGAAATCATCCACACCATCGCCATTGATATCACCTGCGGCACTGACCTGCGCGCCCAGTGAACTTCCTGAAACCACTCCATCCATGCGAAAACCGTCACTACCGTCCAGCGTGGCCAATGACACGCTGGCGGGAAAGCCACTGGCATTCCCGAACACCACATAGGCCGAACCCGGCATTTCATTGTTTTGCTGGGCATAGCGGCTGCCGACGATGAAGTCGTCCAGGCCGTCATTGTTGATATCACCAATACCGGCCACTTCCGTATCCTCCGCGCCGGTCAGTTCGAAGGCAAAATTGCCATCGGCCTGCGTCAGGTCGACGCTGTCCGGAAAGGCAGCCCAGGCGTTGGAGAAAGCGCAGAAAAGAAAAACAAGCCGGATACTCGCCCGGTTGAGTCGAGCATACATGCATCACACCCCCTTTGAAAAAACATCCGCAATCTTAGGGATTTGTGCGTTTTTTGCAGGGTTTTTCCGACCAGCGGCCGCACTGGGCCGACCAGAGCCAATGATTACGAATGAATGAACGGCGCCATCTGCCGCAGCGCCTGCCACACCTGTGCCGGCAGCGCGTTTTCCACCGCCTGACCGGATTGCAGGCGCTGGCGTATATCCGTGGCGGCCAGCGCCATCTGCGGGTTGTTCAGATGGGTGATCAGGCCGGCATCGGCTTGCCTGAACCGCTGTACTGCTTCGGCTTCATCCACTACGGAAAAACCGGGTACAGTCTGGTTTTCCGGCTGGTTGGGCCGGCGCAGCACGGCCAGATGACATAACCGGGGCAGTTGCTCATGCTGATGCCAACGGTGCAGGCCGGCCAGTGCGTCGGCCCCCAGGATCAGTACCCGTGCCTGGCCGGGGTAACGCCGGTGAAAATCAGCCAGTGTCTCCACCATGTAGGAAGGGCCGGGCCGTTGCAGTTCACAGTCGTCGGCCAGCAGGCCGGGCTCATCGGCCACCGCTCTTTGCACCAGTTGCAGGCGCTGTCGCGCGTTCAGCCATGGGGGCGTGCGATGGGGCGGGTCGGCGGCCACCACCAGATGCACCGGCTGCAATTGCAGGCGGTCGCGCACATAGCGGGCAGCGGCCAGATGGGCGTTGTGAATGGGATCGAAGGTGCCACCATAGATGCCGATGGCACCCGCCAGCTCGCTACGCATCAGACCGGCTCGAACTTCGGCCTTTTGGGCAGGGGCTGATCGGCCAGGGCCAGCACCAGCCGTTCCAGCTCCAGCCAGCCGTCACCGGCCTGACGGCCCTTGAGGATGCGCTCACAGGCCAGGCTTTCCTGCAGCAGGGCATACCAGCGCCCCGGCTTGTGCTTGCGTGCCAGCCGTTCCAGCATGGCCTGCTGGCTGCGCCAGATGCGGTGCTGGTCGAACACACGCTGGCGGGCGGCGGCATCCGCGCCGGCCAGCGCCAGATCGGCAAGCACCTGGATGCGCTGGTTCAGCGCCCAGTGCACGATGTGCGGCGCCAGCCCTTCCGCGCGAATATGGGCCAGTATCTCCACCGCGCGGCGGGCCTGGCCCTGCATGGCCACTTCCACCAGCCGGAAGGCGTCGAAACGGGCGGAGTCGGCCACCAGTTCGTCGATCTGATGGCTGTAGACCGGCCCTTCACCCAGAAACAGGTGCAGCTTGCGGATTTCCTGATCACAGGCCAGCAGATTGCCCTCGGTGCGCATGGCCAGCGCTTCCACCGCCGCCGCTTCCGGTTGCAGGCCGCAGGCCCGCATGCGCTGTTCCACCCAGGGCAGGAACTCGTGCGGCTTCAGCGGCCAGAGCACCAGTGCGTGGGCCTGTTTCTGCAGCAGCCTGACCCATTTGAGCTTGCGGATGGCCGGTTCCCAGTTGCTGCAGCGCACCAGTAGGAGGGTATCTTCCCCGGCCTGTTGCAGCAGGTTTTCCAGCACGCGGGTGCCGGTATCGCCGGGCCGGCCGGTGGGGATGCGCAGGTCGATGATCTTGCGGCTGGCGAACAGGCTCATGCTGGCACCGGATTGCTCCAGCGCCGCCCAGTCGAAGCCGGGTTCGACGGTGTGAATCTCCCGTTCCAGATAGCCGGCCCCGCGTGCCTGTTGCAGTACACGGTCGCAGGCTTCCTGCAACAGCAGCGGGTCTTCCGATACCAGAAACCAGGCCGGCGGCAATGGCGTTTGCGCCAGCGCCCGTTGCAGATCAGCGGGATTTTTCAGCTGCATGATCCGGCTCCGGCTGGATGTTCTCCGGTACAGGCAGATAAAGCAGGGCTTCCAGCACCCGGCTGGCGGCATCACGGATCATTTCCTCGCGCATCAGCCGCTCCTGACGAAACTTGCCCAGAATCTGGTCATCATCGAAATTGAACGCCCGTTCCAGGCGGATTTCCCGCTCGGGCCAGTGCCGGCCCGGCGCGCGCAACTGGAAGCGGACCCGGTAAACCAGCAGGAACTCGCTGACCCGGCCCCGGCTGTCCAGTGACAATACCTTGCGCTGAAAGCCCGCCTTGAGAAGATGCAGTTGCGGTGCCGCTTCGTCACCGTGCAGGCGAACACCGGCCATGGCCAGCTGGCGGGCCAGTGCCGTGCCCAGCGGGCTGTCGGGCTTTTCCAGCCGCAGTTCGGGGTAGCGCTGGCTCAGCGCCTGCGCGCCGCGCAGATGGTAGCCCGCGCAACCTGCCAGCAGCATCAGGCTCAGCAGAAGCCCGGCCAGCCAGCTGCCGAGCCGGATACTCATCCGGATACCACCAGATTCACCAGCTTGCCGGGCACCAGGATTTCCTTGCGCAGGGTCTTGCCTTCAAGAAAGCGGGCTACGTTCTCGTCGGCGCGGGCGGCAGCGAGAATTTCGTCCTTGCCGGCACTGGCCGCCACGGTGATCTTGCCGCGCAGTTTGCCATTGACCTGCACCACCAGGGTCAGTTCGTCCTGCTCCAGGGCGGAGGTATCCACCTGTGGCCAGGGGTGGTCGCTCAATTCCCCCGTCTGCCCCAGCGCCTGCCACAGCTGCTGGGTGATGTGCGGTACCACAGGCGAGAGCATGGGGATGAGCGCCAGCCAGATTTCCCGCTCCAGCGCCCGGCCCTGCGGGCTGTCGTCCCGCTGCTTGCCCAGTTCGTTGAGCAACTCGCGAATGGCGGCCAGGGCGGTGTTGAAGGTCTGCCGCCGGCCCATGTCGTCACTGACCTTGGCGATGGTCTGGTGCAACTTGCGCAGCAGGGCTTTCTGGGCGCTGTTCAGGGCGTTCACATCCAGTGCCGGTGGCGTCTCGCCGCTGATGAAATCCCGCACCTGCTTCCACAGGCGGTTGAGAAAGCGCCAGGCCCCTTCCAGGCCGGCATCCGTCCATTCCAGCGACTGGTCCGGCGCCACATCGGAAAGACTGAACAGGCGCACGGTGTCGGCACCGTAGCGGTCGATCATCTCCTGCGGATTGACGCCGTTGTTTTTGGATTTGGACATCTTCTCCACGCCACCCATGATGACCGGCTGGCCATCGCGCTTGTGGATCGCCCGTACCACCCGGCCCTTCTCGTCGCGTTCGATGTCGATTTCCGCCGGGTTGTACCAGATTTTCTGGCCGTCTTCTTCCCGGTACCAGGTCTCGGCCACCACCATGCCCTGGGTGAGCAGGCGGGTGAAGGGTTCGTCGCTGCCAACCAGCCCCTCGTCGCGCATCAACTTGTGGAAGAAGCGGGCGTAGAGCAGGTGGAGAATGGCATGTTCGATACCGCCCACATACTGGTCCACCGGCAGCCAGTAGTTGGCCCGCTCATCCAGCATGGCCTGATCGTTGTCGGCGCAGGCATAGCGGGCGTAGTACCAGGACGATTCCATGAAGGTGTCGAAGGTGTCGGTTTCCCGTTCCGCCGGGCCGCCGCATTGCGGGCAGTCGCAGTTTTTCCATGCGTCCATCTTTGCCAGTGGCGAGCCGGCGCCTTCGGGCACCACGTCTTCCGGCAACACCACCGGCAGTTGTTCTTCCGGAACGGGCACATCGCCACATTGCGGGCAACGCACCATGGGAATGGGGCAGCCCCAGTAGCGCTGGCGGGAAACGCCCCAGTCGCGCAGGCGGTAGTTGACGGTCTTGCGGCCAATGCCTTCCCGCTCGAAGCGCTCGGCCAGATAGTCCATGGCTTGCTGAAAATCCATGCCGTCCATGGGCCCGGAGTTCACCAGCCGGCCCCGCTCGGTATAGGCCTGTTCGCTGACATCCGCTACCTGACCGCTTTCATCGGCGATCACCGGGCGGATGGGCAGCCCGTACTGACGGGCGAATTCCCAGTCGCGCTGGTCATGGGCCGGTACCGCCATCACCGCGCCGGTGCCGTAACCCATGAGTACGAAATTGGCCACCCAAACCGGCACCTTCTCGCCGGAGATGGGGTGAATGGCCTCCACGCCCAGGGGCATGCCCTTTTTCTCCATGGTCTCCAGCGCAGCCTCGGAGGTGCCGCCCTGCTGACATTCACGAATGAAGTCAGCGATTTCCGGGTTGCGTTCCGCGGCCTGGCGAGCCAGCGGATGCTCGGCGGCCACCGCCATGTAGGTTACGCCCATCAGGGTATCCGGGCGGGTGGTGTAGACTTCCACCCGCTGGTCGCTGTCGGCCAGGGCGAAACTGAATTGCAGACCCTCGGAACGGCCAATCCAGTTGCGCTGCATGGTCTTGCCCGCCTCCGGCCAGCCCTCCAGCCGGTCCAGCCCCTGCAGGAGTTCTTCCGCATAGGCGGTGATCTTGAGAAACCACTGGGGAATCTCCCGCCGTTCCACCAGCGCGCCGGAACGCCAGCCGCGGCCATCGATAACCTGTTCATTGGCCAGCACGGTCTGATCCACCGGGTCCCAGTTCACTACCGCGTTCTTGCGATAGACCAGCCCCTTTTTGAACAGGCGCACGAACATCTGCTGTTCCCAGCGATAGTATTCCGGCCGGCAGGTAGCCAGCTCCCGGCTCCAGTCATAGGCGAAACCCAGTCGCTTGAGCTGGCCGCGCATTTGTTCGATGTTGCGGTAGGTCCATTCCGCCGGCGGCACACCGTTTTTGATGGCCGCGTTCTCCGCCGGCAGGCCGAAGGCATCCCAGCCCATGGGTTGCAGTACATTCTTGCCCTGCATGCGCTGGAAACGGGCGATCACATCGCCAATGCTGTAGTTGCGCACATGGCCCATGTGCAGCTGGCCACTGGGGTAGGGGAACATGCTCAGGCAGTAGAACTTCTCCCGCCCGTCTTCCTTCGCCTCGAAGGTGCCCTCGGCTTCCCAGTGCTGCTGGATGGCCTGCTCGATGGCCTGCGGCTGGTATTTCTCTTGCATCGGCTGTCCTTATCTAGTGGCACTCAGGCCTGGTTGAAGCGCTCCACGGCGGCGGAAACCATGCGGCGGGCCTCGTCGGCACCGTGCCAGCCTTCCACCTTCACCCACTTGCCCTTTTCCAGATCCTTGTAGTGTTCGAAGAAATGGGCGATCTGCTGCAACAGTTGCTCGGGCAGATCCTCCGGCTGTTGCACATGGGCGTACAGGGGGGTGATCTTGTCCACCGGCACGGCGATGACCTTCTCGTCCTCGCCCTTCTCGTCGGCCATCTTCAGCACACCGATGGGGCGGCAGCGAATCACGCAACCGGGCTGCAGCGGAATGGGCGTGGGCACCAGCACATCCACCGGATCACCATCATCCGACAGGGTGTTGGGAATATAGCCATAGTTGCAGGGATAGTGCATGGCCGTGGCCATGAAACGGTCCACGAACAAGGCACCGGTATCCTTGTCCACTTCGTACTTGATGGGGTCGGCGTGGGCGGGAATTTCAATGATGACATTGGCCACCTCCGGCAGATTCGGGCCGGCGGGTACGGTTTTCAAACCCATGGGTAATCACTCCAGAATGTAAAAGGAAACGTCGCGCGCATTGTAGCCTGAAGCCTGCGGCAACAAAACCCGCGACCGTCAGGGCATTCGCCAGTATTTGTGCCATGCTTCACAGACGCAGACCGGTGCATGGTCTAGTCTGGCCATCCATTTCACGCATTCCAGGGGGGAATATGCGGTTTTTGCACGGGTGGATTTTGCTGCTGGCCTTGTCGGCCCATGCCCAGCAGAGTAGCTTTCGTTTCGTGGTATTCGGCGATTTCAACGGTGGCGGCTGCGCCCGCAACGCGCGGGTACAGCAGGTGATCGACCAGGTGGCCACCGAGGCGGACGTGGCCTTTTATGTCTCCACTGGCGATCTCATCGACGGCTACCGGGAAAATGGCCAGATCACCAGTTGCTTTGCCACCGACCCGGCCACCATCGACCCCAACAGCAGTTGTACGGGCGCGCCCAACGGCAATGTCAAGGCCATGCTGTCTCCCATTCTGGACCGGACGCCGGTGATGGGCCTGGGAGCCAGTTTCTACCCGGCCCTGGGTAATCATGATGACAATTGGGGCAGCAACTGGTACCCGGATCTGTGCGGCGACGGCATCTGCAACCTCTACGATCAGGATGGCGGCACGTCCGAATTCACCCTGCTCAATCGCTACATCACCGATCATTCCCCCGGCGCGGTCTGCTCGCTGGACCCCAACACCAGCGATTACCCCAGCTATTTCTACTATCGTTTCAGCTATGGCAACAGCCTGTTCATCATGCTGCGGCTGAACAATGATTACGGCAACATGCTCTCCTGCAACAACCTGCCGGCCAGCCATGCCAGTTGTGCTGAGTATTGTAGTGATCCGGCCCTGTTCAACGACCCGGCCCGCAACAGCAACTGCTACAGCGTGCACCAGTACGACTGGCTGCGCGAACAACTGGCACAGGCGCAGGGGCAATATGAACATATCTTCGTCTTCGGCCACGCGCCGCTGCTCGGCACCGGTGACAGCCACGGCCCCACTTCGGAAGCGCCGCAACTGCGCGCCCTGCTGGAGCAGTACGGGGTGGATATGTACATCAATGGCCATAACCACGCCTATGAGCGCAGCCACCCGGTGAAAGGGCAGCAGGTAGACGCGCAGGGTACGGTGTACCTCACCGTGGGCGTGGCTGGCGCGCTTACCGATGGCAATACCGCCGACCAGTGGTTTGACGCGGCCAGCTATCACAACTGGGCCAGCTATGGCGAACAGGAAAAGATGACCACCTATACCGTCATCACCGTCAATGGCCCTGCCGTCAGCCTGGAGACCAAAAGCCTGGGGCTGAACTGGCAGGTGGTGGACAGTGCCCAGTACAGCCAGCTCGGTGGTGGCAGTGACAGCGCATTTTCCGATGGGTTTGAAGGTCAGGCCAGCGCACCGGGTGGCAATGTGCCCGGCATTGCCGGTTGTTCCCTGTTCCCTGCGGATGATTTGTGGAACACGCCCATCGATCAGGCCCCCGTGCATCCGGATTCCGATGCCTATATCGCCAGCATCGGAGCCAGCACCCCGCTGCACCCGGATTTCGGCACCCAGTGGGCGGGGCAGGACATCGGCATTCCCTACAATATCGTGCCCCAGGGGCAGACACGGGTGCCGGTACAATTCACCTACTGGGACGAGAGTGATCTGGAGGCCGACCAGTGCAACACCGCTGGCGCGCAGGATGTGGGCTGTTACCCCATTCCCGACAACCCGGCCATCGAAGGCGCGCCGGTGGACAGTGGCGACCGCCATGTGCTGGTAGTGGAACAGGGCAGCTGCAAGCTCTATGAAACCTTTGCCACCAGCCGCGCATCCGGCAGCTGGCAGGCCGGCTCCGGTGCCATCTGGGATTTGTCACAGAAACAGAACCGCCCGGCGGGCTGGACTTCGGCGGACGCCTCCGGCCTGGCCATTCTGCCGGGGCTGGTGCGCTACGAGGAAGTGATGGTCACAGGCCAGGTCAACCACGCCCTGCGCTTTACCCTGGGCAACATTCGCCGCGCCTATATCCCGCCGGCCACCCATTCCGACGGCCAGGGTGGTTGCAGTACGGCACTGCCGGCCATGGGCCAGCGTTTTCGCCTGAAGGCCGGCTACGACATTTCCGGCTTCAGCCCGCCCATTCAGGCCATACTGCGAGCAATGAAAAAATACGGCATCGTGCTGGCGGATACCGGCAGCAATCTGTTCATTACCGGTGAACACCACGACAACTGGGATGACGACTTGCTGCGGGAACTGAAGCAATTGACCGCCGGGGATTTCGAGGCGGTGTATCACGGAGATGCGGTGGTGTACGGCAGTTGCCCGTAGTTTTTCATTGAAAACACCGCCATTTCACGCAACACTGTCACCAGAGATTTCGATAGTTGATGAGGACAGGAGAATCCATGGGAACCCCCTGTCCATTGCAGGGTAGAAAGTGAGCAAGACGCTGGTAAACATACAAGCCCTTGCCAAGGCAGGCAAAATACGGATATCCGAGCACGGGTACGACGAACTGGCGAATGACGGGTTGACAGCGCGAGAGATTGTGGATGGACTGATGGCTGCCAGCCTATTGGAGGACTACCCCGACTATCCCAAAGGAGCATGTGTACTGGTATTGCAGCAAGACAGGCATGGCAAGCCCGTTCACGCAGTCTGGGGCATTCCAAAAAACCAGGATCAGCCCGCCGTGCTGGTGACAGCATACAAACCTGACCCGACATTGTGGGATGAGAATTTCGCGAGACGAAGAAAATGAACAGAACGTGTCGAAAAAAGAAGTTTATTCATGAAGGGAAGTATGTGGCCGAGGTCGAGGTGGAAGTTGTTCTGGACGATACGGAATGGGCTCCCTATCTTGGCCTGGAAGAAGCCTACAGATTGGATGACATTCGTACAGCCTTGAAGAACCATGATCTCAAAACAGCTGCCAGGTACGCCAAGGTTTACGAACTGCACCCGGTAGCCATTTAAGCGGATCCACTACATTTACCAACGCCCCTCCAACCACAGGCCCAGGTTGCGGCCCGGCGCGTCGATGCCGGAGCCGTGTTCCCGATAGCGGGCATCCAGCAGGTTTTCCAGTCGCAGGCTCCAGCGCCAGTGTGGGCCCCAATGGCCACCGAGGGCGGCGTTGAGCGTGATCCAGCCCGGTGTGCCATCGGGGCGGATGCGCGGGTCACGCACATCCCGCGGGCTGAGGCGGTTTTGCCGTGCCGCCCAGCGTGTCCACAGGCGCAACTCCCATTGCCGCAGTGGCCGCTCCAGCGCCAGCATGCCGTTGAGGGGCGGAATGCGGTCCGCTGGCGTGGTGCTGCCTTCGCCGCGGCTTTCTCCCCAAACCCAGTTGAGGCTGGCCTGCCAGCGGTTCAAGCCCTGTTGCCAGTGCCAGCCGGCTTCCAGCCCGTGCAGGTTTTCCCGCCCCAGATTTCGATTCTGCACCACGATACGGCCGGTATCGGTCAGCACACCGGTGGGCACGGCGGCAATGCGATCCCGATAGCGGGCCGTCCACAGGTACAGCTCGGCAAAATGGCCCGTACCCTGCCATTTGAAGCCGCTGTCCAGGCTGTAGACCGCCTCCGGCCCCAAATCCGGATTGGCGATATTGAACCGGTTGCCGGGCCGTGGTCCCAGAGCGCTCAGATCATAGACATTGGGTGGACGGAACCCCTTACTGAAGGTGCTCACCCATTGCAGGGCCGGGCCCAGTTCCCGCCGCAGGCTGAGACTGCCGGATGTATCGGCCGGTTGCAGTTGGATCGCGGTATCTGCCGCAGCCTGCGGCAGGGTGATGCGATAACGGCTGTAGCGCAGGCCCGCGCCCCAGTGCCAGCCATGATTGCCACCATCCAGCTCCGCGTAGAAGGCATCGCTGTTCATGCGCGCGCCATCGGGAAAGCGGCTGCGGCGCATTTCCATCAGCCCTTCATCACGGCGCAGGCGGTAGCGCTCACTGGCTACGCGATCCCGCCAAAACTCCAGCCCGTAGACCAGCCGTTGCCGGCCCAGCCAGGTATCGAACTGCGCGGTGAAGCCGGCCAGATCACTACGATTGAATTCGCGGTTTTCCCACGGGGAACCGGTATCGCGGGTGCGGCGGCTGTCTTCGATGCGTTGCCAGGCCAGGTGCATGTCCAGCTGCCGGGCCCAGGGCTGGCTTAGGCTTTTCTGCCAGCGCAGATGGGCGAAATCCCGCTGATTGGGTTCGAAGCGAAACAAGCTGGAGGATGGTTCGCTTTGGCCGTAACCAGCCACCAGTTCATCCAGCCGTGGTGTGGCCGGCTGCCTGAGATGTTGCACATTGAACATCCATTCGCCATCCTCGCCATGGCGGTAACGCAACTTGTAAAAGGCAGACTGGCTGCGGTAGCCGGCCCTATCCAGTTGTTCGCCGCCGGTCTGCAGCGGGCCGGTTTGCTGGCCGTCGGCCAGGAGCAGGCTGGCCCAGCGTTCGCCAGCCTGACTATATTCCACCCCCAGCCGGCGCAGTTGCTGGGCCGTGTCGCCGGCCAGTTGCACGGTGGTTTCGGCCGGCTGGTTCCAGGCTGGCTGACGGGTAATCACCTGCACCACCCCGCCCATGGCATCCCCGCCATGCAGTACGGAAGCAGGGCCACGCACCACCTCCACATGGTCGGCCCACTGCGGGTTGACCAGTGCCAGATACTGGTTGGGCGCGGCGCGGAAGAAGGCGTTGTTCAGGCGCATGCCATCCACCAGGTTCAGTACCTGCGAGCCCTTCAGACCGCGTACGATCACCGTGGCCTGCCCTGGCGTGGTCTGCTGCACGAACACGCCGGTCTGACCTCGCAGGTAGTCGGGCAGCAGCAACAGCGCTGGTGCAGTGTTGGGATCCATCTCCACCACGGTTACGGCTGCGGCGGTATCGGCCACGGAAACAGCACTGCGTTCAGCGGTGACCTGCACGGGCACCAGTTCAGTCTGGGCCTGTGCCCACGCAGCAAAACAAAATAAAAGGAACCCGGACCGCAAAATCGCCTCCAATATCTAATGAAAACCAGCGGGGCGGCCACTCTACCGGTACCATCCCGCCAGGGCAAACTTGCAATTCGACCCCACAGCCCGCATCTTGTTCACTCACAACCATCGTTTCAGGAGGATCGTCATGGCCATATTCAAACAGTATTTCGAACCGGAAAGCTCAACTTACACCTATCTGCTGGCCGACAGCGATACCCGTGAAGCCGTGCTGATCGACACCGTGGACAGCGAAAAGGATTTCTACCTGGCCGAACTGGAACGGCTGGGCCTGAAACTGCGCTGGATTCTCGAAACCCATGTACACGCCGACCACATCACCGCCGCCGGCCAGCTGCGAGACGCCACCGGCGCCACCACCGCCGTGGGCCGCAACTGCGGTGCCGAATGCGCCAATGTGCAATTGGAAGATGAACAGACACTGGTTTTCGGCAACGAGGTGATTCGGGTTATCAACACGCCGGGCCATACACCGGGCAGTGTTTCCTACCACTGGCGCGACCGCGTATTCACCGGCGATGCCCTGCTGATCGGTGGCTGTGGACGTACCGATTTTCAGGGCGGCAACCCGAAGGATCTCTACCACAGCATTGTTGACCGCCTGTTCGTCCTGCCGGAGGAAACCCTGGTCTACCCCGGCCACGACTACAAGGGCCGTACCGTCAGCAGCATCGGCGAGGAAAAACGCACCAATCCGCGCCTGGCCGGTAAAAGTGAAGCAGAATTTGTGGAGATCATGAACAACCTGAACCTGGCCCGGCCGAAGAAAATTGACGAGGCTGTGCCGGCGAACAAGGTGTGTGGGTTGGAGACGCACGCAGCCTGATTTTGGGCGGCTTTTTGGACGGCTTGTTTTCCGCCATACTGCGTTGGAGGGGATGCACTCGTCGGTCACGTACTGACCTGTACGCTCCCTCCTCGTTTACCTCCTCCGCCTTGTCTGACGAAAAACCGCTCGCCCAAAATCTGTGCAGGTATATGGATGACCGGGCGGCTTGTTTTCCGCCATACTGCATTGGAGGGGACGCACTCGTCGGTCACGTACCGACCGGTACGCTCCCTCGCAATCTGACCCCGGCGCCTCAATTTGCGAAAAACCGCTGTTTGAAACTGGCTGTCGTAGGGCGGAATAGGCGAAGCCGTATTCCGCCGTGGAAACTGAAAGGGTCCCGGTGCAATACGCTGGCGCTATTGCACCCTACGGTTTTGGGCGGCTTGTTTTCCGCCATACGGCGTTGGAGGGGATGCACTCGTCGGTCACATACTGGAATGTATGCTCCCTCCTCGTTTACCCCCTCCGCCTTGTCTGGCAAAAAACCGCTCGCCCAAAATGGGTGCTGGTAGAAAGGGAAATAGGCGGCTTGTTTTCCGTATCTCTGCGTTGCACGGGCTGCCTAACTCGGTTGCCGTTCGTAGTCAATACAAGCCCGTCAACAAAAGCCATTGACAGCAAGCCCCGGCGAAAAGTATGATTCGCCTCTTGATTTTCGCACCCTGATTTATCGCAAAGGTTTGTAGACATGAAACGCACATTTCAACCCAGCAATCTGAAGCGCAAGCGTACCCACGGTTTCCGTGCCCGCATGAAAACCCGCAGTGGCCGCGCCATCCTGGCCGCGCGTCGCGCCAAGGGCCGCAAGCGTCTGAGCGCTTGAGACGGGTCTTGCCACCCGTCTGAACCATGACCGGCACCCGTTTTCCGCGCCAGGCGCGCTTGCTCAACGGGGCCCAGTTCAGGCGGGTGTTTGAACAGGCAGAGCGATCCGCGGATCGCTTTTTTACTGTTCTGGGCCGGCCCAACGGGGAAGCATCCGCTCGACTGGGGTTGGCCATATCGAAAAAAGTGGACAAACGCGCCGTGGGCCGCAACCGGATCAAACGGCTGGTACGGGAAAGTTTCCGCCAACACCGTCAAGACCTGTCTGCCGTGGATCTGGTAGTGATGGCCCGCCCGGCGGCCACCCGGGCCGACAACGAAACCCTGCTCAAAGCGCTGGAACGCCACTGGCGAACATTCGGAGCCTGATCCATGAATACCCGTACCCTGCTGGTTTTCTCCTTTCTTTTTGTCTCCTACCTGCTATGGCAGGCCTGGATGGATGACCAGAATCGCGCCCACCACCAGCCTCAGCCGGCACAGACGGCTGCTACGCCAGGGCAGCTGGCGGATGTGGCCGATGTACCCGATGCACGCCAGGCCACGGGTTCGGCGGACCTGCCTGCTACCACCATGGATAACGACCACTCGGCCCGGCTGATTGAAGTACAGACCGATGTACTCAACCTCAAGCTGGACTTGAATGGCGGCAGTATCGTCTATGCCGACCTGCCCGCATTTCCGGTGGCGGCGGATCAGCCGGATGTGCCTTTTGTCCTGCTGGACCACAGTGACCAGCTGTTCTATGTCAGCCAGAACGGCCTGATCAGCCCGGAAGGGGGCGCGCCCACTCACAAAACGCCTTTCCAGACGGAGCAGGATAATTATCGTCTGGGTGATGCGGATGCACTGACCGTGGAACTGCACTGGCAGGGTGACGGCCTGGCGGTGACCAAGCGCTATCGCTTTGAGCGGGGGAGCTATGTCATCCACAGCGAACAGGTGGTGCGCAATACCGGTGACCAGCCCCGCACCCTCAGTGCCTACCAGCAGTTCCAGCGCACCGCACCCAAACCGCATGATACTTTCTCCTATTCCGATACCAGCCGCTACAGTTTTGTCGGGGCTGGCATCTACAACCCGGAGGAACACTTCGTCAAGCTGCCGCTGGACGAGATGGCGGATGAACCCCTGAAGGCCAGTTTCGCCCAGGGCTGGGGCGCCATGCTGCAATTGCATTTCTTTACCGCCTGGATACCGCCGGCGGAAGAAGTCTGGCATTACAGCACCCGGGTCATTCCCGGCACGGAACCCCGCTACCTGCTGACGGAAGTCAGCGAACCCCGCCAGCTGGCTCCCGGCGAGGAAACCGTTTTCCAGAGCCGTCTGTTTGCCGGCCCGAAACTGCAAAATGTGTTGCCGGAAGTGGCCGACGGGCTGGAGCTGGTGGTGGATTACGGCATGTTCACCATCTTCGCCAAGCCGCTGTTCCATGTGCTGGACTTCTTCCACAGTCTGGTGGGCAACTGGGGCTGGGCTATCGTGTTGCTGACGCTTTCGCTGAAGCTGGCCTTCTTCAAGCTCAGTGAGGCGCAATACCGCTCCATGGCGCGCATGCGCCAGATGCAGCCACGCATCGAGGCCATCAAGCAGCGTTACGCCGAGGATCGTCAGCGCCTCAATGAGGCGATGATGAAGCTGTACAAGGAAGAAAAGATCAACCCCTTGGGTGGCTGCCTGCCCATGCTGGTGCAGATTCCGGTATTCATCGCCCTGTACTGGGTGTTGCTGGAATCGGTGGAATTGCGCCAGGCCCACTTCATCCTCTGGTTGCAGGATCTCAGCTCGCCGGACCCCTACTACGTGCTGCCTGCCCTGAACGGCCTGTTCATGTACCTGACCCAGCGGCTCTCGCCCACCATGGGTACCGACCCCATGCAGCAGAAGGTCATGCAGGCCATGCCGCTGGTGTTCTCGGTGATGTTCGCCTTCTTCCAGTCTGGCCTGGTGCTGTACTGGACGGTCAACAGCGGCCTCTCCCTGCTGCAGCAGTGGGTGATCACCCGCCGGCTGGAGCAGAAACCCGCCTGAGCCGCGGGCCATGGCCAGCGATACCATTGCCGCCATCGCCACCCCGCCGGGCCGGGGCGGGGTGGGCGTGATTCGTATCTCCGGCCCGGCCGCGGGTACTGTGGCCGAAACCCTGACCGGCAAACCCCTGCCGGCCCCGCGACAGGCGGTTCTGCGCCATTTTCTCGATGAACAGGGCGAAAGTCTGGATCAGGGCCTGCTGCTCTGGTTTCCCGGCCCGGCCTCCTTCACCGGCGAGGATGTGGTGGAATTGCAGGGCCACGGTGGCCCGGTGGTGCTTTCCCTGCTGTTGAAACGGGTACTGGCACTGGGCGCGCGCCAGGCCGGCCCCGGCGAGTTCAGCCAGCGGGCCTTTGTCAATGAGCGCATGGATCTGGTACAGGCCGAGGCGGTGGCCGATCTCATCGATGCCGCCTCCGAAGCGGCCGTGCGCGCGGCCAACCGCAGCCTGAGCGGTGCCTTTTCCGAGGCCGTGAGCGACTTGCAGGAACAGATGACCCACTGCCGCATGTGGGTGGAATCCGCCATCGACTTTCCCGAGGAAGAGATCGACTTTCTCGCCGATGGTCAATTGCTGGCACTGGTGGAGGCGCTGGAGGATCGCTTCCGTCAGGTACTGGCCCAGGCACAGGAGGGCAAGGTGCTGCGTGATGGCATCCGGGTGGTTCTGCTGGGTCGGCCCAATGCCGGCAAGTCCAGCCTGCTCAACGCCCTGGCCGGCGAGGCGGCGGCCATTGTCTCCGACATTCCCGGCACCACCCGTGATCTGGTGCGGGAACAGATCCTGCTCAACGGCATGCCGGTGCATGTCATCGACACCGCCGGGCTGCGTACCAGTGGCGACCGGATCGAACGGCTGGGCATGGAAAGGGCATTGCAGGAAGCCCGCCAGGCGGATTTTCTTCTGGAAATCGTCGATGCCACCTGCCCGGATCAGCGCCCGGAAATCCCGGAGGAAATCCGCCGCCTGCCCAGTTTGCTGCTCTACAACAAGGTGGACCTGTGTGACCGCCCGCCACCAGCGGGGGAAAATGCCCTGGCCATCTCCGCCCGCACCGGCGAGGGTCTACAGGCCTTGAAAGATCGCCTCTATGACGGGGCCTGCGGTGGCCACCACAGCGGTGTCTTCAGTGCCCGCCAGCGCCACCTCGATGCCCTGCAACGGGCCTGGAGCCATGTGCAGCAGGGTAGCGAAGCCCTGCGCCTGAGCGGTGCCGGCGAGCTGCTGGCCGAGGAACTGCGCCTGGCGCAGCAGGCCCTGTCGGAGATCACCGGCCGCTTCAGCGCCGATGACCTGCTGGGGGAAATCTTCTCCAGTTTCTGTATTGGCAAGTAAGCCCGTGGCCATACTGGCCAACCTCCCCCGTTTGGGGTACGCTTACGCCTCCCAAAATTGGTCAACGGGTTTGCATGATTCCAATCACCGTGTTTCAGGCCCTGCGCAAGGCGCTGGTGCTGGCTGTACTCCCCCTGTCCCTGCTGGGTTGTGGCGCGGGGGTGGATGTGGAAAAGGCACTGGAAGGGCATCTGAACGGCCCGCCGAAAATCTACCGCCATTCCCTGGCCGGGGCGCCGGCTTCGCTGGACCCGCTCAACTCGGCCACCATGTACGCCAATACCATCATGACCAATGTCTACGATACCCTGTATCGTTACAAGTATCTGGCCCGGCCCTACGAAATCACCCCCAATCTGGCCACGGGCATGCCGGAGGTCTCCGAAGACGGGCTGACCTATGTGTTCCGCATCAAGCCCGGCGTGTATTTCATCGATGATCCGGCCTTTCCCGATGGCAAGGGCCGCGAGCTGACCGCCGCCGATTTCGTTTATAGCATCCAGCGCCATTTCGACCCCAACAACCGCTCTCAGGGCAGCTGGCTCTGGGCCGGTCGTATCATCGGTCTGGACGACTGGGGCAAGCAGGGTGCCGACTACAACGCCGAGGTGGAAGGGCTGAAGGCGCTGGACCGCTACACCATCCAGATCAAGCTGAAGAAACCCTATCCACAACTGATTCATACCTTCGCCCAGGGCTTTTCCGCCATCGTGCCCAGGGAGGCGGTGGCCCGGTACGGAAGGGAGTTCGCCGTGCATCCGGTGGGTTCCGGCCCGTTCCGCATGCTGCGTTACGAGCCGGGCACCTATGCGCTGATGGTGCGCAACGTGAAATTCCGCCAGGAACCCATCGATCTGCAAGCCGAAGGCTTCGACCCGAAACTGCACGATGGTTTCGGGCTGGAGGCCATTCAGGGCAAGGCTCCGCCGCTGGTGGATGTGCTCAAGATCGACTTCATCAAGCAGTCCGCGGCCCAGTGGGCGTCCTTCACCAAGGGCAATGAAATCCAGTTCACCGGCGTGCCGGTGGAGCAGGTGGAGGAAGTGCTGGCCAGCAAGCAGCGGCCACTGAAACTCAAGCCGGAGTACGCGGAAAAATACCGCATGAGCCATGCCATCGAGGCCGGTTTCGTCCATACCGATTTCAACATGCGTGACCCGGCCATCGGCTACAACGACGATCCGGAGCGGGAGAAGCGCAACAAGCAGCTGCGCTGCGCCATTCGCGCCGCCTTCGACTGGGAAGACCGCAACCAGCGTTTCTACTCCGGCATCGGGGTGATTTTCCCCGGCATCATTCCGCCGGTGGTGCCGGAGTTCGACCCCAATCTCTCCCGTGAAAGTGTCACCCGTGATCTGGACAAGGCCCGTGCCCTGATGCGGGCCGGCGGCTGGACGGCGGAGAACCTGCCCACGCTGGTCTATGGTGGCGTGGCCTCGGTCACCACCCGGCAGATGTTCGAGCAGTTCCGTGGCTGGATGAAGGCCATCGGCTTTCCCGAGGAGAAGGTGGTATTCGATTCCTACGCCACCTTTGGCGATTTCAACAAGGCGGTGAAGCAGGCCAAGATCATGATCGTGGGCATGGGCTGGGGGCTGGATTACCCCGACGCCCAGAACACCCTGCAACTGTTTTACGGCCCCTACGGCTCGCCCGGTTCCAACAACTCCAACTACAACAACCCGGAATACAACCGCCTGTACGAGCAGGCCGCGGTGATGCAGCCCTCGCCGGAACGCACGCGCATCTACCGCAAGATGAACGAAATCATGATCGACGATTGCGTCAGCAATACCGGGCTTTCCCGCGACCGCATCATGATGTGGCACAAGAATGTGATTTCCTACGCCGACCGCCAGATCGTCGGCGGCTTCCACCTGCGTTTCGTGGATGTACTGCAGAAAGAGGAGAACTAGGCCGTGGAAATGCTGCAATACACCCTGCGCAAGCTGATTACCGGCATCCCGCTGGTGCTGGGCGTGACCCTGATTTCCTTCGTGCTGATGGTCTATTTCGGCCCGGACAAGACCTACGACCTGCTGGGCAAGAACCCCACGCCGGAAGAAATCGCCCAGGTGCGCCACCAGCTGGGCTATGACCAGCCTTTCGTGGTGCGCTATCTGGACTACCTGCGTGAGCTGGTGACCCTGGACTTCGGCTATTCGGATTCTTCCGGCGAGCGGGTGGGCAGCATTCTCAAGCGCACCATTCCGGTGTCGCTGGCGGTGATACTGCCCGGTTTCATCCTCGGCAACCTGCTGGGGGTGGTGCTGGCGCTGGTGGCCGCCTATCACCGCGGCGGCTGGATCGACAAGCTGATCATGGCCGGTTCGGTGGTGGGCATGAGCGTGAGTTTTCTCATCGTCATCATCGCCTTCCAGGTGATCTTCTCCTCCAGCTACGGTTTGAACTGGTTTCCGGTGCTGGGCTGGGATGTCTACAGCTTCTGGGACTACCTGCGCTATGTCACCGTGCCCACGCTGGCCTCCGTGTTCGTGGCCCTGGGCTACAACACCCGTTTCTACCGCGCGGTCATCGTCGAGGAGATGGGGCGTGATCATGTACGCACCGCCAGGGCCTACGGCGCCTCGCCGGCGGAGCTGCTGTTCAAGTCCATCCTCAAGAACAGCCTGATCCCCATCATCACCCGCATCATGTTTTCCATTCCGCTGGTGGTGGTGTCCGGCTCCCTTTTGATCGAAAGCTATTTCGGCATTCCCGGCGTGGGCAAGGTGGCCTTCGATGCCATCACCACCGGTGACCAGCCCATCCTCAAGGCGGTGGTGGGGCTGACGGCGGTGCTGTTCGTCGTCGTGCTGATTATCAACGACATCCTGTACAAGGTTGTGGACCCGAGGGTTTCTTTGAAATGAGTCAAGCGAATACCGGTTGCGCCGTGGAGGTGGCCGCGGAAGAACCCCGCGCCCGCGAGAGTCTGTGGTCCAAGGCCCTGTACAAGTTCATGCACGACCGCATGGGCATGTGGTCGCTGGCGGTGGTGGCCCTTTACGGCATCATCGCCCTGGGCGTGTGGGCCGGCCTCTGGGGTCAGGGCTGGAGCGCCAACGACGGCCCCATGTGGGCACCGCCTTCCAGTGAATACTGGCTGGGCACCAACATCATCGGCCAGGATATCTTTCAGCGGGCCATCTTCTCCACCAAGACCGCCTTTGAAGTGGGCCTGGTGGTGGCGGTACTGTCCACCATTCTCGGCGGGCTGCTGGGCGCGCTGTCCGGCTTTTTCAGCAACCGCTGGGCCGACGAGCTGATTCTCTGGCTCATGGGTGTGCTGGATTCCATTCCCTTCTACCTGTTCGTGGCCGCCATCGCCTTTGCCCTCTCCGGCTTTCCCTACGCCATGCATGTGGCCATGGTGCTGACCTTCTGGACGGCCACCGCCCGCCTGGTGCGCGGCGAGGTGATCAAGCTGAAGAACTTCGAATTTGTCGAGGCGGCCCGCGCCATCGGCGTGCCCCAGTTCACCATCATCTTCCGCCATATCCTGCCCAACACCTTTCACATTCTGCTGGTGCAGGCCACCATCGTCTTCGTGGGTGCCATCAAGTCGGAAGTGATTCTGAGTTTCCTCGGCCTGGGGGTGAAAAACGGTGTCTCCTGGGGGCTGATGATCGCCGAATCCACCCAGGAAGTGCAGGCCGGCCACTTCTCCAATTTCATCACCGCCTCCGCCTTTCTCTTTGTGCTGGTGATGGCGTTCAACATGTTCTCCGACGCATTGCAGGATGCGCTGGACCCGAAGAAGGTGCAATGAGATGAGCGCGGTGGAACCCCTGATCAGCGTGCGCAACCTGCGCATCGAATTCAACACCGAGCGCGGCGTGGTGCGCGCCATCGACGATGTCAGTTTCGACATCCTGCCGGGTGAAACCCTGGGCGTGGTGGGCGAATCCGGTTGTGGCAAGTCGGTGACCTCGCTGGCCATTCTCGGCCTGATCCCCTCGCCGCCGGGGCGCATCGTCTCCGGCAGCATCCGTCTGCAGGGCCGCGAGCTGGTGGGCCTGCCGGAAGCGGAATACCGCCGGGTGCGCGGGCGGGAAATCTCCATGATCTTTCAGGAACCCATGACCGCGCTGAACCCGGTATTCACCGTCGGCAGCCAGATGGTGGATGTGCTGGTGCGCCACAAGCAGCTGACCCGCAAGCAGGCGCGGCAGGTGGCCATCGACATGCTGGCCAAGGTGGGCATTCCCTCGCCGGAAAAGCGCATCGACGAATACCCGCACCAGCTCTCCGGCGGCATGCGCCAGCGGGTGATGATCGCCATGGCGCTTTCCTGCGGGCCCAAACTGCTGCTGGCCGACGAGCCCACCACCGCGCTGGATGTCACCACCCAGGCGCAGGTGATGGAGGAAATCGTCCAGTTGCAGGAAGAATTCGGCACCGCCGTGGTGCTGGTGACCCATGATCTGGGCGTGGTGGCGGAAACCTGCCAGCGGGCGGTGGTAATGTACTGCGGCAAGGTCATCGAGGAAGCGGACATCGAAACCCTGTTCCACCACCCCAAGCACCCCTATACCCGCGGGCTGATGGATTCCATCCCCCGCATTCGTGAACAGAAGAAGGCGGAACTGCCCACCATTCCCGGCACGGTGCCGGATCTGCTGCACCTGCCCAACGGCTGCCGTTTCGTCGACCGCTGCTTTCAGGCACAGGAGCGCTGCTGCCAGGCCGAGCCCGCGCTGGAACGCCAGGCCGATGGCAGCCAGGTGGCCTGTTTCTACCCGCTGGAGGCCGGCGCATGAGCGAGATCTTGCTGGATGTACGCAATCTGAAAAAGCATTTCCCCATCAAGGGCGGGTTTTTTCGCCGTACCGTGGGCTGGCTCAAGGCCGTGGATGGCGTCAGCTTCCAGCTGCGCGCCGGCCGTACTCTGGGGCTGGTGGGTGAATCCGGCTGCGGCAAGTCCACCCTGGGGCGGGCCATCCTGCGCCTGCACGAGCCCACCGCCGGGCAGGTGATACTGGACGGCGAGGACATCACCGCGCTGGATCACCAGGCCCTGGTGGCCCAGCGGCGCAACATGCAGATCATCTTCCAGGACCCTTACGCCTCCCTGAGCCCGCGGCGCACCATTCTGCAAACCCTGCTGGAACCGCTGGAAACCCACGGCATCGGCGATGATGCCAGCCGGCGGGCGCTGATTCAGGAGCTGCTGGACATCGTCGGCCTGCGCCCGCATGTATTGCACCGCTATCCGCACGAATTCTCCGGCGGCCAGCGCCAGCGTATCGGCATTGCCCGCGCCCTGACGCTCAATCCCAAGTTCATCGTCGCCGACGAGGCGGTCTCGGCACTGGATGTCTCCGTGCAGTCCCAGGTACTCAACCTCATCGCCCGCCTGCAACGGGAAAAGCACATCTCCTTCCTGTTCATCTCCCATGATCTGGCGGTGGTGCAGCACATCTCCGACGATGTGGGCGTGATGTATCTGGGCCAGCTGGTGGAAATGACCTCGGCGGAAAACCTCTACCGCGAGCCCAAACACCCCTATACCCAGGCGCTGCTGTCGGCCATACCCGTGCCCGACCCGCGCAAGCGGGCCAAGCGCATCGTGCTGGAAGGGGATGTACCCTCGCCGCTCAACCCGCCCAAAGGCTGCCATTTCCACCCGCGCTGCCCGCAGGCAAAAGATATCTGCCGCCAGGCCATGCCCGAGCAGATCAACCTGGGCAGTGAAAGCGACCCGCATCTGATTCGCTGCCACTTGTATACCTGAGCCGGCAATGCCATTATCGGCGCAGCGAACCCAAGGAGATTGCCGCATGCGTCGATTCGCCCGTTTCCTGCTGGCCGCCGGGGCACTGGCCCTGCTGGCCGCCTGTCAGCCCAACCTGAAAAAGCCGCTGGTGGAAATTCGCGGCCTGCAGCCCACAGCCCTGCAACAGGGCCGCTTTCTGTTGCGGCTGCAACTGGAAAACCCGGTCAGGCGCGGCTATCGCATCGAAGGTATCGAGGCCGTGATCAGGCTGGACCCGCAACTGCACCTGCGCGGCGAGACGCAAACCCCGCTGGAAATCGGCAAGAACGCCACCGAGCTGGTGGAGCTGGAAGTACAGCGTACCCAGCTGAGCAAGATTCTCTGGACCGCCTTCATCAACCGCCCCGGTGATGCCATGCCCTACACGGCGGAAATCACCGTGCGGGTACAGGGCGGCAAGGTATGGCGGCAGGAGATCAAGGGCCAGCTCTACAAGGTGCCGGGCAAGCCCTGGCACCTGCGTGGCTGAAGCGAAGGTTGCCGCATGCCATTCGGGCCGCTGTGGTGGTTGATCTTCGCCGGCGTACTGGGCTGGTCGGCCTGGCGGCCCCATGACTACCCCACCTGGTGGCTGGAAGTCACCCCGGCGCTGGTGGCCGCCGCCGTGCTGTTTTTCACCCGCCGGCGCTTTCCGCTGACCCCCTTGCTCTATCTGCTGATTCTCCTGCACAGCATCATCCTCATGGCAGGCGGGCACTACACCTATGCCGAAGTGCCGCTGGGACAATGGTGGATGGACTGGTTCGGCTTTAGCCGCAACAACTATGACAAGCTGGGGCATCTGGCCCAGGGCTTCGTGCCGGCACTGGTGGCGCGGGAGCTGTTCATCCGCCTGCACATCGTCCAGGGCCGGCGCTGGCAGGCTTTTCTGTCCGTGTGCGTGGCCCTGGCCATCTCCGCTTTCTATGAACTGATCGAATGGTGGGTGGCGCTGTTCTCCGGCCAGGCGGCGGAAGCCTTTCTCGGCACCCAGGGCTATGTCTGGGATACCCAGTCCGACATGTTCATGGCCCTGATTGGCGCCAGCCTGGCCATGGTCACGCTGGCCCGCTGGCAGGACCGGCAGATCGCGCGACTGACCCGGGCCTGAACACAGACGGGCTGGTCACGGCCCACGAAAGCCATGGACCCTGACCAACCCGCCTTGCGCACATGCTTGGCCTTGCGGCGATACTTGCTGCGGTCACGAAAAACCTGCGCTCGCTGAAACCGGGCCGCGTGCCTGGCCACCGGGTTGTTGCGTGGTGGTTGGGTTTTCTTCTTCATAGTGCATGCTCCGTTTTGGGGTGGCGCAATATAACGCTGGAGCCAGTAGCGCACAAGGGCTTGTGCGCGGCTTGCGTTTTCGGTTGAAAAAAAACACACTGACAGGAGCCGCGCCAGCGGGCTACGACCGGCATGTAACGGCAGCCTGTACGGGCGGCGAGGGAGAGGACCATGCAATGAAGAAGCCACTTTCCATAGCGACTGCACTACAAGAAGCCCGGGAATTCGATCCAGAACTCGGCCATCGCCTGCAAGCGGTGGCTGGGTGGCTGGATGCCCGGCAAATCCAGCAATTGACCAATGC
>WFUE01000196.1 GCA_015485125.1 Lysobacterales bacterium | reverse complement strand
GCCCAGGCCAGCCGATTGACCTTGTCGGCCAGTTCGGCGCGGCTCAGCTGCATGCGGTGGCCCGCCTCGCTGTCGAAAGTCAGAGCCGGGCGTTCATCAGCCTGGCGCAGCAGGTTCTGGGCAAAGTTCAGCCGCGCGCCTTCGAACCAGCGCGCGCCCGGCATTTTTTGCGGATCGTCCACCACCGCATCCCAGCCACGGGAGGAGCGGATGGCGCAGAATTCCCACACCGCTTCCCAGAAGCGACCGGGCTGGCCGATGGAGAAGTTGTACAGGGCCGGGTAGTCGATGACGTCCGGGCTGTAGTGCTTTTCCACATGGCGGATGAAGCGCGCCATGTTGCTCTGTTCCCGTTGTTTCGGGCCAGGCTCCCACAGGGGCTGTTCGGCGGTGGTTTCGCGCATGGTGTCGGGGTCAGTCCAGTTTTTCCAGCAGTTGCGGCACGATCTCGAACAGGTCACCCACCAGGCCCAGATCGGCTACTTCGAAGATGGGCGCGTCCGGATCCTTGTTGATGGCGACAATGGTGCCCGCATCCTTGATGCCGGTCAAATGCTGGATGGCACCGGAAATGCCCAGGGCGATGTACAGCTCCGGCGCGATGATCTTGCCGGTCTGTCCCACTTGCAGGTCATTGGGCGCGTAGCCGGCATCCACGGCGGCGCGGGAGGCGCCCACGGCGGCATGGAGCTTGTCGGCCAGTTGTTCCACCAGGCGGAAGTTTTCCTCGCTGCCCAGCCCACGGCCACCGGAGACCACCCGCTCCGCCGATTGCAGGTCGGGGCGGTCGCCAGCATCGGCCTCCAGTGCCACGAAGCGGGTATGGCCCGGCAGGTCGATCTCCAGTGCTCGGGTTTCGATGGGGGCGGCATCACCCGTGCCCACCGGCTTGAAGGAGGCGGTACGCACGGTGGCCAGCACGGGCTGTTCCGGCGGGCATTGCAGTTCGATGATGGCGTTGCCGGCGTAGACGGGCCGCTCGAAATGATGCGGGCCCTTGACGGTCATCAGGTCGGAGATCTGCGGCAGGCCCATGAGGGCGGCCACCCGTGGCAGCACGTCCTTGCCGAAGGTGGTGGAAGGCATGAACAGGTGCGAATAGCCTTCCGCCAGCGCGGCGATCTGCGGGGCCAGCACGGCGGCCAGCGGATGGGCGTTTTCCTCCCGGTCCAGCAGCAGTACCTGGCTGACGCCTTCGAGAATGGCGGCCTGCTCGGCAAGGGCTTGCCCGCCGTGGGCCAGCACGGCCACATCGATGGCTTCCACGCCCAACTGGCTGGCGGCGGCCACGGCGCGGGCGGTGGCGGTGTTGAGGTTCTGGCCGTCGTGTTCGGCAATGATCAGGCAACGCATCAGAGCACTCCTCGTTCTTTCAGGGCAGTGAGCAGTTCATCCACCGTTTCCACCTTGTGGCCGGCCTGTCGTGGTTCGGGTGCCCGCCAGCGCACGATCTGGCAGGCTGGTGGCGGGGTTACGCCCAGTTCTTCCAACGGGCGGATGTCCAGCGGCTTGCGCTTGGCCTTCATGATGTCCGGCAGCTTGACGAAGCGCGGTTCGTTCAGGCGCAGGTCGGAGGTGATGACCGCGGGCAGGTCCACGGCGATGGTTTCCAGGCCGGCATCCACTTCGCGGGTGACGGTGGCGGTTTCGCCTTCCAGTGCGACTTTGGAGGCAAAGGTGGCCTGGGGCCGACCCCACAGGGCGGCGAGCATTTGCCCGGTCTGGTTGCTGTCATCGTCGATGGCCTGCTTGCCCAGGAGCACCAGCCCGGGTTGTTCGGCCTGTACCAGCGTGTGCAGGATGCGGGCGGCATGCAACGGGCTGACGGCTTCATCGCTCTGCACCAGGATGGCCCGGTCGGCACCCATGGCTAGGCCGGTACGCAGCTGCTGCTGGGCGGCCTCCGGGCCGATGCTGACGACGATGACTTCCTCGGCCTTGTCGGCCTCCTTCAGGCGCAGGGCTTCTTCCAGGGCGATTTCATCGAAGGGGTTGATGCTCATCTTCGCCCCTTCCACGGCCACGCCGCTGCCGTCGGGCTTGACTTGGATGCGGACGTTGTAGTCCACCACACGCTTGAGTGCGACCAGTATTTTCATGTTGTAGCCTCATAGATTCTGGTAGTTGGGGCCGGAACCGCCTTCGGGGGCGGTCCAGTGGATATTCTGGTAAGGGTCCTTGATGTCGCAGGTCTTGCAGTGCACGCAGTTGGCGGCGTTGATCTGCAAACGCAGGCCCTGTTCGTCCTCCACCATTTCGTAGACGCCGGCCGGGCAGAAGCGGGTGCAGGGGTTGGCGTATTGTTCCCGGCACTGGTTGATGCACAGCTCGGTGTCCGCCACTTTCAGGTGCACGGGCTGGCTTTCCTCGTGTTCGGTGGCGGCGAAGTAGACCGAGGCCAGCCGGTCACGTGGTGGCAGGCTGCGGGCCGGGTGTTGCGTGTTGCAGGGCTGGCCGGCCAACGGGTGCAGTTGCTCGTGGTCGGCGTGGTTATGCAGCGTCCAGGGCGTGCGGCCGCCCAGCAGGGTTTCCAGGGCGGCATTGGCCATGCCCGGCCACAGGCCCTTGTGGAAGCCGGGGCGGATGTTGCGCACCCGGTGGAGTTCCTTCCCGGCGGCGGAAGCGAGAAAACGCTGATGATAGCCGGTTGTCTGTTGTTGTTCGTGCAGGTGTTCGGCCGCCAGCATGCCGGATTGCATGGCCATGTGGGTGCCCTTGATCTTGGGCACATTCAGGGTGCCGGCGTCATCGCCGATCAGCAGGGCGCCAGGCATGTCCATCCGTGGCAGGGATTGCCAGCCGCCTTCCACCAGCGCGCGGGCACCGGTGGAGAGGATCTCGCCACCTTCCAGCAGCGGGCGGATTTCCGGGTGGTGCTTGAACTGCTGGAACAGCTCGAAAGGCTCCAGGCAGGGGTCGGCGTAGTCCAGCCCGACCACGAAGCCGATGGCCAGGCGGTTGTCATCCAGCGCGTAGACGAAGCTGCCGCCATAGGTGTCGCCGGGCAGGGGCCAGCCAATGGTATGCAGGATGTGGCCGGCTTCCAGCCGCTGCTCCGGCAGCTGCCACAGCTCCTTCATGCCGATACCGTAGGTTTGCGGCTGGCTGTCGGCATCCAGCCGGAAGTGGCGGATCAACTGCTTGCCCAGATGACCACGGCAGCCTTCAGCGAAAATCGTGGTTTCGGCCAGCAGATCCATGCCTTCGGTGTAGTTGGGGCCGGGGCTGCCGTCGGCGTTCAGGCCCATGTCGCCGATGCGCACGCCGGTCACCCGCTGGCCGCTTTCGTCAAACAGCACTTCCGAGCCGGGAAAACCGGGGAACAACTCCACGCCCAGTGCTTCGGCCTGTTCAGCCATCCAGGCCACCAGATTACCCAGGGAGACGATGAAATTGCCGTGGTTTTTCATTCCCGGTGGCAGGGGCAGCTTGCGGCTGCCACGGGCGTTGAGCAGGCGGAATTCATCCCGTTGGGCCGGCACGCAGATGCCTGGGTATTGTTCGCGCCAGTGGGGCAGCAGGGCATCCAGCGGGCCGGGTTCGATCACCGCGCCGGAGAGGGTATGGCCACCCGGCACGGCGGCTTTTTCGATTACGCAGATTTCCTGTTCCGGGTCGAGCTGTTTCAGCCGGATGGCGCAGGCCAGCCCCGCCGGGCCGGCCCCGACGATCAGGGTCTGGAACTGCATCTGTTCGCGTTCGCTCATGGGGCTTGTCCGATGAAAAGCTCGCATTATATTACTTTTGGGGGAGGATGCTATCCATGAACAGTCAAGGGGCGTGGAAATGTAAGCATGGCGGGTCTGTGGTATGGTTTTACCGAGGCAGGATGGTTTTCTTGTCACAAGCTTAGGGAGGCATCATGCCCAACTGGGTGGGTCAGCCACTGCGTTTCCTGTTTCTGCTGTTCCTTGGAACGGTCAGTCTGATTTTTGTCTTCCTGCTATGGAAGACCTGGCAGGACACCGTTCATGATTATGCCGATGCCACCAATGCCTTGAATGCGCTCTACGCGCAGACTGCGAGAGACAGCCTGCTGGCTTACGAAGCCGAGTTGCGCGTGCTGGGGGAATCCCTGGCCGACATGAGCGAGCAGGAGTTGCAAACCCGTGGCCGGGCCCTGATCGAGCGGGTCAAGGCCAGAAACACGGGGCTGGCAGGTTTCGGCCTGGCCCGGCCGGACGGGCAGCTGGTGCTGGTGACGGATTTTCCGCCGGGCACGGCGCTGCCCAATCTCAATGAAATCCCGGAAACCCGCGATTCCTTCCAGAAGGCGCTGAAAAGCGATCACATGGTGCTGGGGCGCACCTATTTCTTCAAGCTGTTCTTCGAATGGGTGGTGCCCTTTCGCTTCACCGTACGGGATGACCAGGGCCAGCCCCAGTGGGTGATGACTTCCGCCTTTCTGCTGGGTTCGGACGCGGTACCGGGTACTTCCTTGTCCTTGCAGGAAGGGCAGTCCATTTCACTGGTACGGGGCGATGGTTACCTCCAAAGCGCGAACCCGCCTGAAATGGAGCAGTGGTACTGGGTGTTTTCACGACCCATGCCCAAGGACCACTTTGATTTCATCAAGCAGGTGGCCGAACAGGGCAGGGTGGAGAAATGGATGGACCAGATCTTCCTGGCCGTGCGCTACTTGCCGGAATATGACCTGTATGTACTCACTGAACAGTCTTTGCATCCGGTATACGCCAGTTTTCAATCACTGGTGTTACCACAACTGGTTGCCTATCTGGGCCTGCTGGCATTGGGCTATGGGGCGTACCGCCTGGCCTGGGCAACGCATTTGTCTTCGTTGCGACAGCGGGAATTGCATGTGGAGCGGATGCGGGAACTGGCCCTGCGCGACGCATTGACCGGCCTGCCCAATCGCCAGGCCTTGCGTCGCTGGCTGGATACGCGCATGAGTCATGCGCAGGGACTGCGGCTGACCATCTATACCTGCGAACTGTTTTATCTGCAACGCATTCGTGAAGGTTTTGGTTATTCTCTGGGCGAAGACCTGCTGCGCACGGTGGCCTTGCAATTGCAGGTCTTTCTTCCAGAAGGGATCTTTCTGGCGCGGGTAGAAGAAAACCGTCTTAGCCTGGTGGTGCCCACGGATATGGATAATCTGTCGGAAAATGACCTGCGCCAGTTTTTTCAGCAGCGGTTTGACCTGGGTGGGCGCGCCATGCACTGCCCCGCCGCCATTTCCCGCGTTCATTTTCCTGATGATGGCGAGACGGTGGAGCAATTGAGCCAGGCCGCCATGATTGCATTAGCGGAAGCCCGCAAGGATCCATACGGGCCGCCAGGCCGGTTCATCCCCGAACGGTTGGAGCGCGGCCAGTTTCGCCTGCGGATCGCCGACCGTCTGAAGCACGCCCTGAACGAGGGTGCGCTTTCTCTGGTCTATCAGCCGCAGGTGGACCTGGCCTCTCGCAGTATCATCGGTGTGGAAGCCCTGCTGCGCTGGCAGGATGAGGAGCTGGGCACGGTCTCTCCGGCGGATTTCGTCCCCGTTGCCGAGGAAATGGGCCTGATGCACGAACTGGGGCAGTATGTCATTCGCAAGGCGCTGCAGGAGTGTTCGAGTCAGCGGGCAGCCATGCAAGGCATCCGCCTGGCCATCAATGTCTGCGCCGATGAATTGCATCGCGTGAGTTACTGGCAGGAGCTGGGGCGGTCGTTGTCGAGGAAGAACTGGCCCGCCGAGCAGTTCGAGCTGGAAATGACCGAAAGGCTGCTGGTGCAATCCTCTCAACTGCGCAAGCAGACCTGGCTCAAACCCAATGAACTGGGCGTGCGCCTGGCCATCGACGATTTTGGCACCGGTTATTCCTCCCTGGCCTATCTGGCCCAGATTCCGGCACAACTGATGAAAATCGACCGGTTGTTCATCGACCATTTGCTGGATTCGGAAAACTACCGCACGCTGGTGCAATCCATGATCGTGCTGGGGCAGTCCATGGGCATGGAAGTACTGGCCGAAGGGGTGGAAACCAGCGAGCAACTGCGGCGTTTGCAGGACATGGGCTGTGACCAGGCACAGGGCTACTATATCGCCCGGCCCATGTCCATGGCGGCACTGGTGCAATGGATGGAGCAGGAAACCCGCTGGAGAACTCCCGCTGAAATCACCCGATCCCGGGAAGATCGCGAACTCTGGAGCTGATCGGCTGGATTCCACCTGCCCAACAGGAGTAGAATCCGCCGATGATTTCCAAAGCCCCCGTACACTACAGCATTACGCCGGCCCGCCCGGAAGCCCATATCTTCACCATCAGCCTGCGGATTCAGCGGCCCGATCCGGCCGGGCAGGTGTTGCGCATGCCGGCTTGGATTCCCGGTTCCTACATGATCCGGGATTTCGCCAAGCATGTGGTGCGTATTCATGCCCGGGATGCCGATGACCAGCCGGTTTTGCTGACCAAGCTGGACAAGAGCAGCTGG
The DNA here is from genome assembly GCA_015485125.1 of Lysobacterales bacterium. Taxonomy (GTDB): domain Bacteria; phylum Pseudomonadota; class Gammaproteobacteria; order Xanthomonadales; family S139-57; genus S139-57. The sequence goes on along the minus strand of WFUE01000196.1, from coordinate 8,898 downwards.
CAGTTGCCGGAAAACTGCCCGCCAGTGCGGGTGGAATATGAGGTCTATGCTTTCGATTTTTCCGTGCGTGCCGCCTGGCTGGACACCCGGCGGGCCTTCTTCAATGGAACGTCCGTGTTTCTGGAAGTGCTGGGCCAGGCCGACCAGCCCTGTACCGTGGACATCCACCCGCCACCGCGCGGCGACTATCAGCACTGGAAGGTGGGCACCACCCTGCTACGGGCGGAAAACACCCCCCGCTACGCCTTTGGCCGCTATTTCGCGGAAAACTACGACGCCCTGATCGACCATCCGGTGGAGATCGCCGATTTCGATTCGCTGGTCTTCGATGTCAACGGCGTCCGCCACGAATTTATCCTCTCCGGTTCACATGAGGCGGACATGGAGCGGCTGGCGGTGGATGTGCCCCGCATCTGCGCGGCCCAGCAGGCCTTTTTCAAGAACGAGTTCCCCGCCGAGGAATACCTGTTCATGACCGCCGTGGGCGAAAACGCCTACGGCGGACTGGAGCATCGGGCCTCCACCGCCCTGATGTGCGCCCGCCGGGAACTGCCACAGCGTGGCAAGGCCGGCATCTCCGACGATTACCTCAACTACCTCACCCTGATCAGCCACGAATATTTCCATACCTGGAATGTCAAACAGATGAAGCCGGCGGCCTTCGTGCCCTACGATCTCAGCCGGGAAGTGCATACCGAGCTTTTGTGGGTGTTCGAGGGGGCCACGGTCTACTACGAGGGCTTGCCACTGGTGCGCGGCGGCCTGATTTCACTGGAACAGTATTTGCGCTATCTGGGCGAGACCCTGAGCCGGGCCATGCGCGGCAGCGGCAAGCGCAAGCAGTCACCGGCGGCATCGAGCTTCGATACCTGGACCAAGTTCTACAAGCAGGATGAAAACGCGCCCAACGCCATCGTCAGCTATTACACCCGCGGCGCACTGGCGGTACTGGCGCTGGATCTGACTATTCGCCAGCAGACCCGCCACGCCCTGTCGCTGGACCAGGTCATGCGCGCCCTGTGGAAGCAGTGGAAGACCACCGGTGAAGGCCTGCCCGAACGCGGTTTCGAGGCACTGATCGAAAAGGTCACCGGCGTAGATGTGCGTGAACAGGTGGCCGCCTGGGTCTATGGCACGGAAGACCCGCCGCTGGCGGAACTGCTAGAGCCTTTCGGCATCGAATACACGTTGCGCCGCCCACGTGACAGCCAGGACAAGGGCGGCAAGGCACTGGAAGTGCCCGAGCAACCCTTCCTGGGAGCATTGGTCCGCGCCACCGAAAAGGGGCAGGCGCGTCTGGCCCAGGTCTGGGAAGAGGGCGCGGCCATGCGCGCCGGTTTGTCACCGGGTGATCTGGTTTTGTCGCTGGATGGTCAGGCCGTTTCCGCCAGCAATCTGGAAAGCGTGCTGGCCACCCGGCCACTGGGCAAGGATGTGGAAGTCCACTATTTGCGGGACGGACGGGTGTACACCACCCGCCTGCCCTGCCAAGCGGCCGAAGCCGATCGCGTTGTATTGCGCGAAGCGGCGGCAGCCACCACCGAACAACGGGAGAATCGCAAGTCATGGCTCAATTGTTGAAGATACTGCTGCCGGCGTTGCTGGTCGCACTGGCATTGCCGGTACAGGCACAGGAAGTGAACAAGTTTCAGCCCGCGCCGAAACAGGCCCGAGTGCGGGTGCCGGAAACCGTGCCGGCCTACATGAAGCTGGCCGCCATCTACTACGGGCAGAAGGATTACGCCAATTTCCTCAAGGTCATGCAGAAACTGGCGAAAATGGCACCCAATGATCCGGATATCCAGTTCCGCCTGGCCACGGCCTATGCCCTGAATGATGACAAGAAAAACGCCTTCAACACCCTGTTGCTGTTGTCCAATCTGGGCGTCAGCTATGACCTCACCGGAGAAGATTTCGACAACATCAAGGGCTATGGGCTCTATCGCCATGTCAGCGAGGCCTTCGAGCTCAATGCCAAGCCACGGGGTGATTATGACCCGGTGATGAAGCTGGACGACACCCGCTGGGTGGTCGATGGCATGGCCTGGAATCCGTTGAAGAAACGCCTGCTACTGGGCAGTGTGATGACCGGGCAGGTACTGGCGGCGGATATCCAGGACAAGACCTTCAAGCCCTGGATTCGCCCCAACCGGAAGAATGGCCTGCAATCGGTGCATGACCTGGCCGTGGATGAAAAGCACAAGCGCCTCTGGGTGAGCAGCAACCCCGGCAAGCGCTTCCGCAACCCCGATGGGGTGGACCAGCCCATGCTGTTTGCCTTTCGTCTGAAGAATGGCCGCTTTCTTTCCCGCCATCCGCTGCCGGATGCGGACAAGCCCCACAACCTGGGCGCGGTGACGGTGGATGAGGCCGGCAATGTCTATGTGATCGATCGTCTGGCCCGGAGCATCTACTGGCTGCCGAAGGAAGAACAGAAAAACGGCACACCCCTGAAATTGCTGGTGGCATTGCCGGCACTGGAAGGGCTGAGTGGCATCGCCTGGATGCCGGACACCGGCAAGCTGTATGTCTCGGACAGCACGGTTGGCGTGTTGTTGCTCGATCGCAAAAAGCACAAGGCCATGTTACTGAAAACCCTGGCGCCACTGGTGACCACCGGCATCGAGCGTCTCTACGCCGTGCCCGGTCGCCTGATCGCGGTGCAATCCAGCATGAGCCCACAGCGGATCATGCGCTACGACCTCAACGAGGCCGGCGATACCATCCGCAGCCTCAAGACTCTGGTCAGCGGCCAGCCGGAGCTGAAACTGCCCATGGCCGGTGCCGTGGTGGGGCCGCATTTCTATTTTGCCGCCAACGCCCAGTGGACCAGCAAGGATCCGGTGGAAATCGCGCGGGTGGTCATTGGCGAGCCGGAAGCCAGACCCGCACCCGCTTCGCAACCTGAGCCCCCGGTTGCCCCCAAGGCCAAAAGCGCCCAGTAAACCCGGAAACGGGTAAGTCAAGCAAGTACGCTGGAATCGCGACCGCCGGGATGAGGATCCCGGCGGCCGGTTTCAGCCGGGCTGTTCCTCCAGCCCGGTGGTTTCGCTTGACTGGTCACCGTTCAGCCAGCGGCGCAGGTCCGTGCCCACCAGATACAGTGCCGGTACCATGAACAGGGTGATCACGGTGGCGAAGAGAATGCCAAAGGCCAGGGAAATGGCCATGGGAATGACGATCTGCGCCTGCAAGCTGGTCTCCAGCAGGATGGGAATCAGGCCGAAGAAGGTGGTCAGCGAGGTGAGCATGATGGCGCGGAAACGCTTGACACCGGCATCACGGATGGCCTGTTGCAGGGGAATGCCGGCCCGGCGTTCCTGATTGATGAAATCCACCATTACCAGGCTGTCATTGACCACCACGCCCGCCAGGGCAATGATGCCGAACAGGGAGAGAATGCTCAGGCTCTGGCCCAGGAGAATATGCCCCACCACCGCGCCGATGATGCCGAAGGGAATCACCGACATGATGATCAGCGGCTGGCTGTAGGACTTCAGCGGTATGGCCATCAGGGCGTAGATGACCAGCAAGGTCAGCAGGCCGGCGCGTGCCAGATCGGCCATCAGCTTGGCCCGTTCCTCGCTGGCGCCTTCCAGGCGAATGTCCACCTGCGGAAACTGGCGCTTGAGCGCCGGCACCACATTGCGCAGGATGTCCTGGGTCAGCTCTCGCGGTTCGGCCACGGAAGTATCCACATCCGCAGTGACGGAAATGGCCCGCTGACCATCCACCCGCCGGATGGTGGCGGTGCTTTCACCCAGTTCCAGCCGGGCCACGGTCTGCAATGGCACGGCATCACCCTGGGCCGTGCGTACCCGCATGCTTTGCAGGTCATGCAGGGAACGGCGTTGCTCCAGCGGGTAGCGCACCATGACCTTGATCTCATCCTTGCCGCGCTGGATGCGCTGTGCTTCGGCGCCGTAGAAAGCCTGGCGCACCTGCCGGCCCAACAGCGCCTGGCTCAGGCCCAGCGCTTCGCCAGCGGGGAGAATATGCAGCTTGATTTCCTGATTGCCGCTCTGGAAGCTGTTTTCCACGTCAAAGGTGCCGTCATAGCCGGCGATTTTCTGTTGCAGCGCGCGGGCGGCCTGTTCCAGCGCCCGGTAATCGTTGCCGGTCAGACGGAAAGCCACCGGCTGGCCGCCACCGGCTTTGGTGGCCCCACGTATGCGTAGTTCACGAACCGCCGGGATATCGCCCACCCGCGCGCGCCAGCGCCGCACCAGTTCGTGAGTGTCGATGCTGCGTTGCTCCGGCTTGGTCAGCTCCACCACCATCTGGCCGCTGGTTTCGCTTTGCGTCCACATCAGGGCGTATTTCACCGGGCTGGGTTCATCGGGGTGTTGTTGCTGGTGTTCCCGGGCCACGGCCTGCAGGGCCTGTTCCACTTGCAGCAGGCGCTGGTTGGTGGTCTGTGCCGGCGTGCCATCTTCCAGCACCAGATTGACCATGACGAAATCACTGGGCACATTGGGGAAAAACACGAAACGGGGCACGCCATACCCCATCAGGCCAAAAACCAGCAGCAGGCCGGAAACGAATATGGCCAGCGTGGTGTAGCGCCACGCCAGGGCCGCCTCCAGCCAGCGCCGGTAGGTGCCAGCGGCAAAACGCTCCATGCCGTCGGCGAAAAAGCGCTGAAAACGCACCAGCTTGCGCATCCACGGGCCGTGCTGGTCACGCGGTTTGAGGTGCATGTGCGCCAGGTGCGCGGGCAGGATCAGCTTGGATTCGATCAGGGAGAACAGCAGGCTGATGATGACCACCATGCCGATGGTCAGCCAGAACTTGCCCGCGGTACCCCCGACCATCAGCATGGGCATGAAGGCGGCCATGGTAGTCAGCACACCGAAGGTGGCGGGCATGGCCACTTTATGGGCGCCCCGGATCACGTTGGCGGTGGTGTGGCCGTGTTGCTGGATTTCACTGTACACACTCTCGCCGATGACGATGGCGTCATCCACCAGAATGCCCAGCACCAGGATGAAGCCGAACAGGCTGAGCAGGTTGATGGTGAGATTGCCGAACAGGTCGGTGGGCATGAGCCAGACGGTACCGAGAAAACTCAAGGGGATGCCCATGATGACCCAGAGCGCGACCTTGAAGCGCAGAAACAGGGTCAGCAGCAGAAAGACCAGCAGCGCGCCGGTGAGCAGGTTGCGGAACATCATGTCCTGCCGGTCCTTGAGGTAGAAGGCGGAATTGCCCCAGGCGGCCAGATGCAGCTTGCCCGGCAGCACTTTCTGCGCCACATAGGCTTCCACCTGGTCGGCGATATGGATGTCGTTCTGCTCGCCCACGGATTTCACGCTGATACTGATGGCCGGCTGGTCGTTGAAGCGGGCGATGCCGTCCCATTCGACGAAACCGTCGCGCACATCGGCCACATCGCCCAGCAGCAGGGTAGTGCCATCCGGGCGCGTGCGTACGGGGATCTTGCGAAAATCCTCGCCGGTATAGGCCTGCCCCTTGGTACGCAGCAGAATGTTGCCGCCTTCCGTGCGCAGGCTGCCGCCGGGCACATCCAGGGAATGATTGCGTACCGCCTGTGCCAGTTCGTCGAAGGTCAGGCCGTATTTCTGCAGGCGAAATTCATCCACGGCGATGGTGATTTCATAGTCGCGCCCACCTTGAACTTCCGCCAGGCTGACTTCGGGCAACTGCACCAGCTCGTCGCGTACTTGCTGGGCCCAGGTCTTGAGCGTGCGTTCATCCACATCCCCGTAGACCGATACCCAGATCACCGGGTTTTCGATCTGCTGCCGCGCGATGACGGGTTTTTCGGTTTCTTCCGGGAAGGTGGCGATGGCATCCACCCGCAGCTTGACATCATCCAGCATGGTGGCCAGGTCGTAACCGCTGTCGATTTCCACCTGCACCCGGCCCAGGCCTTCACTGGCAAAGGCGGTGAGTTCCTTGATCCCTTCCAGCCCTTCCAGGGCTTCTTCGATTTTGACCACCACCGAGGCTTCCACTTCCTCGGGGGCCGCGCCGGGGTAGGGTACGCTGATGGTCAGGGTGTTGGGCGTGATTTCCGGGAAAGTCTTTTTCTTGATATTGAACCAGCCCATCAGACCGCTGATGATGATCAGCACCATCAGCAGATTGGCGGCCACCGGGTTGTGGACGAACCAGGCGATGATGCCACGCTGTTCATTCATCGCGCTTCTCCGGTGTGGCCGCCCGGGTAGTGTCCGTGGCGGTGGCATGGGGATCGTTGGCATCCTGCAACTGCATGCCTTCCACGGCATTGGGGATGGGAGTCAGCACCACCCGTTCGCCCGGCTCGATGCCCTGATCCACCAGAATCCGGTCACCGTATTCCGCGATGACATGTGCCGGGCGAATGTGCAGGGTCATGGATGCGTCGGCGAGCAGGATTTGCCCCTGCACATTGCGCGCATGCCGTGGCAGCTCGTAGGTGTTGGCAAAGACACGGCCCGGCAGGCGCGCGTGCACGAAACTGCCAAACCGCAGCAAGGCTCCCTGTTCCTTGCCGGCCTGACGCAGATAGGGGTCGGCCAGCCGGGCCACCGCGTAGACCGTGCGGGTCTTGTCATCGGCCACGGCCTCGGTGCGGTGCAGCACGGCTTCGCGCTGCAACAGCTGTTCACCCACGGACTGTTGCAGGATGACGGGCACGGGGGCTTGCGGCTGGTCGTTTTGCAAAGGCAGCATGGCCAGTTCCGCTTCGGTCAAGGGCAGGCGGATTTCCGCCACATCGGTGGCGGCAATGCTGCCCAGGGTGGTGCCGATGCCGACAAACTGGCCCACATCCACATTCTTCTGCAACACCAGCCCGTCATAGGGGGCGCGGATGAAGCTGCGTTCCAGATTGGCCCTTGCCTGGGCCAGATCCGCCTCGGCAGCCTTGACCGCGGCGCGGGCCTCATCCACATAGGGCTGGCGCAGTACCAGCGGGCTGGGTTTGCCCTTGCCGCCGGCCTGCCAGTCCTTGCGCGCCTGTTCGGCCTTGGCCAGTTCGGCGGCCAGTTGTGCCTTGCGGCTGGCCAGGCTGGCCTCCGCGCGGGTCAGGGCGACCTGCAGGTCGGTGGGGTCCAGCCGCAGGAGAACATCTCCCTGGTGAAAAAAACCGCCGCGCAGAAACTGCGGAGCGGTTTCCACCACTGTGCCGCTGACCCGCGCGGTCAAACTGGACTGGCGCAAGGGCGTGACCGCGCCCTGGGATTCCAGCCAGACCTGATGTTCACCGGCTTCCACGGTCAGGGTTTCCACCAGTACCGGTTTCGGCTGGTGCGGTTTTTTTTCAGGCTTGGGGCGCATGGCGATCATGGTCACCATCAGCGCAAAGGCACCACCCAGTACCAGTATGGGCAGGAGAGTTTTCTTGTTCATGGCACAACCTGTGGTCGGGTTTTCATCGCATTGTGCCTGTATACAAGGTCAGCGAAAACCGCCGGAAGTCATGGCGGCAGCATGGTCAGGCGTTTTTGTTGCCAGATGTGGGGCAGATGTGGCGAAAAGTCAGGCTGATACGCGGTTCATCGACCGTTCGGCTGGGTGCCAGCCGGTGCTGGTGGGTGGCTTGCAGGCCGGGCGGGAAGATCAGCAGGCTGTTGTGCGTCAGGTCATAGTGGGCACAGGCACGGGTTTCCCCGTTTCTGCGCAGATGCAGGCGGCGGGTGGCACTCAGGGAAAGAATGGCCAGCGCCGGCTCCGGCCCCAGTTCCGGCTCATTGTCGGCATGCCAGCTCATGTGGTCGCGCCCGTTTCGGTACTGGTTGAGCAGGCAGCTGTTGAAGGCCTGCTGGCAATGGTGGTTGACGGCCTCGACCACTGGCAGGAGCATGGCCGGCCAGCCTTCGGCCCGCAGTTGCAGGCCGGAGTAACGGTAGCCCAGCCCGGCCTCGCCCACAAAGGCACTCAGGCGTGGCTGGGGCAGATAACGGCCAAACAGCCGTACCTGATGCTGCCGCCAGCTAGGCCAGTGCAGCAGTTGCTGTAGCAGGGTGTTGGCCTGGCTGGCGGTAAGCGCGTTTGGTAGATAACTGGGCTCAAGTGTCTGTGGCCAGTTGGTCATTCAAAACCATTGGTATATTCGAGGTCTGAATAATTATCAATACATGCCGGAAAATTGGAGTTGATTAGCCCACTGAGTTTGGTGATTACACCGGGATGAAATTCTGCCAGATTGTCACCGCAACCAGCTCCACCACTGCTGGCAGGCACATGGCAATAGCTCATGATGGTTCCCTTGCCGGCAGGAGGACATGATACATTGCCAGTGTAACAGCTGTTGCCGTTATAGGTTTCTCCGCTAAAACAATTATCGAGCGGAGAGTCATAGCAATGGGTGTGCTCAGAACCAAGATTATGGCCCATTTCATGCCCTATCAGGGTTGAAGACCAGTTGGGTGAAATTGCTGTACTGGAACCGATGGCATTAAAACTATAGCTGCCATAGGTTTGTGTGCCAGATGTTATACCTGTATTGCAATAACTATCAATCCAGGCTATCCCACTGAACTGGTTGGCGCTGATCTTGCCGGACAACATCATGGCAAAATCCCGCGAGACACTGCCCATGTTGTTTTTCCAGTATTGGCCGAAAGCGCTGAGGTCATCACTCAACCCATCAGATGCACCGTTGTTGCTGTAGGGATCACTGCCAATGCGTAGAAAAATATCGCCTACATGTAAATAAAGATTCAAATCGCGCACATAAAATACATTCATGGCTAGAAACAGGTTGCCAATCCAGTTCTGAGCGGCTTCTGGATCGTTGCTGAATTTGTCTGCCATCCATTCATTATCGGTATCCACGGCCACAACCGTAGAATATTGACTGACACCTTTGGCTTGCGCAGTGGAGAAGTCGTTTTTTAATTGGTTCATATCATGTCGTATGTTCGGTACCCACTGCCCATCACCGGT
>WFUE01000195.1 GCA_015485125.1 Lysobacterales bacterium | reverse complement strand
CAGATGTGTATAAGAGACAGGTTCCATATAGGTTTGTTACCCTATAACCGGGCTCATACTCTCCATATAAAAAACCCCAGTCTTCAGGGGCCAGGATGAATACAGGAATCCTATTGATTAGGATATCATTATATCCATAATAAACAAAGGTTGTAATAAAGCCTGTTCTGATGCCAAACACACCCGATGAAAATAATATTAGAGCAACAAATATAAATATTAGTTTATAATTTGGTTTGGTTTGGTTTGGTTTGGTTTGGTTTGGTTTGTCAGCATGGTTGTTTTCCTAACAATAAAGCTATAAAGGTTTGCACGCCTAGCATAAATCAACATGCAAAAATTTGTCAAACAATGCCACACAAGGCAAATGCTTAAATAAAAAAGTATACATTTGCCGATATAAGGGCTGGGTTTGCCACAGCGAATTGGGTATGCTCAGGGTCGGATGACCGGCTGAGGCAGACCCATGAACCTGAAAGACTTGAAATACTTCGTCACCGTGGCCGAGCTGAAGCATTTTGGCCATGCGGCGGAAGCCTGCTTTGTCAGCCAGCCCACCCTGAGCATGCAGCTGAAGAAGCTGGAGGAATCCCTGGGCACGCCCCTGCTGGAGCGGCAGCCGCGCACGGTATTGCTTACCGCCGCCGGCCGGGCGGTGTTGCCCAAGGCACGGGAGATCCTGCGCCTGAGCGAGGACATCCGCCGGGTGGCCACCCAGTTGCAGGACCCCGGCAAGGGCGAGCTGCATCTGGGCGCCTTTCCCACGCTGGCACCTTATCTGTTCCCGCATATCGTGCCGGGGCTGCGTGAACACTACCCGGAATTGCGCCTGTATCTGGTGGAAGAGAAGACCGAGACACTCATTCACCAGCTGGAAAGCGGCCAGCTGGATGCCGCCCTGCTGGCCGAGCCGGTGGACCATCCCCAGTTCGAGCATGCCTGCCTGTTCGAGGAAGATTTTCTGCTGGCCGCGCCGGCCTCCCATCCGCTGGCCAGGGAGAAGCGCATCCGCGCCGAGGCCTTGCAGGCGGAAGCCTTGCTGTTGCTGACCGAAGGGCACTGCCTGCGCGATCAGGCGCTGGAGTTCTGTTCGCTGGCCGGCACCCGCGAACGGGACGAATTCCGCGCCACCAGCCTGGAAACCCTGCGCCAGATGGTGGCCTCCGGCATGGGCATCACCCTGCTGCCGCAACTGACGGTGCAGCCGCCGGTGCAAAATCCCGAGGGGCTGGTGCTGGTGCCCTTCGAGTCGCCGGCACCCAACCGGCGCATCGCCTTGTACTGGCGCAAGCATTCGCCTCTGCAGGCCTGGCTGCGAACCCTGGCCGGGCAGATTCAGGCCATGACCGGGGCCATGGGGCTGCGCTGCCAGCCAGAGACCTGAGCACGCCCGCATTTCAGGCTATTGGTTGTCCCGGCAATCACGGGTATATTGCGGGCAGGTTTCCCTTTCGGAGAACAGTCATGACTGACCAGAACCAGCTCAAGCGGCGCGTGGCCGAGGCGGCGCTGCAATATGTGCCGGAAGACAGCATCATCGGCGTGGGTACCGGTTCCACCGTTAATTGCTTCATCGATGCCCTGGCCGGTATCAAGGATCGCATTCGCGGCGCCGTTTCCAGTTCCGAAGCCTCCACCGAGCGGTTGCGGGGCCACGGCATCGAAGTCTTCGACCTCAACGATACCGGCCCGCTGTCGGTCTACATCGACGGGGCGGATGAAGTGGACCCCAACCTGCGCCTGACCAAGGGCGGTGGTGGCGCGCTGACCCGGGAAAAGATTGTCGCCGCCGCTTCCGACCGCTTCGTCTGCATCGTGGATGAAAGCAAACGGGTGCCGGTGCTGGGTGCCTTTCCCCTGCCGGTGGAAGTCATCCCCATGGCCCGCAGCCTGGTGGCACGCCATCTGGTGGGCATGGGTGGCCGGCCCGAATTGCGCGAGGGTTTTGTCACCGACAACGGCAATGTGATTCTGGATGTGCACGGGCTGAAAATCGTCGATCCGCTGGCGATGGAACGGGCCATCAACAACCTGGCCGGTGTGGTCTGCTGCGGCATTTTCGCCCAGCAGCAGGCGCATGTGGTCCTGGTGGGCAAGGCCGACGGCGTCGAAACCCTGCGGCAGTGATTCCCCTGTGCTGGCGGCGGGCCGAAGACCGCCTGACCGTGCAGGCACAGGCGCGGGTACTGGCCACCTCCGCCCTGCCGCTGGAGGCGGTGGCGGCCGGGCAACTGGCCCTGCTGCTGGAGGATGGCAGCTGGCAACTGACCCTGCAGGGCCGCAGCTGGCACCCTGACTGGCTGCAACCCGACCGCCTGCGCCGCTACCGGCAAGCCAGCCTGAAACGCGAGCCACTGGCCCGGGCCTGCGGGCTCAAGGCCGGGCAGCGACCGGCCATCTGTGACGCCACCGCCGGGCTGGCGCAGGATGCCACCATCCTGGCGGTGCTGGGCAGCCCGGTCACGCTGGTGGAAGCCCACCCCATCGTCTTTCTGCTGTTGCGCCAGGCCTGGGAACGGGCCTGTGAACATCCGGATTTCGGCCCCGCCTTCGCCCGCATGCGGCTTTTTCAGGCCGACAGCCGGCACTGGCTGCAACAACAGGCCAGTGCTCCGGATGTCATCTATCTTGACCCCATGTTCGCCCGCGCGGATCTCAAGGCGCAGGTGAGCAAACCCATGCAGATGCTGCGCCGGTTGCAGACAGACTGGCCGCTGGCGGCCAGCGAAGCGGCCGCGTTGCTGCAAGCCGCCCGCGAACGGGCCAGCCAGCGGGTGGTGGTCAAGCGCGCCCGCCGCGCGCCGCCACTGCTGGAGCGGCCGCACCACGTCATCGAAGCGGGGAATTGTCGTTTTGACGTTTATATGAAAAACTGAGCGCCGTTTGCGCCAACGAGACAGGAACTGCCATGAGTATCAAATCCGACCGCTGGATCCGGGAAATGGCCCGCAAGCACGGCATGATCGAGCCCTTCGAGCCCGGCCAGGTGCGCCACGCCGAAGATGGCCGCCGGCTGGTTTCCTACGGCACTTCCAGCTACGGCTACGATGTGCGCTGCGCCAATGAATTCAAGATCTTCACCAACATCAACTCCGCCGTGGTGGACCCCAAGGCCTTCGACGAAGCCAGCTTCGTGGATGTGGAATCGGATGTCTGCATCATCCCGCCCAACTCCTTCTGCCTGGCGCGCACAGTGGAGTACTTCCGCATTCCGCGCGATGTACTCACCATCTGCCTGGGCAAATCCACCTACGCCCGCTGCGGCATCATCGTCAATGTCACCCCGCTGGAGCCGGAGTGGGAAGGCCATGTCACCCTGGAGTTTTCCAACACCACGCCGCTGCCGGCCCGCATCTACGCCAACGAGGGCGTGGCGCAGATGCTGTTTCTGCAATCCGACGAGGCTTGCGAGACGTCCTACAAGGATCGGGCGGGCAAGTATATGGGGCAGACAGGGGTTACGCTGCCATCCACCTGATTTTGGGCGGCTTGTTTTCCGCCATACGGCGTTGGAGGGGATGCACTCGTCGGTCACATACTTTT